>JBCAZE010000097.1:0-11952 GCA_039700805.1 Pseudomonadota bacterium | reverse complement strand
GGCATAGCCAGCAGATTTACAGTCTGCCCTCGTTGACCGCTTGAGTACCCCTCCGACAGTAGCCCGCTATTGTGTGACGCCGTTCTGCGTCTGTCAACAGGCTGGCTGAACGAAAATGAGCGGCTCTGGATCAACTGACGCGCCGACACCAATGCCATGGCTCGTAGACATAGCCGAATCGATTATCTCTTGGGAAACTCATGACAAATCCGTGCTTACCGGCGTTTTTCGACAGCCAGCCAAATGCCTCCGTGGCCTCGAACGCCTCGGTCAAAGGTGGTACCCCTGGTGTCGCGATGTCGATGGCGCGCCCTGTGTGGTGTTCACTGCACCCTGGCGGCGCAACAACCCTTAAAACAGACTCGAGCGACTCACCCTTATCGAGCTTTCTTTGAATGAGCTCCGTCTGGTAGGTGATCGAACGATAACCACTGACCAACAAGAGATCGATGCCATCCGCTTCGGCCGCCTGTCGCATAGCAATCCACTGTCCCGCGGTGGCGGGTTCCAACTGCTGCTCATTACCAACAATGTTCGGCCCTGCGCTGACGAGTTGCGTCGCCTCTTGATAAACGGGCAGGTTTCGACTCGCCGCATAGTCGGCGTCAATGCCGAGGGCCGCCAGCGCTTCCGCTATGTTGAGTTCTGTCATCTGCCAATATCTCGCCTGATTGATGGGATGCGTAGCTCGATTTCGCGCTGAAAGGCGCAACCCACTACACTACGGGCCAGCCAAACGACCGGATCTTAGAAGCGTGGCCCGAGACACTATATATAAGCAACAAATCGCAGCAATCAAGGCTTTCGAATTCGATGAGGCCGTCACAGCCGTTTTTAGCGACATGATCGAGCGTTCTGTGCCGGGGTATCGCGTCACTCTCGACGGGATTCATCGCATGGCCGCCACCTTCGTGCCAGCGGGCGGCCGTTGTTACGATCTAGGTTGCTCTCTTGGGGCAGGGATACTCGCGGCCAGCATGGGCTTAGGTGAAACCCCAGCGGAAATCATTGGCGTTGATAACTCTGCCGCGATGATCGAGACGTGCAAAACCAATACGCAATTTGACGATCGCCGCCAACACATCCATTTTCAGCACGCCGACATCGCTGACATTTCATTGCAGCCCGCCGATTTCGTCATCATGAACTATACGTTGCAATTCTTGCCGCCAGAGGGCCGCCTCGAACTACTATCCAACATCCATGACGCGCTCCGCCCGGGAGGTGCGTTACTGCTGTCGGAGAAATTCGTGTTCGATGATCCGGTTATTCGAGAGCTGCTGATCGACCAACACCACGAATTCAAACGAGAGCACGACTACTCCGATATGGAGATAGCGGGCAAACGAAATGCCCTTGAAAACGTGCTAATCCCCGACTCACGAGAGACGCACGAGCGTCGTTTACGAGCAGCTGGGTTCGCACATGTCGCGCTCTGGCAAGCAGAGCTGAACTTCGGCTCGTTTATCGCAATCCGAGCTGATGACTGAGCAGACTCAAACAGTCCTCGACATACTGTCGCGCGCGGTCTTGGAAAGCCACTTTTCACGGCATGCGGCGGCGTTGCTTGGCGCGGTAGAGCAGTCACCCGCACTGCGTCATGGCCAATGGCACGAATGGTTGGGTGCCATCGACGCTATTGCGCCTGGGAACAGCGGATTCGACCTGACGCGCGATGCGATCAATATTCAAGCCCATGCCGCACCCGAGTCGTCGTTACGAACTTTGATGCCGTGGCGCAAAGGCCCATTTCAAATCAACGAACATCTCATCGATTGTGAATGGCGCTCCGATTGGAAGTGGCAGCGAATCGCACCGGCACTCGAAGATATCGCTGGGCAACGGGTTCTGGATGTCGGCGGCGGCAACGGTTATTTCAGTTGGCGACTCGCCGGTGCCGGCGCGCATTCGGTTATGAATATCGATCCAACAGCGTTATTCGTCGCTCAATTCTTGGCGGTCCAACGCATGCTAAACAACCCAGCGGTCCTTACGTTACCACTGACGTTGGAGGCCCTGCCCGCCGTCGATCCTTTCGATCACGTACTGTCTATGGGGGTGCTCTATCATCGGCCGGACCCCATCGGGCACATCAAGCAACTGGCGCAACAACTGAAACCAGGTGGGCAATTGCTGCTCGAGACGTTAATCGTGCCGGGTGACGAGACACGATGCCTCACCCCGGAAGGGCGCTATGCAAGAATGCGTAACGTTTGGTTTATACCGTCAAGTCGTTTGTTGAGCGTCTGGCTCGAGCGATCCGGTTTTTCAGACATCAAGGTAATCGACGTCAACTACACGTCGATCGATGAACAACGGACGACGGACTGGATGCCCTTCGAGTCGCTGCGCGAATCGCTCGATCCGGACAATTCACAGCTGACGATCGAAGGCCATCCCGCACCGTTGCGCACCACGCTGGTTGCGAAAAAAGCCCGATAGCAATGACCGGATTTCGTACTTAGCGCGCACTTGGGGCGCAAGTCACACCGCAAGCTGCGTGCCGCATCACGTAGTAAATAAAACTCTGCTCGTGCGTCCCGCCAAACAGATGCGCCCAAGGTCCTTTCGCATACAAGCCGACATCTTCGCCGCCGTGCGTCTCGCCCCATGCAGGCACCAAAGACTCCTGGTGGTAATCACCATCGGTTGTATCAACATCTTCAAGCGCAAGCCGTCGGTCCGTCGTGAGCGCGTTGTCGTAAATCAGGTTTTCACCACCGGGCTCGGTGGCCGGTGCCAACGTACGGCCACCTCGTCCGTTGGTATAGCCGATGGTTGTATACGGCTGACCAACAGCATCCGTCGCCGGCTGGTCGTCCGGCGAACCGTCCTCCAGATTGCCGCGCGATATATCAAGGATATCGTTGTTTCGTGTTGCGTAACCGGCGATCGTCATCACATGACTGTGATCGGCTGTCACGATGATCAAGGTATCGTCATCGTCGGTCATCGCGTCGGCAATCGCGACCGCCCGAGAGAGCTCCGCTGTGTCCTCAAACGCGCGCTTCGCATTGGTCGCGTGGTGCCCGTGATCAATGCGTCCCGCCTCGACCATCAGGAAAAACGGAGCATCACCGCGCGATAAGATCTCGATCGCTTTGGCCGTCATTTCTTCCAGTGACGGCTCACCAGCCGGATCACTCTCTCGATCCAATTCATACTGCATGTGCGAGTGGTTAAACAGCCCCAGCACCGGGCCTGTTGTGTCCGCATCGAGAGCCAAGAATTGGGCACGATTCCAAAGCCAAACCGCGCCTTCGCGTTGCGTCCATTCCTCACCGAGATGACGACCATCCGTGCGGCGACCAGTTTGAAGCGGATATTCAGGGTCGCGGAATGGCTCGCCGTTGCGCGATTCAGGGAGGAATGCGCGACGGCCGCCACCGAGCGCCACTTCGAGTCCATCGCCATAGGGGAACTCAATCAGCTGTCGCGCAATATCCGCGCAGCCTGCTTCGCGAGCGTCGGTGGATAGATCTTTATCAGACTCCCAACCCCGCTCCGCTGCGTGGCTGTAGGTCGCTGCGGGCGTTGCGTGAGTCAATCTCGCCGTTGAAATAACACCGGTCCGCCAACCCCGGTCTTCCAGTATCTCGAGGAGCGTCGGCGTTTCTTGCCCCTTCGAACTGTCACAGTTGCCGCGAACTGTTTTCGCGGCGACTGAAATCAATCCGGCGTCTGTTTTGACGCCGGTAACAATCGCACTCATGGTGCCGGCAGAATCAGCCGTTTGCTGATTTACGTTGTAGGTCTTGATGAGCGCACTATGCGGAAAATTGTCAAACGATAATGCGTTTGACTCGCCATCAACGCCGCGTTGCTGGCCCTCGTAGATGCGTGACGCCGTCACCGTCGATACACCCATACCATCGCCGAGAAACAGAACGATGCCTTTTGCGCGCCCTTTGACGGGCTGTCTTGCAAGTGCACGCGACAAGGCCAACTCACCGTGCTGCTGCCAGAAAGCCGCATCATCTTCGCTCATCGAGGACGGCGTACGATCGCCGGAGGTAAGATCCTGCGCCATCGCGCACGCACCGAGTATGAAAAAAGCAGACAACAGCGAAATGGCCCGAAGCGGACGATTGTGGCACTGATCAGACTTCATTGGCGGCTTCCTGAGTAGAGGCGAGCGCCGGATTCTCGCACGCGTCGCTCGGCGATGCACCCGTCCAATTTCCGATGGAAACGGCGTATCCTGGCGGCATGACTACCGGTACACCAGGCTTTCAAACCCTATTGCCCGACCAGATTATCGACTGTGTCGAGTCGACGGGCCTCGCATGCGACGGCGATCTTCTCGCATTGAACAGTTACGAGAACCGCGTCTATCGCGTTGGGACCGGTGGTGAACAGCGTATTGTTGTGAAGTTTTATCGGCCATCGCGCTGGTCTGACGAAGCCATCCGTGAAGAACATGCGTTTGCCTACGCGCTCGAGGGCTTGGACGTGCCGATCGTTACGCCCCTTGTTTTTGACGGCCAGAGCCTGATCATTCGAGACGCGTTCAGATTCGCTATCTACCCGTTCCGTCCAGGGCGCTGGCCACAACTGGAAGACGAGCAAACGCTGCGCCAACTGGGTCGACTCACCGCGCGCATGCACCTCGCAGGAGAACAGGAAACTTTTCGACATCGCCCAGAAATCGAACCCATCAGTTATGGCTATGATTCGCGCGATTACCTGCTCGACAATGAGGTCATTCCCGAGGACTTGGAAGATGCTTATGCGACGCTGGCCGACGATCTTTTGGAATCGATTGACGACTGTTTCGATAGGACGGATTTTGCGCGGCGCATCAGGATTCATGGTGACCTTCATCCTGGCAACATTCTTCAAGATCAAGAGACGCTATACATCGTTGATACAGACGACGCGCGCACCGGACCCGCCATCCAGGACCTCTGGATGTTTCTCTCAGGGGAGCCGCATGAGCAACGATTGCAGATGGAGGTGTTACTAGAAGGCTATCGAACTTTTCGCACATTCGATGAGCAAGAGCTCGCGTTGATCGAGCCGCTACGAACGCTGCGCATCATGCATTATGCGGCTTGGCTAGCCCGTCGTTGGGAAGATCCTGCGTTTAAAGCAGCATTCCCATGGTTCGACAGCGTCCGATACTGGAGCGAGCACATTCTGACGCTGCGCGAACAGTTGGCGGCCATGCGCGAGCCCGCGTTCTTGGCGTACCGTTAGCGCGCTGCGGCCTCTAGTACCGCGCATTCGCTGACCGCGGCGCCATCACTGGCAATCAGCTGCACGCTTGCTTTTTCAAACTCGGCAAGTGCCCCGAACCATTCGAGCCGCTCTGCGTGTTTCCACTGACCGCCGCTGGACGCAACAACGCGAATGTCCGCAAGAGGCGCGCCCGAGCGTCCACATTGATCGGGCGCATATAAGGACAACGTGGCATTTGGTGCGTCCAGGTTATCGATCGCCCCAGCGATGATAATGCCGCCAGCGTCTTTCGTTAACAGTACAACGCCCAGAGGCGCTGCGCGTTCGGAGCCACCAATTCTCGCCACCAACAACTCAGGAATTCGGGGCGGTGCATCACGGGTCACCGGTGGCAGCGTCGTCTCAAGAATCTCTGGGGCCGGTGAGCAGCCAAGCATTACTCCCGCTGCTGCCCCCGCAAGCGCATGTTTCGCAAGACCGATCATCGAACGCGCCTCACCCGTCCTGCGTCGCGCCAAAACAACACCAGGGGAAGCGCGAACAACATGCCACCAAGGTGCGCGAAATGCGCCACGCCCCCGTTGGGCTGTGTCAGCCCGAGAAACAAAGCAATCGCTGCCATGCCCGCCGCTACCAGTGGCGCGCTCATCGGAATCGGCAAAGGCAAAATGACAATTTTTCGTTTGGGAAACAACATTGCGTAGCAGAGTACCACGCCATAAACGCCACCCGACGCGCCGAGCATCGGTCTTACCGGAAAGCCGAGGAGTTGATTGAGATAGGTCTGTGTGAATGCGGCGCCAAACACCGCGACAACATAAAGCACCGCGAATCGACCACTACCCAGAGCCCATTCAACAACACGACCGAAAATCAAAAGCCCCAACATATTGAGAAATAGGTGCGTCTCATCCGCATGCAGAAATGCGTGGGTGAAATATTGCCAAGACTCGAACGCACGCGTTTGCGGTGGGAATAACATGAAATGCTCAAGCAACAATCGACGCAAGCCCGGCAGCAAGCCAAGTCCAAACAGAGCGACGTTGGTGACCAGCAACAGCGCAGTCACCGGAATTCGTTTGGCGTATCTTCGTAAAATCATTTGTCCAAGCTTGGTTGATGTTGTCGATTTCGACACCAGAGTATACCGTCCACGTCACCGCCGTAGACGACGTCGCAACGTTGCCGGCATTACCGATCGCTATCGCAGCTCATGACGGAGCCAAACATGACGAAAAGCCAGATCCGCATCGAAGGCGCGCAACAGAACAATCTAAAGGATGTCGATATCGCGCTACCCTTAAACGAGCTGATCGTTGTGACTGGTGTGTCGGGCAGCGGGAAGTCGTCATTGGCGTTCGACACGGTGTATGCCGAAGGCCAGCGCCGATACGTTGAAACCTTCTCACCGTACGCTAGGCAATTTCTCGATCGTATGGACAAACCATCGGTACGAAAAATCGATGGTATTCCGCCGTCAATCGCGATCGATCAAACCAACCCGGTCCGCACTTCGCGATCGACCGTGGGCACCATGACGGAGCTTAACGATCATCTGAAGCTGCTTTATGCCCGTGCCGCCACCCTGCATTGCCATGGCTGTGGCAACACGGTCTCTGAGGATCATCCCGACAGCATCTGGTCGCAGTGCCAAGCGCATTTCGGGGGTAAGCGAATCGCCATCTGCTTCGATGTACCAGTACCAGAGAATTTCGGACCAGAAGAAATCCGACGATTCCTGAGTCAGCAGGGCTATACGAAAACGCTACGTGAAACGGATCAGTCTTTGACGGTCATACAAGATCGGCTCAAGCTCGGGCGTAGTGCCAGAACGCGTTTTATCGAGAGCATCGAGTCAGCGTTGAAACGCGGCCAGGGATTCGTCGAGGTCATCGACTATGACGAACACGCGGACAGCCTGAAATTTTCCGACAAACTGCATTGCGCGAATTGCGACCTGACCTACCGCGAACCCGTACCGAGCATGTTCAGTTTTAACAGTCCGTTGGGCGCGTGCGAAACCTGTCGTGGCTTTGGCAGAACAATGGGCATCGACTACGACCTCGTGATCCCAGACCACAGCCTGACCTTGCGCGATGGCGCGATCAAGCCAATTCAGAGTGGTAGTTTTGTCGACCTCCAGCGACGGCTAGTCAAACGCGCACCCAAAGCGGACGTGCGTATTGATGTGCCGTTTTCGGCGTTGCGTCCGCACGAGCTCGAGTGGCTTGTCGAGGGTGAATACGGCACCGATGACAAATACTGGCCGGGGATTAAGCGCCTCTTCGAGTGGCTGGAAAGCAAAGCCTACAAAATGCATGTCCGCGTTTTGCTGTCCCGCTATCGCAGCTACGAGACCTGCGCCGCATGCGATGGCGCACGCCTTAAGCCCGAAGGTCTTTGCTGGCATCTATCCGGTGGCAAGCCAAGGCAAAGCCTGAACATGCACGAGTTGATGTTGCTACCGATTCGAGCGGTGACCGCATTCTTTGACTCACTCGAGATCAACGGCGCTGACGACAAAGCATTGACGCAACTCCTAGCCGAGGTGCGATCACGACTCGCCTTTCTCAATGAGACAGGTCTCGACTACCTCACCCTCGACCGTCAATCGCGTACGCTGTCTGGCGGTGAAGTGCAGCGCATCAACCTCACAACCGCTTTGGGTACATCGCTCGTCAATACCCTCTTTGTCCTGGACGAGCCGTCAATCGGACTACACCCGCGCGACATTGCACGCATCAATCGCGTATTGACCCGCCTGCGTGACGCCGGCAACACGCTGCTAGTCGTTGAACATGACCCTCAAATTATGCTCGCAGCCGATCGCATCATCGATATTGGGCCAGGGCCTGGCGAGAAGGGTGGCGAGGTGGTCTTCAACGGTACGTTGCAGCGTTTGTCGAAGAGCAAAGCATCACCAACCGCGCCGTATCTCAGCGGCAAAACACGAGTGGCCGACGTGAGAACACATCGTCGAACGCTGAGCAAGGCGGCGGCTATTGGTATTCGAGGCGCGACCGAAAACAACTTGAAATCGATCGACGTCGATTTCCCGTTACATGGATTGGTTGCTATCACCGGTGTTTCCGGCAGCGGAAAATCGACGCTGGTCGGAGATATCTTACATCCGGCGCTGCGCCGACAGCTCCATGCGACCGGGCCACAACCTGGCAAGCACGAACAGCTTACTGGCACAGATTTGATCGACGACATTGTGTACGTAGATCAGACACCCATCGGCAAAACCACGCGCTCGAATCCCGCGAGCTTTGTCGGCGCATTCAATGCCATCCGTAATGTATTCACCGAGCAGCCGCTAGCGATCGAACGGGGCTATAAACCCGGCACGTTCAGCTTCAACTCTGGTGACGGTCGATGCCCAACCTGCGGTGGCAATGGCTTCGAACATGTCGAAATGCAGTTTTTGTCTGACGTCTACCTCCGCTGTAGTGAATGTGATGGCAAACGTTTTCGTGACGAGATTCTGGAGGTTCGCGTATGGCCCGCACAAGGTGACGGTGGCTCGCTCGCCATCTCGGATGTACTTGAACTGACCGTTAGCGAAGCCCTCGAGTTTTTCAGCGATCGAGCGGAAGTACAACGCCTTCTAAAACCATTGGTCGCCGTTGGACTTGATTATTTGCGACTGGGTCAACCGGTGCCCACCCTGTCAGGCGGCGAAGCGCAACGATTGAAATTGGCGAAACACCTCGCGGAGGCAAAAAAGAAACGCAGCAACACGTTGGGCAAGTTGTTCTTGTTCGATGAACCCACCACCGGCCTGCATTTTCAGGACATCGAGAAACTGTTGCTCGCCTTCGACCAACTGTTGGATCAAGGCCATAGCGTGATTGTGATCGAACACAATCTTGATGTGATCGACGCTGCAGACTGGGTCATCGACCTTGGCCCAGAGGGTGGTGAGCGCGGCGGGCAACTGTTGTTTGCCGGGACACCCGACGCACTAACCCGCAGAACAAAAAACGCGACGGGGCGAGCGCTGGCAGACTATCGCGGTGCTGTGGATGTGATCGCGGCAGCTAGAGAATCGGTAGGACGCTACGATCTGACCAATGACAACGAATCGCGAACGTCTGGCCGGGATATTCAAATCATAAAAGCGCGCGAACACAACCTTCGCAATGTTGACTTGACGATTCCGAGGGACAAATTCACGACCATTACAGGCGTTAGCGGTAGCGGCAAGAGCACGGTCGCGTTCGATATATTGTTCAACGAAGGACAGCGCCGTTACCTTGAATCCTTAAACGCTTACGCGCGGCAGTTTGTACAACCCGCTTCCAGACCTGATGTCGACGCGGTCACCGGAATCCCGCCGACGGTCGCCATCGAGCAACGCACGAGTCGGGGTGGTCGCAAATCAACGGTCGGCACAATGACGGAAGTCCATCATTTCTTGCGATTGTTGTTTGTTCGGCTCGGCACCGCACACTGCCCGGACTGCGATATCCCTATCGCACCGCAAAGCCATGAGCAAGTCGCGGCAGCTATCGCGAAGAAATATCGCGGCAAAAAAATACGCGTGCTGGCGCCATTGGTCGTTGCGCGCAAAGGTTATTACACCGATCTCGCGAAATGGGCGAGCAAGAAGGGCTTTGATCATTTGCGGGTTGACGGCGAGCGCCTCACTGTCGACCCGTGGCCAAGGTTGGATCGGTTCAAGGAACACAACATCGAACTTCCTGTGGGGGACGTAAGCGTCGACCCCGGCAACGACGCTGCACTTCGTCATCTCCTGAATCTTGCACTCGACTATGGAAAAGGTCTTGTCATGGTCGAACCGCTGGGTCGCGGTCGACTGAAGGACGAGCTTTACTCGACGCAACGCGCATGCCCCTCCTGCGCTCGTAGTTTCAGCGAGCCTGATCCGAGACTGTTTTCGTACAACTCGGCACATGGGTGGTGTACGACCTGCACCGGGACTGGTGTCATCACACACGAAGACACTGACCTCGCCGCAGAGACCTGTGAGTCCTGTGCTGGGCAACGACTGTCACCAGAAAGCCTCGCCGTGCGTTTTCTCGACCGATCCATCGCCGATTACACCGATATGTCGGTCAGCCAATCGCAGACGTTCTTCGATGGACTGTCGTTGAGCGGTCGTGACGGCGAGATTGCAAGAGACGTTCTCACAGAGTTAAACGCACGGCTCAGTTTTCTCGATCAAGTTGGACTCGGCTATTTGACGCTAGGGCGGGCCGCTCCCACGCTGTCAGGAGGTGAAGCGCAACGTATCCGTCTGGCGTCGCAGCTCGGGTCCAATCTACGTGGTGTGTGTTACATCTTGGACGAACCAACGATTGGGCTACACCCGCGCGACAATGCGCGCCTTCTCAGTACCCTTCGAGATCTACAAAAGAATGGCAACACCGTTGTCGTCGTTGAACACGATGAGGATACGATCCGTGGTGCGCAACATGTGATCGATATTGGCCCTGGTGCTGGTGTGCGCGGCGGCGAGGTCATTGCGACGGGCACGCCCGCCAAGATCATGAAATCAACACGCTCACTGACGGGTAAGATGCTGCGAGAGCCACTGGCCCACCCCATGCGCGACGCAGTCAGACCAGCGAGCCCTCGGCGCAAGGACGCCTACACGTTGCGCGTTACCAAAGCCGCATTGAACAACCTGAAAAACTTGAATGTCAGCATTCCTTTGGGCGCGCTCGTCGGCATCAGCGGTGTTTCCGGGAGTGGCAAGAGCTCATTGATACGTGGCGTTGTAGAAACAAATATCGCAAGACTCATCAGCGCGCGACGAAAAAAGAGCCGAAGCGCCCTACCGATGATTGGGTGTGAAGCCATAAGCGGCTGGGAAGGTATCCAGCGTGTATTGGAAGTCGATCAAACGCCTATCGGCAAAACGCCTCGATCCTGTCCCGCGACCTACATCGGCTTTTGGGATGAAATACGTAAACTCTTTGCCGGTACGCCCGAGGCACGTATGCGCGGCTATACCGCAAGCAGATTCTCTTTCAATACCAAGGAAGGGCGCTGTGCGACCTGTGACGGCCAGGGCATGCGCAAGATTGAGATGAGCTTCATGCCCGACGTCCGCGTGATGTGTGAAGACTGTGGTGGCGCGCGATTCACGCCTGAAACGCTCGGGATTTTGTATCGAGAACGAAATATTGGCGAAGTGTTATCGATGGAAGTCGAAGATGCTATCGACTTCTTTGCAGCCCACCCAAAGATCCACCATGCACTCACCTTGCTACGCGACGTCGGGCTGGGCTATCTCACGTTGGGACAGCCGAGCCCAACACTATCGGGCGGCGAAGCACAACGGATCAAGCTTGTCGCCGAGCTGGCTAAGGCACGACCAGACCCAGAGCACCCGATTCAAAAAGCACAAGACAATCCCCAACATACGCTGTATGTTCTTGACGAGCCGACCATCGGCTTGCACATGGCCGATGTCGCCAAACTTATCAATGTGATTCAGCGTCTCGTCGATGCTGGACACACTGTATTCATTGTCGAACATAACCTAGACATTCTAGCGGAATGCGACTGGTTGATCGACATGGGCCCCGAAGGCGGTAGCGCCGGCGGTCGCGTAGCATTCCAGGGAAATCCTCTTTCTTTCAATAATTTAAAGAAGCCAACGCATACGACGGCAGCACTTCAGGCATTTGTTAGACGCGAGGCATAGAACTTCGACAAAATTTTGCTAATACTGATATTTGTGGTATTGTCTAAGTCCGCGAAGATCAGACCCACCGTTCCGCGACGGTGGAAGGAGCA
>JBCAZE010000096.1:0-11974 GCA_039700805.1 Pseudomonadota bacterium | reverse complement strand
TGGCGGCGAAGTGTTGATGCGTGCAGAGGACGAGGGTACGTTCGGTATCATTCGGATGGATCTTGAGACGAAAGAATTTGAGCATGTCATCAAGCACGACTACGTCCCGACGAATAGCATTTTGGTTGGTACCGACAACGAGACAATCGTGGGTGCAGAGTTTCTGCCCGGATTGCCAGAGTACAAGTTCATTGATGATGACAGCGAGCATGTTCGGTTATGGAAGCGTTTGAAGGCCGCTTTTCCGAATTTCCAGGTGCGCTCCAATGGCTTTACGGCAGACGGTAAGCTCGGCCTCATCAGCGTATTCAATGATCGTCAGCCGCCGCGTTATTTCTTGCTAGATACTGAGACGTTTTCGGCACGCTATTTGTTTGACGTGAAACCGGAAATCGATCCTGACCTGATGTTGCCGAAAGAGTCACACATCATCGAAGCACGCGACGGTGTCAAAATCCAAGCGTATGTAACGCGTCCCAACGTTGAATCGGATGGCCCACTGCCTACCGTGTTTGTGATTCACGGTGGACCACACGGTCCTCGCGACCAGTGGGCGTTTGATTCAGAGGCACAGTTGCTTGCGAGTCGTGGCTACGTCGTCGTTCAGCCAAACTATCGAGGCTCCGGCGGTTTCGGTTATGAGTTTGAGCGCTCTGGATACCGCAAGTGGGGTCGTGAAATGCAAGATGACGTCACGGATGTCACGCGTTGGGCGTTTGAGCAGGGTATTGCTGATCCGAACAAGACCTGCATTTATGGGGGTAGTTATGGTGGTTATGCGACCCTCGCGGGGATTACTCGTGAGCCCGACCTCTATGCCTGTGCGTTTGCTTTTGTTGGCGTGTATGACCTGCCGATGATGAAAGTTCGTGGTGACATCCCTGACAGTAAGTTCGGCCGCACCTATCTAGATCAGGCGCTGGGTACTGACAAAGAAGATTTGATGGATCGGTCGCCGGCGAATCACGTAGACAAGATCATCACGCCTTTGTATGTGGCGCACGGAAAGGCGGATCAGCGTGTGCCTGTCCAGCAGTATTACAACCTCATTAAAAAACTCGAAGAGGCGGGTGTGCCGCACGAGAAACTACTCGTAAAGAACGAAGGCCATGGCTTCTACCGCTTGGAAAATCGCATTCTCTACTATAGCGAGTTGCTCGGTTTTCTTGAGAAGCACATTGGTCCGGACGCGCCGGGTAAAGGCACGACCACCGCACAACTGATGAACTAAAGCGATAGTCTTCTCATTGCGTTGTGAAGCCGCGTGGCAATCGCCGCGCGGCTTTTTTATTGCGGTGCATTTCTCGAGAATCCATAGCACAATGGCAGTCAATGGGATTCGAAACGATGGGGTGGGACTGAATGGGTAGTCGACAGGAGCAGTTTTCCGGCACACGCGAGGTGCGCGAGGCGCATCGCTTGGACGAAGCGAAGCTTGCGCAATACATGCATGCGCACGTCGAGGGCTTTGAGGGCCCAATCGAGCTTCGGCAATTCAAGGGCGGTCAGTCAAACCCGACGTATCAAATCACCGCTAAGTCTGGAAAGTATGTGTTGCGTCGCAAGCCACCAGGCAAACTATTGCCTTCGGCACATGCCGTCGATCGCGAGTTTCGCGTTTTAAGTGCGCTTTGGAATGAGGGCTTCCCGGTGCCGCGCCCTTACGCATTGTGTGAAGACGATGATGTCATTGGCACCATGTTCTACGTTATGGACTGCGTAGAAGGCCGTATTTTTTGGGAGCCGAATTTACCGGACCTCTCTCCAGAGGAACGTACGGCGATTTATGATCAGAAAAACCGTACGATCGCGCGCTTGCATTCGCTAGATTATGAGGCGATGGGCCTCACGGACTACGGCAAACCCGGTAATTACTTCGCCCGCCAAATCGGCCGTTGGTCGAAGCAATACTATGCATCGGAGACAAAGGAAATCTCCGATATGAACAAACTGATCGAATGGCTGGAGGCTAATATCCCTGATGATCAGTCGAGCAGCATCGTGCATGGTGATTATCGATTGGACAACATGATCATTCGCAGCGACGGCCCGGAAGTCGCCGCTGTGCTTGATTGGGAGTTGTCCACAATCGGGCATCCATTGGCTGACTTTACCTATCACCTCATGACTTGGCGGATGCCTGATATTGGTGTGGGCGCGGGAGGGCTTGCCGATCATGATCTCGCCAGGCTCGGTATTCCGGATGAGGAGTCCTATGTGCGCATGTATTGTGAACGGACCGGGCGCGATGGGATCGTGAATCGCGAGTTTTATTCCGCGTTCAATTTTTTCCGCTTGGCTGCCATCGTGCAGGGTATTGCGGGGCGTGTTCGCGATGGTACCGCATCGAATGCCAATGCAGCGAAGGCGGTCAAGGCGGTGGAGCCGCTTGCGAGTATCGGCTACCGCTATGCACAGGCCGCGGGCGGCTAGGTCACGTCGCCAATGACGCTCGATCCTCAGCGCTTACAATCCTTACGTCGGCAGGACTTACCGTTTGTCTGGCGG
This sequence comes from Pseudomonadota bacterium, assembly GCA_039700805.1. Taxonomy (GTDB): domain Bacteria; phylum Pseudomonadota; class Gammaproteobacteria; order Steroidobacterales; family Woeseiaceae; genus CALBPI01. The sequence goes on along the minus strand of JBCAZE010000096.1, from coordinate 9,466 downwards.
GCGGATCAATCCGCGCTGTATGCACTGAGCGTTGGTTTTGGTCGTGAAGCCGAAGCTGCAGAACAGGACTTCCTTCTTCCATCGGCGACGCAACAGGCTGTGCCGTCGATGGCGACCGTGATGACCGTCAATCCTTTCGAACAGGATTACGGTTGGCATTACGCGCAGATGCTGCACGGTGAGCAGTACCTGAAGATCTTCAGGCCTTTGCGCCCGCAAGCAGAGCTGCTCGCTGACTTTGCCATCGAGGCGGTGCATGACAAAGGGCCCAATCGCGCGGCGATTCTCGTCGCGCGCACGGACGTTCGTGATGCGCGAACCAATATGCCAGTCTGTTGCTTACGCTCGACGCTCGTCGCGCGTGCGGATGGTGGGTTTGATGGTCCAACGGATCCGTTACCGGCGCCCGCAGCCATTCCGGCGCGACCGGCAGATTTGACCCACCACGCCGCTACCCGCGCTGAACAGGCGTTTCTCTATCGTCTCAATGGCGACCACAACCCGCTGCACGTTGATGAGCAGCGCGCTCGCGCAGCAGGCTTTCCAAGACCGATCCTGCATGGCTTGTGTACGTACGGATTCGCTTGTCGCGCAATCCTTGAGACCATTTGCCAGTATGACGCCACGCTGATCGCTGAATTGAATGCGCGTTTTTCGGCCCCGGTATATCCAGGGGACGTTATTACGACGCTTATGTGGCAATCAGGCGACGAAATCGCTTTTCAATGCCGTGTCGAATCGCGCGATAGCACGGTCATCGACAATGGCTATTGCAAACTATCGGTCTGAAGATAGGCGTTGTGCGGTAAAGCGATATTTGATCGTCATAATTTCGGCGACGCCGATGGCGCCCCCCGCCGCGGTGAACGGTTCCAGTCCCAGTGACGCGTGACTCAAAGAGGTCTCTCCAGACGCGGTCAGTCGATTGCCTTCACGTTCTACGCTGATCGGTAGCGTTAAGTCGTGATCGACACCTTTGACGTCGATGGCGCATCGAATCGTGGTGGCATTGATGGATGCTAGCTCGCTGCACTTGATTCGAATGAACGGAAATTGTTCTGCGTCGAGCAGCCGCTCACTGCGCATGTTGTCGTCTGTACCCGCGCGTGCTTTATCGGGCACATCAGCATCGAAGCCTTCGCCTTCCGCGGCGCGGGCCGCTGCATCGTCAACGACGAAGCCTGCGACTGGGAGTGTGAGTTCGACAATGCTTTCGCTCACATTTTCCGCCAGCCAAACACTGCCGCTCATCGTCGTGGTCGTGATCACGTGATTGTGACCGAAACGCGCCATAGGCCCATCGCGAAACGTCAGCACGCGGATTTCGCTTTGTTCGGGAATGACAGCAAACCGCACCGCATCTTGACTCGCCTCGCGGTCGAGCACGCTGGGTCCGGTGTCTTCAACGGCGACGGGCGCCGTGGACTGCTCAATCGTCGCGCAGCCGGCAATGAGCAAGACGGCGACAGTGAATGAAAGGTAGGTTTGGCGACGACAAAGCAGCGTGTCGATCATACGATGCACTCCCGCATAGCGATTGGGTCGGTATACTAAGGCAATCCAAGTCTACAGGAATCCTGTTATGAGCGACCGCGTACTTATCGACGTACAAGACCACATCGCAACGGTGACGCTAAACCGACCCGACAAGTACAACGCCTTTGATCCCGAGATGTTCGACGCTGTATCTGACGCGGGTCGGACGCTGTCAGCGCGTAAAGATGTACACGTCATTGTCCTAACCGGTGCAGGCGGCAACTTCAGCGCCGGGCTCGATATTAGCGGCATGGGTCAAGGCGGTGATCCCGTCGCCGAATTTGGTAAGGTGGCTTATGAGTTGATCGACGATACGCCAGCGAACCGTTTTCAGCACCCAGCCTATGTTTGGTACGCGGCGCCTCAGCCGGTGATCGCCGCTATCGACGGCGTGTGCCTTGGTGCCGGCACTCAGCTAATCGCAGGCGCTGATATTCGGTTGTCATCGCCCGCGGCGCGGTTCGCGGTGCTTGAGGTTAAATGGGGCTTGGTGCCAGACATGGCGTTTAGCGCCGTCTTCCGACACACCATGCGTTTAGATCATTTAAAGCAGCTTGCCTACACTGGGCGGATCATCGAATCAGACGACGCTTTGCGTTATGGCTTGATCAGCGAAATCCACGCTGATCCACTCGCGGCGGCGATGAACATCGCTGGTGAAATCGTCGCCCGCTCGCCAGATGCGGTGCGCGCGACCAAGCATCTGATCAACGCAGGTTGGAATCAGTCACCCGAGGAAAGCTTAGCGCTTGAAGCTCGCACGCAGCACGCGATGATGGGTAAACCCAATCAAATCGAAGCGATGATGTCGAACGTACAAAAGCGTGCACCTGACTATGCGCCGCCTATCTACACGCCATCCGATAGCGAAGCCAAGTAGTCGGCGGTGAGTAGATATGGGCGGTAAATGTGACGGCTGCGTGTCTCAACCTGCCTGACGATCACTGCGCCGTTTTTTTCTCGGGCAACGCTTGTCCGCGTCGCGGCGCTCTTTTCTCACTTTCCCAGAGTCGATAAATCACGACTGCGGCAATGGAGAATTCATTGTCGCGGTCGAACAGCGGTGAGTCTTCGTTGGCTGCCCCACCCAGAAAGTTGTAGTTGATGCCGATTGCCGCGAACGTTTTCTTACTGCGCCGTTGTAGCCCCAACCCGAGGCTCGTGCGCAAGTAACCCCCGCCCGCATCGAAACGTCCTCGTGTCGCGGTTTCGAATTCAGGTTGAACTTCGTAGAAGTAATCGTGCAAGCGCTCGGTGGCGAATGAAGGCGTGATACTGACGGACCATTCGTATCGATCATTGGCGAAATCGCGCTCATATTCTAGCTGTGGCGAAAAGACGAATCCGCGGGCATTGAGCTTTCGATCATCTAAAGAAAACGCTGCGCGAACCGGCACTTCAAGTTTCAGTCGTTGATCACCATCACCAGGGTCCGATAGCAGAATCTCGATCTCAGGACCCACCTCGGCAATGAAGCCGAGGTCGGGCATGCCAACCCTCGCTTCAACGTCGTCGCTCTCCGCATTAAAGGAGCCATTGAGCGACAAATCGAGTTCAATACGATCGTTTTCGAAAAGCCGACCGGAGGCAACACTACCGTCGCCAATACGAATGAAGTCGCCACGGTAAATCACCACAGGGAACGGAATAGCACGGAATGTCTTATTACTGGCGCTTGGATAGTCCGGCGTCAATGCAGCCCCGACGCCAGCGCCGACCTCCCAAAGTGCGAGTGGTGGCCCTTCGTTGTCATCCTCTGGTGGACTAATGCTTTGGCTATGAATGGCTGTGCTGCAAAACAACAAGCCCATCGCAACAACTATGCGCATTGAAGGCCTCCTAGTAACACCGCTGGGAAGGTTGCAACGATTTGACGTGCTTGCTGCGCGTCACCGCGAAACCACTTTGGGATCCAATTGATTGAGCCCATGATCGCATTGCCCGTCATCCGAATATCGCAGTCCTTGATTGAGCCATCCTTCACGCCTTGCAGTAGTAAGGCCTCGAATCGTCGAGAGTGCTGCCTTGAGTGATTCAGGATCAAGGCGCGTTGTTCCTGATCGAGAGCAGGGATCTCGCTCATAATGGCGAACGGTCCACTCTCGCCGCAGAGTAGCTCAAGATGTCGCGTCAAGTAGACTCGAGCGCGTTCCAATCCGACGCCGCTATGATCTTCGCCAAGCGTCATGGCCTCTTCGCCGGCTTGCACAGCGCGCAAATAGCACTCGAATAACAGCTGACGCTTGTTGTTCATATAGTAGTAAATCGCAGCGTCGGTGAGTCCAAGGTGTCTTGCCACATCTTTCAGTGACGTGCCGCTATATCCCTTCTCGTTGAAGCAGGTCGCCGCTGCGCGAAGCAACTGCTCACGCTTTTTGTCGTAGGCCTGTGTCGCGCTGGCAGGTCTGTTCATTATGTCGGTCCTGGCCGCGATCGAATTGCGACGGTTTCACTTGATACTAATAAGCTCGAAGCGTATTTTAATAGCCATTAAAATAGGCTGCCACCTATTGGGACACAGGTGGCATGCTTCACCGCAATCCGGAGACCCGACATGAACGCTAGTGTTGATTCGGTTACAGGGCATTTGGCCGCATTCGAGCGCGCACCATTACGATTTGTCACGGCAGCATCTTTGTTCGATGGGCATGATGCAGCTATCAATATCATGCGTCGGCTCATTCAGTCGAAAGGGGCCGAGGTCATTCATCTTGGGCATAATCGCAGCGTCGCAGATGTCGTGCGGGCGGCGATCCAGGAGGACGCCGACGGGATTGCGATCAGTAGCTATCAGGGTGGGCACAACGAGTATTTTCGATACATGGTCGATATGCTTCGCGAACACGGTGCATCGCACATCCAGGTGTTTGGGGGTGGCGGTGGCACGATAACGCCCGAAGAGATCGGTGACTTGATGGCCTATGGCGTCGCGCGTATCTATCACCCCAATGACGGCATGCAGCTCGGCTTGGAGGCCATGATCGATGACCTCATCGAGAAGACCATGGCATCGAGACGCGCGCGTCAGCGTGCGCTTCCAGAGGGGGGTGCAACGGTTTCCGAGCCCGGATTGATCGCAGCGACTTTGACTGCGATAGAAACCGACGCGTATGAGACGGACACACTACAACGCTTGCGTCGCGAATGGTCGATGGCGAGCGGTGTCCCGGTTATCGGCATCACGGGTACTGGCGGTGCTGGGAAATCTAGCGTGACGGATGAGATTCTCAATCGCTTTACGCGCTTTTTCCCAGATCGCAAGATTGCGGTCGTCGCTGTTGATCCGACGAGACGCCGCACGGGTGGTGCATTGTTGGGCGACCGTATTCGCATGAACACGTTGCGCGCTGAAACGTTGTATATGCGTTCAATCGCCACTCGCCGCCAGCATCTGGCGACCAGTGAGATGTTGGGCGACGCGATCTCTTTTTTGAAAAGCGCAGGATTTGATCTCGTTATTGTAGAAACCGCGGGGATAGGTCAAAGCGATAGCGAAATTGTCGATCTCGTCGATTTTTCTATGTACGTCATGACGTCGGACTACGGCGCTGCGAGCCAACTCGAAAAAATCGATATGCTCGATTTCGCCGATCTTGTGGTGCTGAATAAGTACGACAAGCGAGGCGCCGAAGATGCCCTTCGTGATATTCGTAAACAATGGCGTCGAAACCGTCTTCAATTTCACGCCGACGACGATGCGGTACCGGTTTATCCGACGATTGCGAGCCAATTCAATGATCCTGGCTTGACCTTTATGTTTGCCAGGCTCTGTGCGCTGTTGTCAGAGAAGCTGTCGTTGGATGCGGATCGATGGCAGGTGAAAGCAACAGATGGGCCGCGTGAGCCGCGTGCGACTGCGCTCATTCCAGGTGCGCGCAATCGGTATCTTGCCGATATCGCGGAGCAAGGCAGAGCCATCAATGCCAGTGTCGCCGAAGAAGCAGAAGCTGCAGGCATCGCGCAACACGCCTATGAGTCCTTGCGTTTAGTGAACGACCCACTGTTACCGGCCGAGTTGGAGCGTTTCGACGGCGATGCGTTGACCGACACGAGCGATCCGACACGGGCCATCTTGCGTCAACGCTATCAAGAAGCCATCGGCGCGATCAGTCACCACACGCTCGAAGCGTTGCGGCAATGGCCGGCGAGACGGGCTGGTGTGCGTGCCGACACCTATTCGTATACGGTGCGTGGTCGCGAGATCAGTGGTGACAACTATCGCGAAACGCTTAGCCATCAGCGTGTGCCGAAAATCGCCGCGCCGTCTACCGAGAGTTGGTCTGAGCAGGTCAGATTTCTTTTGAAAGAAAACCTGCCCGGTGCGTATCCGTATACCGCAGGGGTTTATCCTTATCGGCGAGCGGGCGAAGATCCGATTCGCATGTTCGCTGGTGAAGGTACGCCTGAGCGAACCAACCGTCGTTTTCATTTCTTGTCTATCGGGCAACCCGCGGCGCGTTTGTCGACCGCGTTTGATTCTGTCACGTTGTATGGCGAGGACCCCCATGAACGTCCGGACATCTACGGCAAGGTTGGAAACTCTGGGGTTTCCATTGCGACCGTTGATGATATGAAAAAGCTCTATTCGGGCTTTGATCTCTGTGCGCCGACCACCTCCGTGTCCATGACGATCAACGGCCCTGCGCCGATGATCCTCGCGTTTTTTATGAATACGGCCATCGACCAGCAGATCGAGTTGCATCTGGATGAAACCGACGGCTGGCAAGCGGCTGAAGCGCGCATCGCGCAATGGTTCGAGACGCGCGAACGGCCCACGTACGACGGTGAACTGCCGTCGGGCCACAACGGTCTTGGTCTACGGCTTCTTGGTGTGCCTGGCCGGGAAGTGGTTGACGAGGCCACCTACGCGACCATCAAGGCGCGCACGTTGAAGAGTGTTCGGGGTACCGTACAAGCAGATATCCTGAAAGAAGACCAAGCCCAGAACACGTGCATTTTCTCAACGGAGTTTGCGTTGAAGATGATGGGTGACGTGCAGCAGTATTTCATCGATCACGAAGTACGCAACTACTACAGTGTGTCGATCAGCGGGTATCACATCGCGGAAGCCGGTGCGAATCCGATCAGTCAACTCGCATTTACGTTGTCCAACGGCTTCACCATCGTTGAGTACTACTTGTCTCGCGGCATGGATATCGATGATTTCGCGCCAAATCTATCGTTCTTCTTCTCTAATGGGATGGACCCAGAGTATGCGGTCATTGGACGGGTTGCCCGACGCATTTGGTCACGCGCCATGCGGGAGCGCTATGGCGCCAGTGCACGCAGTCAGATGATGAAGTATCACATTCAAACATCCGGGCGAAGCTTGCACGCGCAGGAAATCAGCTTCAACGATATTCGCACAACGCTTCAGGCGCTTTACGCGCTATTCGACAACTGCAATAGCTTGCACACCAATGCATTCGATGAGGCCATTACAACTCCTACGGAGCAATCGGTGCGGCGCGCTGTCGCGATTCAGCTGATCATTAATCGAGAGCTCGGTTTGAACTTCTGCGAGAATCCGTTGCAAGGTGCTTACGTCATCGACGAGCTGACGGATCTCGTCGAGGAGGCGGTCTATCAGGAGTTTGATCGCATATCCGAGCGCGGGGGTGTCTTGGGTGCGATGGATACGATGTACCAACGTGGCAAGATTCAGGATGAAAGTCTCTACTACGAAAGTAAGAAGCACGATGGCAGTTTGCCCCTGATCGGTGTCAACACATTCCTGCCGCCGGAAGGGCAGGAAGATGAGATTCATGAGTTGGAGTTGATGCGCTCTACTGATGATGAAAAAGAACAGCAGATCACGGCGCTGAGACAGTTCCAATCGAATGCAGGCGATCAACGGGCTGAGGCCTTGCGAACTTTGTGTGAAGTCGCCGCGGCGCGCGGCAATATTTTCGAAACGTTGATAGATGTTGTTCAGTATTGTTCGCTGGGAGAGATTTCAGGCGCACTATACGAGGTGGGCGGCGAGTATCGTCGAAATATGTAACGCGATACACTTCGGCCACGAATAGCGGGAGCCGAATATGCAGTCTACTGAACAATTGCTCGTTTCCGAAAATGGCGCGGTCGCGACGTTGACACTAAATCGTCCTGACGCATTGAACGCGCTGACGCCATTGATGCTTGAGTCGTTGGCCGAAACGCTCTCGGCGATCGCATCACGCGATGATATTTCCGTTGTGATTATTACCGGCGCGGGTCGGGCGTTCTCAGCCGGCGTTGACTTGAAATCGTTGAATGGCGCGCCGATTGTCAACGGCATGGTCGGTGATCTTTTGGATGTACCAGCGCGCGCCGCCATCACGACGATTGAACGTATGCCGCAGCCGGTGATTGCACGCTTGAACGGTCATTGTTTTACGGGCGCGCTGGAGCTCGCCCTCGCTTGCGACCTCATTTACATTCAAACAGGCGCCAAGTTGGGCGATACGCACGCAAAATGGGGGTTGCGTCCGACCTGGGGTATGTCGCAGCGTCTGCCCCGTCTTGTGGGTATGCAGCGTGCGAAGGAGCTGTCGATGACGGCAATGACATTCGGCGCGGAGGACGCGCTGCGTTGGGGGGTCGCGGCCGGTATCGCCGAGGATACAGAATCACTCGATACTCTGATTCAATCCCGGGTTGACGCGATTGTTGCTAACAGTCGTGAGGCAATCGCAGCCTACAAGGCGCTCTGGCACGAGACCAACGACTTACCTTTGGCGGAGGGCATATCGCGGGAGGCGGAACGCGGTTTTGTGATTACCGATACTGCATCGCGTTTGTCCGAGTTCATTAAATGACTGAAGGGTTAACGCCAGCCGACCTTGGCATCAGCGGTTATGAAGGGTCATTTCTCGCCTTCTTGGATTTCCGCATTATTGCGCACGAGCGTGATTTTGTGCGTCTTCGCATGCCATTGCGGCAGGAACATACCAATACAATGAATATGGCGCATGGCGGCGTTGTCATGTCGATGCTGGACATCGCCGGCGCGTTTGCCGCACATGTCGCGGAACCGCGCGGCACGAAGTCTGTAACGATGACGCAGTCAACGCAGTTTCTCCGCGCTGTGACGGGTGATGCATTGCTAGCGGAAGGCCGTGTCGTGCGCCGCTCCAAGTCCATTGTGTTCACCGAGTCACGCATTCTTGACCCATCCGAATCTGACGGTGAAGCCCAACTGTGTGCCACCGCGCAGTGCAGTTTCAAATTACGCTATCCGGAGCCCAAATAATGCATAAATCTTTAACCTCGCTATACGACCTTTCCGGCAAAACGGCCTTGGTGACCGGCGCCGGTACAGGGCTCGGTCAACAGTTCGCACGCACCCTCGCACTTGCCGGTGCAGATGTCGTACTCGCGGCCAGGCGTCTCGACAAGCTCGAGGAAACCGCATCCATGATCACGGATGAGACCGATGTCCGAACCCATTGTGTAACGATGGATGTGACCTCGACGGCATCAGTGGATGCGGCGTTCGCCGAGGCAACCGAGGCACTAAATATGCCGACCATTGTCATCAACAATGCGGGCATCTCGCGTGAACACTTTGCCCATGAGTTTTCTGACGAAGATTATGATGCGGTGATCGATACGAATTTGAATGGTGTATTCAGGGTCGCGCGAGTGGCGGGCAAGCAGATGATTGCTGCGCAACAGGGTGGTTCGATCGTCAACATCGCATCGATTCTTGGATTTCGGGTCCAGCCGATGATGTCAGCCTATTCGGCGGCAAAAGCGGGTGTGGTGCGGTTGACAGAGTCGCTCGCATTGGACTGGGTGCGGTATGGAATCAGGGTCAATGCGATTGCACCCGGCTTCTTCGTCACAGACATTAATCGTGAGTTTTTGGACTCTCCGATTGCTGAGAAGTTAATCAAGCGGATACCGATGCGCCGACCGGGGGATTTATCCGAACTGGATGGCGCAC
>JBCAZE010000265.1:0-2857 GCA_039700805.1 Pseudomonadota bacterium | reverse complement strand
GAATATACTCCTTTGGAACGACGCCGCCAACAATTGCGTTAACAAATTCATAGCCAGAACCGGCCTCACGAGGCTCAATCCTAAGGAAAACATGACCATACTGGCCTCGACCACCAGATTGGCGGACGAATTTTCCTTCCTGCTCGACCGAAGATCGGATCGTCTCGCGATAAGCAACCTGCGGTTTGCCGACATTCGCCTCGACACTGAACTCTCGTTTCATCCGATCGACGATGATTTCGAGGTGCAGCTCACCCATGCCCGAGATGATCGTTTGACCGGATTCTTCGTCCGTGTGGACACGGAACGATGGATCTTCTTTGGCCAGTTTTTGTAATGCCAGACCCATTTTTTCCTGATCGGCAATCGTCCGCGGTTCTACAGCAACAGAAATAACCGGCTCAGGGAATTCCATCCGCTCAAGCGTAATCACGGCAGATGGGTCGGCCAAGGTATCACCCGTGGTCACGTCCTTCATACCTACCGCCGCGGCGATATCACCAGCACGCACTTCTTTGATCTCTTCGCGATTGTTTGAGTGCATTTGCAGAATACGTCCGATGCGCTCTTTCTTACCCTTAACGGGGTTAAACAGCGCGTCACCAGATTTCAGCACGCCGGAATAGACCCGGAAGAAGGTCAGGTTGCCGACGAATGGGTCGGTCGCAATCTTGAATGCCAAGGCTGCAAATGGTGCGTCATCGCGCGACTCACGAATGCCCTCAGACTCATCGCGTTCGATGCCAGTAATCGGCGGCACATCGATCGGTGATGGCATAAAGTCGATGACCGCATCAAGCAACGCCTGCACGCCCTTGTTCTTGAACGCGGTACCGCACATCGTCAGCACAATGTCATTATCCAACGTACGCTGACGGAGACCTTTCTTGATCTCTTCGACGCTGAGCTCGCCGTTTTCTAGATACGACTCCAGCAAAGCCTCGTCGCTCTCAGCGGCGGCCTCAATCATCTTCTCACGCCATGCCTCAGCATCGGCCACCAGCGCATCGGGTATCTCACGGGCCTCGTAAGTCATACCCATGTTGTTGCTATCCCAATAGATAGCGCGCATACCGATCAGATCGATAACACCCTCGAAATGCTCTTCGGCACCGATCGGCAGTTGAATCGGGACCGGGGTGGCGCCAAGGCGCTTCTCGACTTGCTCGACAACCCGAAGATAATCGGCGCCGGCACGATCCATCTTATTGACGAAGATCATGCGGGGAACTTGGTATTTATTGGCTTGACGCCAGACCGTCTCGGTTTGGGGCTCTACGCCGCCGACAGAGCACAGCACCGTGACAGCACCGTCGAGTACCCTAAGGCTCCGTTCGACCTCAATCGTGAAATCTACGTGACCGGGCGTGTCGATAATATTGATGCGATGCTGATCATACTGCTGATCCATCCCGCTCCAAAAGCACGTGGTCGCAGCTGACGTGATTGTGATCCCACGCTCCTGCTCCTGCTCCATCCAGTCCATGGTCGCAGCACCATCGTGCACCTCGCCGATTTTGTGCGAGACGCCGGTGTAAAACAGAATGCGTTCGGTCGTGGTGGTCTTACCGGCATCGATGTGCGCCATGATGCCGATATTGCGGTACCGATCAATCGGAGTTGTGCGAGCCACCTGTAGAAGCCTCTGACGGGTACAAAGCGTACTCCACTACCAACGGTAGTGAGAAAATGCCTTGTTAGCTTCGGCCATACGGTGCACGTCTTCTTTCTTCTTGACGGCCGCGCCACGATTTTCCGCAGCATCCATCAATTCGTGCGCCAGGCGTTGTGCCATCGTCTTTTCGCTACGCTTGCGTGCAGCATCGATCACCCAACGCATAGCCAGCGTTTGGCGACGCTGCGGGCGAACTTCAACCGGCACCTGATAGGTCGCGCCACCAACACGGCGTGATTTCACCTCCACCGCGGGCTTGATGTTCTCAAGTGCTGCTTCAAGCGTTTCCAGCGATTGCTCATCACTGACATTGGTTCGTTCGCTAATGCGGTCAAGTGCACCATAAATGATCCGCTCGGCGACAGATTTCTTGCCGTCGGTCATGACCATGTTCATGAACTTCGCGAGCAACTGCGATTTGTATTTCGGATCCGGCAGAATGCTACGTTTTGGTGCCTGGTTTCTTCTTGACATTGATATGTTCTCTTATTGCTTCAGCGGCATAACCACTTACTCGTCCCCATGCAGAAACGGGGGTCGTTCTATTCAATGAGCCGAGGATAGGCACCCTCCGCTCAACCTGTTCTTAACTCTTGCGCCTAGCCCTTGGGCTTCTTAGCGCCGTATTTTGAGCGACCCTGACGACGGTCATTGACGCCAGCGCAGTCAAGGGTGCCGCGAACCGTGTGGTAACGCACACCTGGCAAGTCTTTCACACGACCGCCGCGAATCAACACAACACTATGCTCTTGCAGGTTGTGGCCTTCACCGCCGATATAGCTCGTGACCTCAAAACCGTTGGTGAGGCGTACCCGAGCGACCTTGCGCATGGCAGAGTTTGGCTTCTTCGGCGTCGTTGTATAAACACGCGTGCAAACACCACGTTTTTGCGGGCTCGCTTCGAGCGCCGGGACGTTGCTTTTCTCGCGCTTGGTTGAGCGCGGCTTGCGGACAAGCTGATTGATAGTGGCCATTGGCCCTCTCTTATAACTTCAGTATTCCAAACACAAAAAGCGTGAACGCCAGAGCGCACGCTGTCAGGCCAGGCATTGAGTCCTAACCATGCAATCCTATCGAAAGGCCCGCCGCGGTTGCCCGGGTCTGCCTTTTTTCCTGCCATTTTGCAGGGGGTGCGCGAAACTATCGCGACCACTAGCGAGGGCGGGCATTTTAGGGATGCCT
>JBCAZE010000095.1:0-12055 GCA_039700805.1 Pseudomonadota bacterium | reverse complement strand
ATTCTCTGCTTTTGGGATGTCACGATAATGCGTGGGCGTGTCGGCTGGCGGTGGTGGCGGCTCCGGCGGTGCCTCCGGTGTGTCGGGCTGCGGAGGATCTAGCTCCACGGAACCTAACTGCAGCTTAATGTTCTCGCGATCTGAATCCACGGTAACTTTGCCGGCAATCAGGGCTGTCATCAGGGTTAGAAGGCTGGCTGTTGTGATGGCAGCAGCAATCGATGCGGTAGATAGTCTTGTAAACATAGTAAAGCTCCCTTTGCCTTTAACTAATAGGTATTAGTTTATTTACCTAGAACAAAAAGGTAAATATTGACATTACCTTTTACTTAAAGGTATTGTCTTCGAATCTACGTTTGGAAAGCGCCATGGCTAGAACCAATCCCCCTTTCATGACCGGTGTGCCAGAACTACTGTTGCTGCGCTTGCTGTCTCAGCGCGAGATGTACGGCTATGAATTAGTTCGGCAAATACAGCTGGTGACCGGTGAAGCGATCAAGCTGGGGGAGGGTGTCATCTACCCCTCGTTGTATGCGCTTGAGCGAGCCGGCGCTCTAAAAGCCACCAAACGAAAGGTGGGGGCGCGTGACCGGATTTATTACAAGACCACCCGCCAAGGAAAGCAGCGTCTCAAACAGCTTGAGTCGGATTGGATTCGCATCAGCGATGCGATTGCCTCGTCGGCAGGACTGATCGATGAAATCGCTTAGCACTCACCACGACATCGCTAAGCGACTGCGATCCAGTGGTATGTCTCGACGCGCCGCCAATCGGATGGCCGATGAGTGGCGTGCCCATCGTGAAGATCTCGACCATGAGCTCGCGTTAGCTGGGTTTTCTCTTGAGGAGAGACGGCTGGAAATCGACCAGCGTATGGGTCGGCTCGAGTCAGCCGCGATGATGGTCGCCACGATGCCGACGTCTCAGTTGGTTGTACTCCGCCGTCACGCGGCCGCTATTGCGTTTCGCTGGAGTGGGGCATGTGTTGCGGGTTTCGTGACCACACTCTGCCTTTTCGCGGTAATGAACTTCGCGATTGCTATCTAGTCTGGCGACTGAAGTGCAATGAGCATCGCGGCCGCCAGCGCCGCCGATGAGGCCGGATTCTGACCGGTGATCAATGGCCCATCTACCACCACGCACGACGAAAAGTCCTCGGCGGTGACAAATGATGCACCAGTGCGGCGTATCGCCTGCTCCAGAGAAAATGGCATCAGCGTCGCTTTACCGGTCGCGATTTCTTCGCTGTCGGTGAATGCGGTGATGCGCCGTTGTGACAACCAGTGTGAACCGCGGGTATTGGTTTGATTCACCAATGCTGCAGGACCGTGACAAATCGCGGCAACGAGCTTTTCTGCGCCCACCATTTCGTCGATAAAGCGGCTGACGACCGGATGGCCGGGCAAGTCCCACATCGTTCCATGGCCGCCTGGGAAGTAGAGACCGTCAAAGTCCGCAGGGTGTAATGAACCGAGGGCAGCGGTTGTGTCGAGGCCATCAGTCACACCGAGCGCAGCGACGAAACGTCGATTATCTCTCGGACCATCATCACGCGAACTGGGATCGATTTTGGCGGGTCCGCCTTCCGGCGTTGTGATCACCACGTCGACGCCGGCATCGATCAACCGACACCAAGGTGTCGCCGTTTCGGTCAGATGAAAACCCGTTTTAGCAGCCTGCGAGTCACCCCCGTCACCTAAGCGATCGTGTCCGGTCAACACAAACAACACGCGCTTTCTACTCATTGAGCGTCTCCTGAATCAATGCCGCTCACTATAGCGATAGATGCTCAGTTGTCGACCGTCAGCGGTTATCCTAGGGGTTTTCTTCCTTGGGAGTTGCGCATGGGTCCGTTGGCTGGCACGAAAGTAATCGAAATCAAGGGTATCGGGCCTGGACCTTATGCCGCCATGCTGCTGGCTGATTTAGGCGCAGATGTGACGGTCGTCGAACGTTCATCGTCGTTTAGCGGGCTGGGCATACCACCGCAAATGGATGTCACTTCCCGCGGCAAAAAATCGATTGCGTTAGATGTGAAACATCCCGATGGCCTGGCAACGTTGCTCCAATTGATCGCCAAGGCTGATGTGCTGATTGAAGGTTTCAGGCCCGGTGTCGCAGAACGGCTTGGATTTGGGCCGGATGCCTGTCACGCCATTAACCCCGGATTAGTGTTCGCGCGTCTTACCGGCTGGGGTCAGACCGGCCCGTTGTCGAGTGCAGCGGGTCATGACATCAACTACTTATCGATTGTTGGCGTATTGGCGGCGATTGGTGGGAAGGATGCGCCGGTGCCACCACTAAACTTGGTCGGCGACTATGCGGGTGGCAGCTTGTTCCTTGTAGTCGGTGTGCTTGCTGCGTTGCTGGAGCGTCAGCGGTCTGGCCAAGGGCAAGTGATCGATGCCGCCATTGTTGATGGTGCCGCACACATGATGTCGCCGTTCTATGGTTGGAGAAATGCGGGAGCTTGGCAGCTGGAGCGCGAGGCCAATATTATCGATGGTGGCGCCTATTTCTATGGTGTCTTCGAGACGAAGGATGCCAAGTTTGTCTCGATCGGACCGCTGGAACCTCAGTTCTACCAGCAATTTGTGGATACTGCCGGTCTCGACAAGGCGGTCTTTGGTAGCCAGCTGCCGCCAACCGAATGGCCGCGGCTAAAACAACAGTTGGCCGATGAATTCCGAAAGAAAACGCAGCACGAATGGGCTGCGTTACTCGAGGGAACAGACTGTTGTTTCGCGCCCGTGTTGGACCTCGAGGCGTGCACCGGTCATCCGCACAACGTCGCGCGCGACACCTACATCGACCTCAACGGTCACAAACAGCCTGCGCCCGCACCGAGGTTTAGTCGTACACCGTGTCCGACACCCGAGGCTCCAAAGCCGGCGGGCAATGATGCGGATGAGGTGCTTGCGGCGATTGGCGTCAGCGACGACGAGATCCGTCGGCTGCGTGAAAATGGTGCATTGACGTAGGGTAACCAACGACTGGTGTTACGCGTCGTCGATCTGCTCCATGGATCGCAACGCTTCGAGTCGCGCCATGTCCATCGCGATGCGCTTGGCGATTTTGTCCTTGGGCGAAATGACGCGCCAAAAAGGGGTGACTTCGGACAAAGGGATACCGGCGCCTATGGATTCTATTGCCCAATCAGCGACGATTCGTAGAAAGATTGCAGTGGATACGGGGCACATCGCATCGCAACGATGACGCCGCGCAATGCGGTTTCTGAGTTTGGGTATGGAAACGCTGGTCCCGGTTGGAATGCTGTCGATGTACTTGGCGACGATCTGCGGTGTACCCACAAACATCCGTTGTCCGGCCTTGATGCCAGCGAAGTCGCTCTCGAGTATAACCTTCTTAGGCGATCGCTTTTTTTGATAATTGTCGCAAGCTTTTGTCGTCATGACTAAAGCCTAGCAGAGCATACGCTAAGGACCAATAAGAGCCGTTTAATGTCATTTAAAACATTGCGTTACGCGATTTATGGTGCGTACTATTTGTCTTTGTAAGCTATAACCAGGTCGATCCTTCTAACGAACTTGTGCGACCAAAAACCCACACGCGCACGTTCGTCACGGCCCCTCTATAATGATGCGAGTTCAATCACACGCGACTGGATGCGCCAATGACCAAGCCAACGCCTTCATCGATCAGCTTTCGGCATTCGTGGAAATTTATTGTCGCTGAGATGGCGGCGATTATTTTCGGCGTTTTCCTTGGCGTCTGGATCAGCGAGATCGTGGAAAACCGTGAGATCGATCAGTTTGTTGAGCGAAGTCGCCAGGTCATGCTTCAAGAGCTCTCTGACAACTACGATCGGATCGCTAAGGCACGTCTTTATCACCTGAAACTACTGCCCGGTGTTGTCGAGGCAAGCGCTGCGCTGGCGGCGGGTGAGGATATTCCACAAATTGAATATCGCGGTTTTGGCGCCCCCTTGGTGACAACTGCTGCCTACGATACGGCGTTAAGCGCCGGGACTTTCGCCCGTGTCGACCCTGAAGAGGCGACAGAGATTGCCAACGCTTACCAACAGATCGCGAACATGCGCGCAGTCATGGAAGACTATCGGCTCGCCGTTGCGACGGGCAATCGAGACTTTTTTTCATTGGTTAGTACGGCATTCGGTGACAGCTTATACGCAGAAGACGCAGCGCTAACCGCGATTGCCAATGTCACGGGGCAAGCGATTCCCGATGCGTGGACCAGCCAGACAGACGCATGGCCCTATTAAACCCAACTATTCTGCTGTAGGCGTCGACCACAATGACAGCGCTGTCATTGCGCTGTATACTCAGCGACAGCTGTCAGCAACTAGCAGCAGATCGACTATCGGGGGGTAGGCATGGGTAAACTTCTAAGCGCGGCGGTTCTCGCCATTTCGCTGAGTCAGTGCGGAACAGAAATGACAGAGCAAACAACAACCGAAACCGATGTGGTTTTTGCGACGAACGTTGGCGGCGGCGCATACCTCTCGTCAGACGGGATCCGCTATGCGGCGGAAACAGGCATCAGCGGCGGCACGGTAGCCACGCTGGATGGCATCAAAGGATCTCAAGACCCAACGCTCTATCAAACTTACCGGGTCGGCGACGATATTAAGGTGTCGCAACCACTCCCGAACGGTC
The DNA here is from genome assembly GCA_039700805.1 of Pseudomonadota bacterium. Lineage (GTDB taxonomy): Bacteria > Pseudomonadota > Gammaproteobacteria > Steroidobacterales > Woeseiaceae > CALBPI01. Next base: position 7,418 of record JBCAZE010000095.1, on the reverse strand, counting down.
AGTACAACGTGATACTGCACTTCGCGGAGCCCTTGGAGATTGGCGGTGGCGAACGACTCTTTGATGTCATCATCAACGGCCGCAAGCGCGTGGCATCGCTCGATGTTATGGGTTGGCGGGACGGAAAAATCCTGTCGGGCCTCACCATCGCGAGCGATCGCGTTGATGTATCGGATGGTCTGCTTGAAGTGACGTTCGAAGCGCTCGAGCGTGAGCCGATTCTAAGCGCCGTCGTTGTGCGAAAAAATGCGCCACGTGCGGCTGACTGGAAGTTGGTGTGGCAAGACGAGTTTGACTACGAAGGCCAACCGAACCCAGAGAAATGGAGTCACAACCTCTGGCCTGCCAAAAAGGTCAATGACGAGGATCAGACGTATACCGATCGGTTAGAGAATGTTCGCGTTGAGGATGGTCATCTCGTTATCGAGGCGCGTCGAGAGGCGCTGAACGATGCAGACTACACTTCGGGTCGCATCCATACGGCCGGAAAGGGCGATTTTCTGTACGGCCGTTTCGAGATCAAAGCGAAAGTGCCGCGCGGGCAAGGTACCTGGCCCGCGATATGGATGCTGCCCTCCGATCCATTCAAGTACGCGACGACTTGTGAGCCCGGTGAGGATTGGCAGGGTAGCGCGACGTGCGACGCTTGGCCGAACTCCGGGGAGATCGATATTCTCGAACACGTGGGCTATCAAATGGGGCACGTCCACGGCACCGTGCATAACCGCGCGTATTACTGGGTCAACTGGGAACAGCGAAAAGGTCGCATCATCGACGACACGGTTGATGAAGAATTCCATGTCTATGCACTGGAATGGTCCGAGGATCGTATCGATATTTTTGTGGATGACGCGCTGTACTTTACGTATATGAATGAGGGTACCGGTTGGGAAGCATGGCCTTACGACCATGAGTTTCATCTCATCATCAACATCGCGATGGGTGGTGTCTGGGGTCGCGCGGGCGGTCCTACGGACGATGCTGCACTACCGCAAAAGCTGTATGTGGACTATGTGCGTGTTTATCAGCGGGGATCCGAGTAGCGCGGGCGAAGCGGTGATCATTTGCTGTCACGCTACAAACACCCTTAAGCGCTACGCACTAACGAGTGCGACCTAAAACGGGATTTCGTCATCGAAGGTGGCGGGAGGCGGTGCTTCGTCCATCGGCGGTGGCGCATTGTCCGCCGGGGCATGTGCCTGATCGCGCTCTACGCGCCATGCCTTAACATCCGTGTACCAACGTCCATTGTACTCGCGACTTTCCAAGTCGAAATGAACGGTGAGCGATTCGTTGTCTGCGATACCGAACTGATCGATCTTGTCGCCCCAAACCATGAAGCAGACCTGCTTTGGATAGTCGCCGGGAATCTCGATCACATATTCTTGCTTCCGCCATTCGCCGCGTGCCGAAGTACCAGATTTCTCTGGCAGGATTTCGATGATTTTGCCTTTGAGTTCCACTGCGATTACTGCCTGTCATAGAAGGCGCGAAAGGTTATCACTGCGCTAACCTGTTGTCATGGTCGCTTTGCCAATCCTACTGCCATTGGGCGAGTTTCTTAGCATCCCACCGTCAATAGCAGCGAGGAGGCGCTTACTCTCGCGCAAATCGGATTCTCGATGCGCGCCTTTTTCTTGCCGTTGTCGTTACAATTCATGGTCGACGGATATAGACCATGAGGCTTCTTAGCGCATGACCGGCACTGATCAGCCACTCACAGTGAAAGAAAACGATCTCGAGCGTGCCCTTCAAATTCTGCAGGAAGGGGGGTTAGTCGGCATGCCAACGGAAACCGTCTATGGGCTCGCCGCGGATGCAACTGACGCACGATCGATCGCACACATCTATGCCGCGAAGTCACGACCACAATTTAACCCTCTGATTGCTCACGTCGATAGTTTGGCCTCAGCGCAGCTCCAAGGTGTTTTTGATTCGCGAGCGATCGCGCTAGCGAAGCGATTCTGGCCAGGTCCTCTGACGTTGGTTGTGCCTGTCAATGAGACCGCGACCGTCGCAGAACTTGCGCGTGCGGGATTGCCGACCATCGGTCTTCGTGTACCGGCGCATCCTATTGCCCGCGAGTTACTCGAGCGGTTTGGCAAACCACTAGCGGCGCCCTCCGCAAACCCATCGGGGCGGATCAGCCCAACGAGTGCAGGTGACGTCGCTGGGGCATTCGGCGCGGAAGTTTCGTTAGTTGTCGATGGTGGTCGTAGTCGCGCGGGCATCGAATCGACAATTCTCTCAGTACTGCCGGGAGAACCTGTACGGCTGTTGCGACCTGGCGCGATTCCTCGTGAGTCCATACTCGAGGTTGTCGACGCGCTGGCCGAGGCAGTTGCGGGCGAAGTATCCGCGCCAGGCCAGCTGTCCTCGCACTACGCGCCTTCAGCTGTTGTTCGCTTGAACGCGGCGACACCGCGACGCGGTGAGGTGTGGCTGGGGTTTGGCCCAGCATGTCGCACAGCCGATGCCAATCTTTCATCGAGCGGTGATCTTGTTGAAGCCGCAGCCAATCTTTATCAAATGTTGCGAATGCTCGATACCGCGGGCGCCGCCACCATCGCTGTGGCACCCATACCGTCGACAGGGCTTGGGGAAGCCATCAACGACCGTTTAGCGCGCGCAGCTGCTCCGAGACGCTGAGCTTCGAGACACTGTGCGCTAGTCACCACCGCATGAATACGATTGCACGCGGTTGCTGTTTGCGCGTGGCTCTGTATTAATGAGGTACAGCAGACAATTGGGGAAGCATCGTATGCGAATGTTCGTAGCGCTATCGGTCACTGTTTTGTTGTTTGGGTGTGCCAATCAAGCCCAAGATAAGCGAGATCGCAGCGCATTCGATTTCGGCGGCGTATTTGACGGCACAGTTGCCGGTCAAGTCGATAGAACGGTAGCACCGAGAAGACCTGACGGTCCCCCGAATGTTGTTTTGATTATCGCTGACGACTGGGTGGCCCTATCTTGGGTTCCTAGGCGATGAGAACGTCATCACTCCCAACATGGATTTACTCGGCCGCGGCGGCGCGGTGTTTGAAGTCGCTCACGCGACCTCAAATTTTTGTCGCCCGACACTGCAAACACTGATAACCGGGCTGTATCCGGTTCAGTACGAACAGCGTGCCGATGCCATAGCCGATAATCAAATGGCAACGCAGCCTTTGCCAAGCGGTGTGGACACGCCACGAGAGCAAATGATGTTGCGTCAGCAATATCATACGTCGGCGATCGAGCAGTTTGAAACGCTACCGCGCGTGCTCGCAGAAAACGGCTATGCGTCGCACCAGAGCGGTAAATGGTGGGAGCAATCTTGGGCACATGGCGGCTTTACGGCTGGCATGACTGACGCATGGCATTGGTCAGACGCTGCAGATTTAGGTGATCGCTGGTTCTTTACGTTTATGGGTGGCCGCGGTAACGAAATAGGCCGCGAAACGATGAGGCCGGTGACCGACTTTATCCGAGACAATGCTGAACAACCATTCTTTGTTTAGTATGGCCCAGCCTTGCCTCACACGCCCCTCAATGCGCCTGACCGCTTTTATAAGTATTACGCCGATCGCGATGACTTGAGTGAATCTGCAAAGCTCTACTACGCCAATATTCATTGGTTCGATTGGGGTGTCGGGCAACTGATCGACACGCTGCGCGACGAACGATTGCTCGACAATACGCTCATCGTTTACGTCAACGACAATGGTTGGGATCAATCCGCGGCCGTCGAGTACGCTGATAATCCGATAACATTTGCCAACGGTGGGCCTCGTGGCAAAGGCTCATTCTTTGACACGGGATTGCGTACCCCGCTGATTTTCTATTGGCGCTGTAACATCACACCGATGAGTGATCGCGAGTCCCTGGCGAGTGCATTGGATATCATGCCAACCATCCTTGACTACACCGGCGCGACAACATCAGACGACTTGCCCGGGTATTCACTGCGAAAAGCTATCGAGGGTGGTGAGTTGGACACGCCACGGGATGCACTCATCGGGCGTTTGACGCAACACCGCGCCGGCACAAACTTTCGTGGCGAGCTGAGCGATGCCACGCAGGACCCGATGGGTGCACCGATGATGGGTTACTACCGACGTGACCTCAGATGGTACTTCGTTTGGTTGCCAGCATCTGATGAAACGGCACTCTATGACGTGATCGAAGACCCGGGGCAAACACGCGACCTGTCTTCATCTCACGTGGATTTGATCAAAGGCTTTAAGTTCGGTATCGAGCAATGGCGCAGTCGATACGAGCAATGATACGTCTTGCGATTTTGTCACTGGCGCTGCTGGCGCTTCCGACACAACCGCTTGCCGACGCTGCCGCTGGACTACGATGGATGCCGGTCTCTGGTGGTTGTTTCCCGATGGGTTCGGATCGGTATCACCGTGAGGAGCAGCCGGTGGTCGAGCACTGCGTGACGGCCTTCGAGATGCTGGTCACCGAAGTCACCAACGCGCAGTTTGCCAGGTTCGTCGAGGAAACCGGCTACGTAACGGCCGCAGAGAACGGTTGGTTTACTGAAGTCCCTGCATCGCCTGACACACCGGGCTCTGCAGTGTTTGTTGTGCCTGACGCTGATCCATCTGACCTTAATTGGTGGCGCTTTACACCCGGCGCTAGCTGGCGAAAGCCGAGAGGTCCCAGTGAACTGGATGCGATTCCTACCGCGCCTGTCGTGCACGTCACGGTTAAGGATGCGGAGGCATTTGCGAAATGGGCAGGCGGCAGGCTGCCAACTGAAGCGGAGTGGGAGTTTGCGGCGCGTGGCTCTGTCGAAACGACAGTCGCATTCGGTGCGAACACCTGGCAGGGGTTGTTTCCTATCGTTGACAGCGGCAAGGACGGTTTTACAGGCATAGCGCCGGTTGGCTCGTATCCTGCGAACCCGCAGGGCCTGCACGATATGTTGGGGAACGTATGGGAGTTGACCGCATCGCCTTACGCACCGAGTCATGAACCTGTTGCCATCGAAATCGCTGGCCGGCGCGGCTTCGATCCTTCCCAGCCAAAAGCCGAAGTTGTCGTCATAAAGGGCGGGTCATTCCTCTGCGCACGCAACTTTTGTTATCGCTATCGTGCAGCAGCGCGTCAGCCTCAACACACGGGCCTGAGCACTTCGCATATTGGATTCCGGCTGGTCCGCGACTGCGATAGCGCTAGTTTTGCGCCAAACCTCGATCGCACGCACTAACGAATCGCTATCACAACCGCAGAGGAAATCGGTACGATGATCGCGCAGTCGATGGCGTTCTGGAGGGGCGAAGATGGTCACGCGAAACAAATCCTTCGATAGGTGTCGGTGTCATGCCTAATTCTAATGTCTTAGTCGATATGGCGGGGCCAGTTGCCAGAGTCACGCTCAATCGGCCCGCGGAACGCAATGCGGTTACGAGCGATATGCTGGAATCGCTAGTGGAAGCGGCCATTGGTATAAGCGCCGACACAGCGGTACGCAGTGTGGTTGTTGCAGCCAGCGGCGATGACTTCTCTGTCGGGGCTGATATCAACGATGTGGCAGACGCTATCGAAGCGCCGCCACAGAGTTTGCTGGTAGCGCGACGCGACGCCGAACGCGGTACGCACCTGATGCGCGCGTTACGTGAAATCCCTCAGCCGACGATTTGCTTGCTGCAAGGTGTAGCGACGGGAGCCGGCGCCTGCATAGCCGCCGCGTGCGATTTTCGGATCGCGACTTCGACGACGCGCATTGGTCTCGGCGAGGTCCGAATGGGTATGAATCTGATGTGGGGCGCTATTCCGGTTCTCGTAGAATTGATCGGCGCGTCCCGGACGAAGCAACTCGCAATGTCGGGTGATCTGATCGACTCAGCGCGTGCGGCGCATTGGGGATTGATTGATGAGGTCTGCGATGCCGAGACACTCGATGAGCGCGGTCAAGCGTGGGCCGACAAGTACGCTGCGCTGCCGCCGGTCGCGGTTCAGATGATCAAGCGCAGCATTAACCGCTATGCACTCGCGCTTGGCGAAGCAGTCAGTCATATGGATGCTGATCAATGGTTGTTGATGACCCAGTCGAACGATTTCAAAGAAGCAGTCTCAGCGTTTCAACAAAAGCGCAAACCGACATTCAAAGGCGACTAGTCTCGAATCGCTGTTCGCCGGTGCAGTGCGTTCGTGCTTAACCGAAAATTAAGGATCAAGGTTTGACCAGGATTGGCTTGTAACGCTCGGCTAGGAATTCCGTTAGTGCTACTGCGCCTTCATAGCGATTCAAGTGTGTGGTATCACTGAACATATCATTGGTGACAGGATCAATGGTTTGGAAATCTTGTACTGTGATCCCGGTTGCAGCTTCAATCGCAGCGATCGCTTCCGCTTGCCGCTCCAGCGCGTCCTCAGGGTTTTTAATCCAGTCCGTATTCTTCGGCAACATAACAATCTCAACATGATCGGCAATGGCGTTGAAGTTCTCGACGATGCGTATGAACGCCTCGACCAATTCTGGATCAAAGTGCAATTCTTCAATGTCGGCGCTGCGAATTCTGCTCAAACGATCCACTGCCATGTTGTAGTCGGTGGTTGTGAGGTCGTAATACTCGTCAAACAGCTCGAGCGTCTCTGCTGAGCGCTCCGCCTTGATGGTGCCACCGCCTTGCCATGGGTAATACCAATCCGAGCCGTCGTAGTCCGGATATTCCTCGTCGAATTTCTCGTTGAGAATACTGCCTACTTCCCGCAGACGTTTCCGAGCCGCTTCGTCTTGCTCAAATTCCACGCCGTCGTCCGAGCGGGGCGCTCGAAACGGCGTGCCCCACATGAACGTAGTAATCGTCTCGGCGGAAACGCCATCACGCAAATAGCGGATCATTAACATCCGGATGCCGGATTCGGGATCGTCCTTAGTGATCTCGATCAGCTCGGATGGGCTCGCCATCAACGACAGATAGGATTCTTCGATGGGGCGCTGCAGGTTGCGTCTGGCTACGGTGGTTTGAAACGGATTGAACTCGATGATCACGAGTTTCAATCGGCGATCGCTGGCCTCGAAGTCGTCCCGGATTCGCCGTGAAACGTAGTCCTGAAATTGCGGGTTCAGCCCGCCGAAGCCGAAGTTAAACGACTTCACATTACCGCCAGCGGCGGCGATAGCCTGATCAAACTCGCGCGGCGAAAAACCTGCGCGAACCATCGAAGAGCCAAACCCCATCACGAGGTCGGCGGGCTCAGATACGATTTGCGGTATCGCATTTTGTGCTTCCAGAACGCGGCCCAGTAAGCCACTCGAACTTCCGCCCATCGCACCGACAAACACTCTCACGATGGCGAGCGCGATACCCATACCAATGACGACGGTCAAGAAGATCCGTCCGAAAACCCGCCGTTGTTCTTGCGGCTCAGAACTGGAAGTAGATGAACTCACTGCTCGGTTCTCCTGTCATCAGGCATAG
>JBCAZE010000094.1:0-12108 GCA_039700805.1 Pseudomonadota bacterium | reverse complement strand
TACACATCATTTTCATGGTGACTTGGTTCGCCGGCTTGTTTTACCTACCACGGCTTTTCATATACCACCGAGCGGCGTCCGATACGTTAAGCCTTGAGCGGTTCGTGGTGATGGAGCGTCGCCTCTTCGGCATCATGACCATTGGCGCCGCGGCGACGCTGATATTCGGCGTCGCGCTCCTAACAATCAATCCAGCCTTGTTAAAAATGCATTGGATGCAGATAAAACTGGCGCTGCTGGTTGGGCTGTTCGCCTACCACTTCCACAATCGAAAGGTGATGCGTGAACTCGCTGAAGGCCGATGCCAACGTTCTGATAAGTGGTTACGGTTTTACAATGAGGTGCCGGTATTGTTCTTATTCGGCATTATCCTGCTCGCGGTGACCAAGGCTTTCTGACGAACGATCGGCGTCATCTAGCAATCCCGCTTTTCGGAGGTCTTTACGGAAAACCGAACGCCACCGATGCGGCCACCATCGGGGTTGTGGCGGCGTACCTGCCGGGTGCACCAATGGTGCTAACTCATGTAATGCACGCGCATAAACACGACGTTTGAAATAGATCACTTCGTTCACCGGGCGCCAATAGTCGACCCAACGCCAACGATCGAACTCAGGTTTATCTGTCGCATCGAAGCGCAAATTCTCTTCGCTGGAGGTCAGTTTGAGCACAAACCAACGCTGCTTCTGCCCAATGCACAGCGGCTTACTGTTTTTTCTCAAGTAGCGGTCAGGTAAGCGGTAAGGAATCCACTCCGCTGTGGCGCCCAGCAATTCGACATCGTTGTGTCTTAACCCGAGCTCCTCATAGAGCTCGCGGAACATCGCCTCCTCAGCGCTCTCACCGGGAGACACACCGCCTTGGGGGAACTGCCAGCCTTTGCGACCGGCACGACCTGCGAGCAACAACTTACCTTCGTCATTGGCGACGATGATCCCAACGTTGGCCCGATAACCGTTTTCGTCGATGAGGTCGGAACCCATGCTTAAATTCTCCGTTACCGGTATTCTTTCATAATAGCCTCGTGTGCTCCACTCGGACTGTCCATGCCAACACAGCCAACTCTTCGAAATTCCGGGATTTTTTTTGCGCTGACCGGCGCTGTGAGCATCATGGTTGCGCTGATTCTTGGCAGTGACGGTCTACGCCCTGATTTGATCCCGGCACTGGTCGGCGACGACCTGACCACGTCCGACGAGACCATCGTGTATGCGCTTCGGCTACCGCGCGCATTGACGGCGTTCGCAGTGGGCGGACTACTCGCTTTGTGTGGCGTACTGATGCAAGTGCTCCTTAGGAACCCGCTAGCAGATCCTTATATCCTTGGTACGTCCGGAGGTGCCGCCAGTGCGGCGCTTGCGGCGATGCTGTTCGGTTTTTCTGGTGCCATGATCGATATCGCCGCGTTCACTGGCGCCAGTGTCGCAACACTCATCGTCTTCGGTGTTGGCGGCTTACGCAGCCAATTCTCGCCACCGATTTTGCTACTCACCGGTGTGGTCATCGCTACCGGGTTTGGTGCCGTCGTGAGCTTTATGCTCGCGGTCAGTGACGATGCGACGCTCCGCGGTATGCTGTTTTGGTTGATGGGCGACTTTAGCCTCGCGCTGAATCCAACGCCGGCGTTATGGGTATTGGGTCTTGCAACACTTGTTGCTGTCGTCGCAGCACCACATCTCAACATTTTGGCGGAGAGCGAGCAGCGTGCACGCTTGCTCGGACTTCGCGTTGTGCCAATGCGCATTGGTGTGCTGTTGTTGGCCTCTTTCCTCTGCGCTTTTGCGGTCACGCAAGCGGGCGCCATTGGCTTTGTGGGGTTGGTCGTTCCACATATGATCCGACGCTTTACCGGGTTCGACCATCGTCGGTTGATTCCATCAGCAGTCTTCGCTGGCGGCGCGTTGCTGTGCCTTGCAGATGCGTTTTCTCGAACGGTGCTTGCGCCACGGCAATTACCAGTGGGCACACTGACAGCCGCCATCGGCGTGCCATTGTTTTTGTATCTTCTTGGGCGCCGCTACACGCAACGCGCTTCGTCCTGACTCGAGTCGACGGCTAATCGCGCGCGAAGACGACGACGTGCTGGGTGTCGAGTCGAACGCCAATCAACTCGCCAATCGCATGATCATGATGGCTCGGCACCAACGATTCGACTAACGTGCCGTTATCGATTCGCAGCTCATACAGAAACATCGCGCCACGAAAATGTCGCGCCACGACTTCCGCCTTGCGCGGCGCCTCATCGTCATGAACAACATCGTCTGGCCGCAGCAAGACATCCACTGACGAACCGACAGCCACACCGGGTGGCAGCACGGCGGGCATAACACCTAGCGCCGTTTCAACGGCATCAATTGCGATACAGGTCCCAGGCAGCCATGCCCCGCCGCCGACAAACGCAGCGACTTCTCTCGAAACCGGCTTGTGATAGAGGTCATAGCTTCTACCCCATTGCGCCAGTTGGCCTTTACGTACAACGCCGATCTTGTCGGCGAGCGAAAACGCCTCGCTACGATCATGAGAGACAAACAAAGCGGTGATATCGAGTCGTTTCAACAGAGCGCGCACATCTGCGCCAAGCTTTTCACGAAGCGTCGCATCGAGACTCGAGAACGGCTCATCCAGCAACAACAGCTTCGGCCGACGTACGAGCGCACGAGCAAGCGCGACACGTTGCTGCTGACCACCAGATAGCTGATGTGGCATCCGATCTGCGAGCCCAGCGAGATCCACCAACTCGAGCATCTCATTCACCGCCTGGCGCTGTCCGTCTGCTGGACGATCATGCAGCGCCAATCGGACATTGCTCTCGACGGACAGATTTGGCAGCAAAGCGAAATCCTGGAATACCATGCCGACCTCGCGCTGCTCAGGTGCGCGGAAACACTGCGCATCACTTTGGACGCGGCCATCGATTTCAATCTTGCCCGACAGCGGACGCTCAAAACCTGCAATACAACGGAGCAAGGTTGTCTTTCCGCTACCGGAATCACCCAGTAGACAACCAAGCTCCCCGGGTGCCAGCGATAAGGAGACACCATCAAGAACGTTGTCTTCGCCGAACGAATGCACAATGTCGGTCACGATCAACATCAGTTCGTCGCACCCCGGCTGTTGGATTTTTGCCGCTGTAAAATCATCACTGGAATCAACCCACACAAAACAATCGTCAACGCAGGAATTGAGGCCCGCTGCCATTCCCCTTCGGTAGTCATCTGAAAAATTCGCACAGACAACGTATCCCAGCCAAATGGACGCGTGATCAACGTGATGGGTAGCTCTTTCATCACATCGACAAACACTAGCAAAAGTGCCGTCGCAATGCCGGGCGTCAACAAGGGCAGATAGACTTGCCGAAGTCGTTTAACACCGCGGAGACCTAATATCTCGGCGGTATCGTCAATACGCGGTGAAATCCGCTCGAAGCCGCTACCCACCGGACTGAATCCGACCGCCAGGAAACGGGCCGCGTAGGCGAGCAACATCACCCACAACGTTCCGGTTAGGGTGACAACAAATGCATCGCCGGCGCCTAACGCACGACCGATTGCCGTGAGGCCATCTTGGACGCCACTTAAAGCGACGAAAAAACCCACGGCGAGGACGGTACCAGGCAATGCATAACCGAGCGTCGACACCTGAACTGCACTGTCGGTCGTTCGACCAGGCGCACGCCGTCGCCCGAAGCCCAACAACACGCTGAGCAATGCGACGAAAACCGCCGCGAACGTCGCGAGACTCACACTAGCGCGCAAGTAAGACCAATAGCGAGCGCTCCACTCCAGTTGCACATAATCGATTGCCCAAACAACCAGCTGTCCGACCGGCACCAGAAAAGCGATGACAAACAAACCACCACAGAAGCAGGTTGCCAGCCAACGTCTGCCGCCCGTCAAAGGCAGTCGATGTTGCGGATCTTTCTGGCCAACACCCGTGTAGCGCCGCAGTCTTCTCGCACGACGCTCAAGCCACAAGGCCGCCACCACGAGGACCAATAAACACAACGACATCTGCAAGGCCGCCGTCAAAGAGAACAGCCCAAACCATGCGGAATAAATCGCCGTCGTAAACGTATCAAAATTGAAAACCTTTACCGTCCCAAAATCGGCCAGCGTCTCCATGATCACGAGCGATACGCCAGCGACTAACCAGGGGCGTGCAAACGGCAGAGCGACACGCCACATGCCCCGTGCCTGTCGCATGCCAAGCGACTGTGCCACCTCAAGGCTACGCCGACCCTGGCTCAGAAATGCCTGGCGCGCGAGCAAGAAGACGTAAGGATATAGCGTCAACGTCAGACACAATGTGCTCGCCAAACCGGCGGATACCCCAGGCAGACTGATGCCCCAGAAACGCAACGCACCAGCCAGCGGACTGCTGTACTCAAACACGCCGCTGAGCGCGAACGCCGTGACGTAACCAGGTAGCGCCAATGGCAGCATGAGACACCATGCGAACCAGCGCTGCCCCGGAAAATCAAAGACCGATGTCAGCCAAGCGGCTATCGTGCCCAGCAATAACGACAACACGGCTACGCCCACGACCAATAGCAATGTGTTGACCGTGACCCTTGGTAACACGTACTCGACGATGTGAGACCAAACGCCTGCCGAATCAGCGCCCAGCGCGGCGACTGCTACGATCATAGGCAGCGCCATCACAAGAGCGATGGCAACCACCATCAGCTGCCAAAGGCGCGCCTGCATCACGTCGAATCTGGTCAGCGACCGATGATCGAATCAGCGCTAGCGATACCCCGCGCGATCCATCAATTTCACCGCTTCGGCTTGACGAATGCCGGCGTTCTCCAGCGGCACAGTGCTCGCGCTGTAGGGACCCCAAGCGTCGACGATCGGATGCGGTGTCACATCGCTACGCACCGGGAATTCGAGATTCTCATTGGCGAACAAAGCTTGACCACGATCACCAACCAACCATTCCAGCAGCAATTGCGCGGCTTCTGGATTGGCGGCATTTTTGACGACGCCAGCGCCTGAAACATTAACGTGCACGCCACCGTCAGCCTCTGTCGGGAAATACAAACCCACTGGCAGCTCTCCCTGCTTCTGTAGTCGACCGAGGTAATACGTGTTCACGATGCCAACCGCGCAGCGACCATCCGCAACCGCTTCGATCAGTTTGGTGTCGTTCGGAAACACATCCGTTGCAAGATTGTTGATCCAACCCTCAACAATGGTTTCGGTTGGCGCGGCGCCCAAGGTTTCGATCAACATGGCCACCAGTGATTGGTTGTAGACCTTCTTTGACGTCCGTAAGCACAGTTTCCCCTGCCATTGCTCATCCGCCAACGATGCATAGTCGGAGAGCTGCGACGGATTCACAACGCGGGTGTCATAGACGATCGTTCGTGCTCTCAAGGACAAGCCAAACCAGCGATCCTGACTATCGCGCAAGAACGACGGCACAACAGCTTTCAATGTCTGTGAATCAAGACCAGCAAGGACACCCTGGTCCGCCGCAAACCAAAGATTGCCAGCATCGACCGTCAACAAAACGCTAGCCGGCGTATTCTCGCCCTCGGCCTTTAATCGCTCGATCAGTGGCTGTGGATCGTCCGTGACATATTGGACCTCGATCCCGGTATCTTCTGTAAATGCCGCAAAAATGGGCGCGATCAACTGTTCCGCCCGAGATGAATACACCACCAATGGCGCGCTTTCCTCGACCGCCGGGGCGGCCGTTTCGGTGCCCTTTTGGTTGCCGCCGCACGCGGTCACTAGCAGAACACCACACAGCATCAAAATTCGATTATTCAAGAGTACGCTCTCCGGTACTAAATGAGAATGATTCTCAAGTATGGCAGAGCGCGAGGCTGCGTCAAGCTAATCCGCGCTTCTCACACAGTTGCGACCAGCAGACTTAGCGTCATACATGGCAAGATCCGCGCGCTTCAATAGCTGCTCGCCCAAGGATTTATGGTCCGTCTCATCCGTCGGCGCGGGCAAGTACGCCACGCCAATCGAAACGGTGACATCGAGAGATTCCCCGGATTCAAGTGTGACGGGCGCGCAATTAACCGCTTTGAGGACGCGTGAGGCCAGCTTCTCAGCCACGTCGCGCGATGCACCCGGCGCGATGATGACAAACTCCTCGCCACCGTAGCGTGCCGCGACATCGCTGGTCCTTACTTCCGCATCAATGCGGCGTGCGCATTCGGCAAGGACCAAGTCGCCCGCATGATGCCCATAGGTATCGTTGATCGATTTGAAGTGATCGAGGTCCATGAACAAGCAACTAACGCCATCACCCTGCCGCCCAGCGCGGGACAACTCTTCCTCTAACCGGATTTTGAGATAGCGTCGGTTATGCCACCCCGTCAACACATCTGTGAATCCGCTGCGCAGTAGTCGGGCGCGATTGACCGCATTTTCGATGGCAAACGACGCAATCAGGCCCAGATGTGCGAGGAAATCGCTGGCCAGTGTTTTTTGATATCGCGCAGGATCGCGGCTGCCAAGATTGATGCTGCCGATCAAGGATTTCTTTCGGCAGAGCGGGATCATTGCAAGACTAGCAATCCCCTCGCCCACCTTCAGCGTCCCATGATCAGCAGGATGATAAGGACCCATCCATGGCCGTGAGAGCCGCGAGTATTGCGGCGTCAGACCCGCCATTGCATCCACAAAGACAAGCGCATCTGGGCGACGCAGTCTGCCGCCCTCGGCGATCATTAGGTGTCGGATGGTGTGATCGGGGTCGAGCAACACGAGCGTTGCTGCATCCACCTGATAGCTGGTAGCGAGCCCTGCTGTCAGCGCGTCGAACAGCGCGTGGAGGTTAGCCGCAGAGAGAATATCCAACTCACGCTGTTGCGAACGTTTGAAGCGTGCTTCGTTTTGCTTCGCTTCATCTCGCATCTTCAGCATCTGCTGACGCAACGCGCGCACGTCGCTCAGCGCTTCAGCCATCGCCGAATACAGGGTCCATCGCGTACCTCGCTCCATCGTCCATAGAGCACCCGAATGTCTCACAATTTGCAGTTGCTGTCGCGCGACTGATCGGCAGAATGGCGGTTTACGAAAAACACAAGAAAAGCCGGCAGGGGATTGCCCTGCCGGCGACGCGACTAGTCGTCATAAACGCGGTAAGTTCGCTTGCGTCTCGTATCGCCCAATAGGTACGCCTCTCTAGCTCCGAAATAGGCATGGCCGCGAAGGAACTGACGGAACCGCTTATCGCAAGTATGCGCGAGAGCATGCCGTCGATAGGATTTGGGTACGACGCCATAGCGATAGCCGCGGTAGTATTTGCGATAATGGCGGTTGTGTATACGCTGGTATCGACGCAGACATTCGCGATAGCGTTGTTCTGCTCGCCGGTACGCGCGAAGCTCAGCGCGATCAATGCGACGCTCGACACGTCGGTCGTCGCGATCATAACGATCGTGACCTGGGTGGGCATCGGCAGTACCGGTGCCCAATGCGATCGCTGCAATAACGATGATTCCTGCAATGGTCTTGGGCATGTCAAAACTCCTATTTGTTGTTGACGGTGCACAGTGTTGCAAAAGTGTTCTGAACCGCGGCTGAACCTATCGCTAGCCACACAAGTCACCGCATGCGAGCATTGCGCCAACATGATTAGCGGATGAAATCCATGCCTAAGGTCGCCGTTGCGACAAGTTCTGAATTAGCTGCAGAAGCGGCTCGCGAAGTCATTGAGCTCGGCGGAAATGCTGTGGATGCAGCGCTCGCCGCCTCTGCGTTAACAATGAATACCGAGCCCGGCGTCTGTGCATTTTCGGGGGGTGCTATTGTCACCGTTTGGCCACCCGACGGCAGGCCAGTGAGTTTCGATGGGTATGTCACGGTACCGGGCATCAACAATCCGTCAGCAGAAGTGAAAACCGATACGGTGACAATGGCCTATGGCGGCGGCGTCTCAACGTTGATTGGCGCCGGCAGCGTCGCGGTTCCCGGCTCTCCGGCTGCACTTGACGCGGCACGCCGTCAGTTCGGCAAGCTGCCTCTCGCGGCGCTACTCGCGCCCAGCATTCGTGCGGCACGACAAGGCTTTCCTTTACCGAGCGCATGCCACTACTACCTAAACTATTCAGCAGAACCGATCTTCGCGCGTGATCCCGCTTCGAAACGCGCGTTGTTCCCGGAAGGTGATACGTTGCTCGGAGCGGGCGAGACAATGATGATAGAAGGGCTCGCCGATTCGCTCAGTTGCATTGCGGAGAATGGTGCGCGAGCCCTGTACGAGGGCGAAATCGGTGGTGCGATCATCGACTATTTATCGACACGTGGCAGTCGCATGACGATGCAAGACTTGAATGCCTATCACGTCGATATCCGTGAGGCCGAGGAAATCCCGATAGGCGGCTGGACGTTGGCGGTCAGCCCACCCCCTTCGATTGGTGGCAGCATGCTCGGCGCAGTCATGTTGGGACGGGCAGCCGACATACCACTGTTGACGGTTTTGCGTCGCGCGCTCCAATATCGACGCCGCAACCTCGACTATTCCACTGACTTACCGGAAGACGCCAAACAGCTGCTCATGTTGGCACGAACTAACATCGAGAAGCTCTCCGAATTCATCAGTTCGGCGACGGTGCACACATCCGCGTCCGACAGCAACGGGCTCGCCTGCGCTATCACCGCCTCAGCCGGTTACGGTAGTGGCGAGGTTGCACCCGGCACAGGACTTTGGCTCAACAATTGCCTTGGCGAGCTGGAATTGAATAGACGTGGACTTGAGGCAGGGCCAGCAGGGGCAAGGCTGCCGTCAAACATGTCACCGTCGGTCGCTCGCAAGGGTGACCGCGTCATTGCCATCGGTTCGCCAGGCGCTGATCGGATCACCAGCGCGATGGCGCAAACATTAGACCGCGTTTTACTCGGAGGAAAGTCGATTGGTGACGCGATCGAAGCGCCTCGAATCCACGCAGAAGCTGCGCTCGAAGCCATGGCAAATGGATACTATGCGGAGCAACTGTATGCGGAACCCGGTGCCGTCATCGAGGCTAACGTCGATGTTCCGGTGCGGTATTTTGAGAACAAAAGCATGTTCTTCGGCGGTGTCGGCGCAACTATGACGCACGGGACTGGCGATGCCGCTGTCCTCGACGCGGCCGCCGATAGCCGTCGCAACGGCCGCACCGTAATCAGCACGTCAGTTGTGGGATAATCCACGGCGTCATCATAAGGAGCACAAATACAGTGCCAAAGCATATCGCCGAAGAATTCTTGCCGGACGAGTTACCGACCAATCCCATGGAAACCGTCGCCCAGTGGCTTGCCGCCGCGAGAGCCGCGGCCAACCAGCCGAACAGCAACGCGATGACCCTTGCCACGGCAGATCCCGAGGGTCGTCCGTCGGCCAGAATCGTGCTCTGTAAGCACTTTGATGCTGACGCTGGCACGATCGACTTCTATACGAACTATCAGTCGAGGAAAGGTGGCGAAATCGCCAACAATTCATTCGTTGCCGTCGTGTTTCATTGGGACCATCAAGGCCGCCAAGTGCGCATCGAAGGGCAGATTGAAAAACTTTCAGGCGAAAATAGTGACGCTTACTTCGCCAGCAGGCCTCGCGATAGCCAAATCGGGGCATGGGCGAGCGACCAGAGTCAGCCCGTCCCCGACAGAAAAACGCTGATCGAAAAGTTTGCGAGCAATCAGGAACGGTTCGACGACGCCTCTGCGTCCATTCCGAGACCGCCGCACTGGGGAGGCTATCGAATCCATGCAGCTGCGTGCGAGCTTTGGGTCGAAGGCAGCGGGCGCGTGCATGATCGTGCGCGTTTTGTGCGCACACTCGATGCATCCGCTGGGTATGAATCCGGTCGATGGATGGGGCAGAGACTGCAGCCATGATCCGCGAGTTGCACGAGCAACAAGCGGACTGCCCGTATTGCGGCGAACCGATCGACCTAGTCATCGATTTGTCTGCCGGCACATCAGACTACATCGAGGATTGCCAGGTGTGCTGCCGACCGATGCATATCTATGTCAGCATGTCGGGCGATTGGCTCGACAGCGTTACCGTCCTCAGTGAAGATCAGTAAGCCCGTTCGAACGCGCCTCTGGCTCGCGATTCTCTTTTTTCTCTTTCCCGTTCGATTGAGCGCGGCGGAGTTGATGATTACCCAGGTCACTGACCTGTCAGTCGCCTACGATCCAACGCGTGACGAGTTGATTGTGAGCGCGTTGCAAGGTCTTTGGGCGCTTCCTGCGACCGGCGGTGAGGCGAGCGCGCTAACACCAGTTGGACTCATGCTAACCCAACCCGCGGTCTCTCCAGATGGCCGTTACATCGTCGCCGAAGGCGGCTGGCAACGAGGCGAGAAACATCTTTGGCTCGTCGATCGGGCGTCTGGGGACATCGAACAACTCACGCGTGGTGCCTGGCAAGACACCAGCGCGGCATGGCTGCCCGACGCGAGTGGAGTCGTATTCACATCCAATCGCAGCGGCGCGCGCCACCTTTGGACCCGACCTCTTAGCGCCACACAATCCCGCGCACTGACACGGGGTCCCTTCGAAGACACCGACCCCGTTGCCAATGATGCTGGCGACATCTTTTTCGTGCGGCAAACAGGCGCACGCTGGATGCTGATGCAACTGCTACCAAGCGGTGAACCGTTAACGCGTCACGTCTCTCAACATCGTCTCAGTCAGCCCACCATTCGCCGCGATGGCATCTTGACCACCGTGCAACGTCATCGCCCCGATGGTGGAATCGTGCTGGATGCTTTGCTGCCACGCCAGGAGATGCTGGTAAAAACCCTGACGCAGGATGATGTGACTATTGAGCACCCACCGGTATGGCTCGATCGTGAGCGCTACGTGACCATCGACCGCGGCAGGTTAGTGGTACGTCGGCCAGCAACACGCGGACAGCGAACACTTCCGTTAACCATATGGGTGAGTATCAAAGATCCCGCACCAAACACCGCGCCGGGCACGGAAGACCCTAATGCACTCGAGCACGCGCCATGGACACTACGCGGTGCGAAAGTTTACGACCCGGCATCCAATACGCTGCTCGAAAACACAGATATCGTCATCGCGAACGGGCGCATACAGGCACTGAACCGCCGAAGCGAAGCGACAATAGGCAATGTGATCGATCTCGGCGATGTTGTATTGATGCCCGGGCTCATCGACATCGACGCCATCGTGACCGACGACACGGCGCCGCGCTGGCTCGCGGCCGGTGTCACGCGCTATGCCACGCTTTCGGGAGGTGCAACCAGCAATACCGCAGGCGCACTGGCACCGAAGCGTGTCGACCTTAAACTACGCGATTTTCGAGCGCTCTCTGATAACCGCGATCGCGTGCAACGACTCCGTGAAAGCGCGAGCGGACGCTTCATCACAGATCAGTTGTTGCCCGACCTTACGTTTGGGCAAGCGCTGCTGGATGCGAGCTGGTTCGAACGCAACGCGATCAGCAGTTTCGAAGACGAACAGCTGCTGCTTAACCGCAGCGGTACAAAAGTCACATCGCATATGGCGGAGCGCGGACAGTTCACGGATTCTCGACTGACAACGCTTGCGCGATCGAGACTGTGGCAGGTCGCATCCAGCAATTCGCATCAACCCGTCATCACATCGACGCCCGCAAACGCGACCGCGTATGGCCACTTATTGATCGCTGCGACGGGCAATAGCAGTCTGCCTCCGGGGGTGTCACTCATTGCTGAATTGCTCGCGATGCATGATGCGGGCGTGCCCATGCATCATGTGATCGCCGCAGCAACCAGCAGAAGCGCCGAGGTACTCGGCCGAACTGATCTCGGGCGCATCGCGGTAGGGGCCACGGCTGATTTGGTCATTTTGCCGGGCAACCCGATCGAGGACCCAGAGGTCTTACTTGCGCCCATCGGCATCGTCGTCAATGGCCGCTTCTCTAGCATCCCGTCACTGCTGGAACCACCCCAATAACTGTCGGAAAACTTTACAGAACAGGCGTTCCGAGACGACGTAGGTCGCTTTAATCCGCGGTTAAGCCCATGTTTCTTAAATGTAAAACAAATCTGGCATAGACGTTGCTTTGTACCCTATGCCCAAGCAACGCTAGTCCGGCACGTGAAAAGTCAGGGGGTCAGATTCGAGTACCGGCAATCCTGGATAATGA
>JBCAZE010000093.1:0-12127 GCA_039700805.1 Pseudomonadota bacterium | reverse complement strand
CGATCGATAAGCTTTCTCGCTTGAGCACCAGAATGTCGGCATACGGCGCTTGGTTGAATCTCTGACAGATCGTGCAATGACAAATCACACGAAACAACACCTCGCCCGCCGTGAACTGGGTCGCACCACAGTCACAACAATAGTCTTTTGCCTTGCTAGATGCGTCAGTCATCGAGATCCATAGTAGCGCCGTACCGATGTTGCGAACAGTCTGCGCGGCGTCGCACACACCGTTCGCGTCAGTTCAGTGTCTGTTCGACACCAATAGACTCTCGAAGTTTACTGCGGAAGCGGCGGCTCACAGGAACCCGCGCGTTGGTATTGAGACGAAGCTCACCGTCGCCGGAGTCGAACATCGACATCTCGGCGATGCGTTCCGCATTGACGATGGCTTGGCGGTGGACCCGAACGAAACCCTGCGTCGACAATCGCTCCGCTATTTGCGTCATCGTACTGCGCAACGGATAGACCTTGTTGTCGACATGCAGATTCACGTAGTTGCCCGCACTTTCGATCCACTCGATGTCGTCAACACGAACGAGAAACTCCTTGCCGAATTTTTTGACCAGAAATCGATCGGCGGGCGGCGGTGCTTCCGGCTCTGATTCTGCCGCATCGAGAAAACCGGCTTCACCCTGCAGTCGCAGCAAAACGAACCGATAGAGGTAGATGAGCGAGAGAAAGAGAAGGTAGGTTCGAAAATCCTTCAGGTATTCGTAGACAAACTGCCCGAGCACATCATCCCAACGATAATCGCGTGCGAGGATTGCTGGGTAGAGCAGCGCCCGACCCAAAAACATCAGGACGACATGCAGCACCGAAAAGACGACACTAAACAGCGCATGTGCCATGACACCACGTCGCCAGTCGGCAAATCGCAGCGGGTAGCGACGATCAAACCACAGAATCACTGGAAACAGCAGTAGCAGTGCTGCATGGCTCGTGCCTTCGAGAATCCATGCCAACGATGAGGGCAGCCCGGTGTCATTGCGTTCGAAATCGATGACTTCCGTCGCGATATTCGAAAACATGCCGATCGTCATAAGGCCGACGACAAGGCCGATCTCCCAAAACCGTCGCTGCTTAAGGTAAGACGTGAGTGTCATGCGCAGATCATAGCGCCAGCGGGACGATCTGTACCACCACTCATCCCGTCGAGCCTGCCGCTTATCACATATTACGGTCGATCAAGCACTTAGCAGATGTGTGGCCTATCGGGCGCTTCGACAATGCTGATTCGTTCTCTTGGAGCTTTTCATCATGACGACGATGCAACGACGCCACGATATCGACGCACTACGCGTCATCGCCTTCGGACTACTGATTCTTTATCACTCGGGGATGTTCTATGTCGCCGATTGGGGTTGGCACATCAAATCAGTCTACACATCTGAGTGGCTGCAAGAGCCGATGCGATTTTTGAACCAATGGCGAATGTCCCTGTTGTTCGTTATTTCCGGCCTTGCGATGTCATTCGTTCGTCGCCGTTACACCGGTGGTCGCTTGGCACTGCGACGATTGTGGCGACTCGGTTTACCGCTGATCTTTGGTATGGCGGTGATTGTCGCGCCGCAGCCATACTTTGAAGCGCTCGGTAAAGGCATCATCGAACCAGGTTACTGGGCATTTTGGGGACAGTATCTGACCTTTCAGGATTTCCCAGGCAATGCCTGGGGCGGCGAGAACGAAATCGTCTGGACATGGAATCACTTGTGGTACTTGCCGTATGTCCTTTTCTACACATTGCTCGCGATCCCGCTTGGCCTTGTGCTCGACAAGATCGGCGTGAACCGACTGCTTCGAAACTTACGGGGCTGGGCTGTGGTTGCCGTCCCGGTGATTCCGTTGATGCTGTACGGCAATTTCGTCTTTCCGCACTACCCATTTATCGATCATAGTCTTCTCGGCGATACCTACGCGCATTGCCTCTATGGCACGCTGTTTTTCTACGGCTATTTGATCGGCAATCATCTGCCTTGGTGGGACGCGCTCGCCAAACACCGGCGCGGACTGCTGATCACAGGTCTGGTCGCGTATATATCGCTAAGAACGCAGGAATGGTGGGTACCCGAGAATGCCAGTGGCATCATCGAGCAATTGAGCTTTCTTTCGGTCTACGTCAATCGATGGACCTGGATCCTCGTCCTGTTTGCCTATGGCTATCGTTATCTCAATCGGCCTTCCGACAAGCTGCGGTACGCCACGGATGCGATCTTCCCTTGGTATATCCTGCACCAAACGATCACCGTCGCCCTCGGTGGCACTTTGGGGTCGCTGGCATTGGGGCCTGTTATAGAGCCACTGTTGGTGGTCGGCGGCACCGTGCTCGGTTGCTACGTGATCTACGAATTCTTCATTCGCCGTATTCCGGTGCTTCGACCGCTATTTGGTCTGCCATGGAAGGCGCGCCAATCAACCGCAGCGCACCGTGTTACGGCGTCAACTCAATGACTTTCTTCAGTGCGTAGTCGGTATGTCCTGGCGGCATGTCATCGAGCGTCGCATAGATTTCATAGCCCTGCTTTCGGTAGAAATCGAGCGCTTGGAACGAGGTGGTGCCGACATGAAAACGGTGAACACCTTGACCGAGGGCCGTGCGCTCAAGTCGTGCCAGCACTTCGGTACCAATTCCTTTGCCGCGTAGCGACTCATCAACCCAAAGGCGCTCCACATACAGCCAACCCCAGGAAATCTTGCCGTGTGCGCCGGCGACGATACGACCGGTCTCATCACGCGCAACGCAGCCCACTGGCACTTCCGGTGGGTTTTCTGTGTGTTCGCTGTTGTAGGCGTTCAACCCAACTTTGATCGCGTCAATTTCACTTTCAGACGGGTCGGTACCTGCACGATAGGAAAGGCGCATAAAGCCATCCTCGCGCTTCAGCCAGTCGGACATTCTTCTTCTTAGACTTACTTTTTTCATTGTTCTTGTTTCCGCACGGCACAGGCACCGGCATACAGCATCGTTTCACCGTCCGCCTCAAGCAGACAGCGGTTGTCATAGGTTCTTCCGTTTGCAGCACAGACAGGCTGGAAGCGGTTTCTGCAATTCACATTCTCACAATCACCAGGCGCGACGATTCGCGTGCCTGCCCGTTCTGCTTCGCAGGCATTACCGTAGGTCACATCGTCGGCGCCACATACTGGGACAAAAACAGACGGACAACGGCGTGTGTTGCAGGCACCGAGCGACGCGACTTCCGCCCCTTCTGCCTCAGCAACACAGGCGTTCGCAATGGTCCGACCGTCAGTTGTGCAGACCGGCGCATAGACATCCGGGCACTTCTCGAGATCGCACGAACCGGTGTAAGCGACACCAACACGACTTTTGCGTGCGAGACACCGATTCAGGAAGGTTCTGCCGTTGCGTCCACAGACAGGTAACGCTTCTTCCGGACAGACGTTTTCATCACACAAGCCTTGCGCTTTGGTTTCGGTACCCGCCAATGCTGCAAAACAGCTGTTGGCGTAGGTGACACCATCAATGCCGCAAACCGGGGCGAAACGTGGTGGGCAAGCGCCGCTTTCCGTTGGTTCCGAAGCATTTGGATCGACCGGACACTCACCGTCTGCCGCAATAGCAACGCCTGCTTGACGCGCCATGCAGTCGTTCGAATAGGTCTTTTGATCGCTACCGCAGACAGGATTGAACACCTGCGGACACATCATCTCTTCCGGTGCAGCAATCTGGGCGTTGGCGCTTGCACCCAACGTCAGCACCGTCAACAAAACCACTGTCAGCCACGCGTAAATTTTCATCGCTCTATCACCGCCTCGCCCCAGACATTGAAAGACAATACTTTCGGACCGGGCACATACATCTCATCCAACTGGCTAATCGAAAAGCCGTTGTCTGTCAGTATATCGGTAATTTCCCTATTCATATGGCATCCACCTGCGATCCGCTTCCATGGGCGATTCAGTCGATCCTGCCAACGCGATACCGACCCATCCGGTGCGCGCGCGTGTTCGCAGAACAACAACTTCCCGCCGGGCTTAAGCACCCGACGCATATTGTCGAGCGCGGTCTCTGGGTCGGGGATGGTGCACAAGGTATAAGTCATCAAAATCGTGTCAGCCGAATTATCCGGCAACGGTAGCTGCTCCCCCGGTACGTCGATGAACGCCAATGGAATTTGGCAATCGATCTCTTCGTAACGCGCCATCGCACGTGCACGCATTGCCGGCGACGGTTCAAGCCCCCAAATACGACTGACGTTCGCGGCGTCGTACCAAGGCAAATTCAGCCCGGAACCAATGCCAATTTCGAGGACATCGCCGCTGGCTTTCGGGACGATCTTCTCACGCTGCTTGTTGATCGCGTTGACGCCACAAGCAAAGTCCAACAATCGCGGCAGGATATTTTCACTATAGAACCCCATCGATTACTCCCTATCAACGACGGCGTTTCAGTAAGTCCTCATCTGTGATTACGCGCCCTTGCGTGGCCAACCAGTCACGCAGCGCTTTACCCGTACCGCTATCCCATGGCACGAGTTCATCTAATGGGACTTCCCGATAGTCTTCAAGTTCAGTCCGATCAAGGACCACGTCGCCTTCACTCACATGCACGTGATAAGCGATGATGAGTTGATTCATCCGATAGAAAGGGTACATGCCGATGTAGCCGCCCATCGTTGCGGAAAGGCCCGTCTCTTCCTCGACTTCTCGCAAGACGGCCTCTTCCGGCATCTCGCCCGCTTCGAGAAAACCCGTCACCAACCCGAACCAGCCATCCGGCCAACCGATGCTGCGAACCTGTATGACGCAGCCATTGCGTTCAGCAACTGCCGCAACAACAGGCGTTGGATTGTCCCAATGAACGAAGTGACAGCGGGCGTCGCTGCAAGCGGCTCGCGTCTTACCACCATGCTCCTGTGGCACGAGCGGCGCCGCGCAAACGGGGCAATAGCGATACGTGGACATAAGAGAATCCGTACGTTCAGATCAGTGGCAGCGAGACTACCATGACGCCATGACGAGTTCAGGCTCTGCGTCACGGTCCGATGCGTGCGCCAGTTCCTCTGGGGTAACGAGCTCTATGCCGTGCTCAGCCAGTGTTGGCAGCCGGGACTCGAGTAAGGCCAAGGTCTCCGGAAAGGGGTGTCCAATGGCCACCGCTGCGCCATTGCGGTGAGCCTGCTTGATCAAGCGGGCGAACGCTGCCTCAAGCGCTTCTGGATCCCTCACATGGTCCAAAAACACATGCCGCCGTATCGCCGGTATCGACATCTCCTCGGCCATGCTAAGACCAAGACTCTCGGCCGTCGTAAAGCTGTCGACAAAGTAACTATCTCGCCGACACGCAAGCGCATGCATCAGCCAACGCATCATATCGGGTGAACGCGTCAGCCTGCTGCCCATATGGTTGTTCAATCCACGTGCATGGGGCACCGCATCGAATGCTGCATCGATCGCGGCGATCACCGATGCGCGAGAGTGCTGCTCGGTCAACGCTCCCGGACCCAAAGCTTTTGCGTTGGAAGCATCATTATTGGCTTCCATCGGCATATGCACCAACACCGGACGTTGCTGTTCGTAACTTGCCATCGCCATGCGACGTGCATTCGGTGAGTAAGGCAGTACAGCGATCGCTACTTCATTCGGCAACGCCAACACGCGCTGATCTTGCACCGCACGGTAACCGATGTCATCGATGATGATCGCGACGCGCGGCGCGTCTTTCGTGTGCGTGTTTGCTGCAAGCAGCGCACACGACAATAGCGCAGCAATACGCAGCATTAGCGCTCTGACAACTTGAGGCGCTGTGGCGTCAATGCGCTCACCGCGGCCTCCATTTGTGGGTCGGTATCCGCCGTCGGTGTTTTTCGAACCACAATATCCGGCGTCAGGCCTCGGTTGTCGATGTAATCGCCATCCGGCGTGTAGTACCGAGATGTCGTCAACTTGATGGCTCCACCATCTCGCAGCGGTACGACGGTTTGCACGAGACCCTTGCCAAATGAAGAGGTGCCAAGCAATCGGGCCCGGTCGTTATCCCGAAGAGCCGCTGCCAACACCTCTGCCGCCGATGCTGAAGCGCCATTGATCAATACGATCAGTCTTGCCTCGGGCAACATTGAACCCGGACTTGCCCGGTGTTCAAAGTGTGCACTTTCTGTACGGCCGCGGGCACTGACGATGATGCCACTATCAAGAAACAAATCCGCAGTATCGATCGCCGAATCCAGAATACCGCCAGGGTTATCGCGCAGATCGATCACCAGGCCATCGAGCGGGGTCAGATTGTCACGATTGAGCGCAGCAATCGCGTCGATCACCTGCCGCGCTGTGCGTTCATGAAACTGAGAGATGTGCAACACACCGACGCCTGGCGCCAATAATTTGTGTTCAACGCTGGGTATCGCCATTGGCTCACGTGTCAGACGATGTTGCAGCGGCTCGTCGCTGCCATCGCGAAGGAATGACAAAGAGACGTCGCTTTCGGCGGTGCCACGCAGCCGACTGACCGTTGCGTACAGATCTTGGCTGTCGATCGGCCAATCGTCGATCGCGATCAGAATGTCGCCGGTGCGAATATCCGCTCGACTTGCCGGGGACTCCGGATATGCGGTGATCACGATCACCTCTCCGTCACGTAAGGTGACCTCGAGACCCACCCCACTATAGTTGCCACTCGCCGACACCCGAAGGTCGGCATACTGCTGGTCGTCTAGGAACTGAGAATGGCTATCGAGATCGGCCACGAGACCGCGGGCTGCAGCCTCCAGCAACGCCGATTCGTCCACGGGGTCGACATACTCGCGCTCCACCTCAGCGATCACCTCGGCGAGCAAATCGTTGTCTGGCAACGCCGGCACATCCTTCGGTGTTTCGCGCGATAACGACAAGCCGACAACCAGCGTTATCCCGAACGACACACCAAGCACCAACGCCATTAAAAATCGCTGCAACATGTCAGCCTTTGGCATTCCTCATAAATCCCACCCGGAACATATCACACGCGAGGCGCCGCCACCGCGACAGTGATCTCAACGGCGATTGGGTCCCGGACGACGTTTGAACCAAGGCCTAGGATTGACGGGCTTCGCAGCGGCTCGCAACTCAAAATAGAGGCCGGGCGCGCCTTGGCCACCGCTATTACCGACGGTCGCAATGACATCGCCTGGCGCAATCCAGTCGCCAACCGACACCTGCAGTGTCTCGTTGTATCCGTACAAGGACATCAGCGCCTCGCCATGATCGACAATGACCAGCAGTCCCATCCCAGGCAGCCAATCAGCGTAGAGCACTTGGCCATGGTAGATCGCACGGACCTCCGTGCCACTGTCTGTTGCCAGCACCATGCCTCGACTTTTGACTCGGCCACCCGCCATATTGGAACCAAAGTTGATTCGCACGCTGCCTGCAACGGGCCACGTCAGATCACCGCGCAGCGTACTCATCGGCGCTTCAGAGCCTGTGGGATAAGCCTCGAGGATTTCGGAAAGGCTCTCGAGTAGCCGTTGCACTTCCTGTTCCCGTTCATTCAGCGAGGCCAGCATCTGGCGCTCATCGTTTAACCGTTGGTTGATCGTATCAACGAGTGCGCTGCGGTCAGTTCGATCTTTGTCTAACGCCGCCAGCACCTCTGTCGTTTCACGGCGCAAAATGACCATGTCATCACGCGTTTTGGCAGCCTGATCTTTCAAAGAAGCGAGGCTCGAGATCGCCGCTTGAACCGCGTCGATGTTGCCAACGCGGGCTTTGGACAGGTAGCGATAGTATTGCAGCATGCGCCCAAGCGTTGCTGGCGATTGCTGGTTTAACAGCAACTTGATGCGCTCTTGGCGACCACTCATGTAAGCGGTGCGAAGTTGTTTCGCGAGAATGGCTTGCTGCTCAGCCAATGCGTTTTGCTGCACCACCGTTTGCGCAGCAATTTCCACAAGACGCGCCTCTGCTGCAGCGATTTCGTTGTCGATTTCGCCCAATCGCGTGCGAGCATTCGCCATTTTACGCTCAACCACACCGAGGTCCGCTGTTAGCGCGTCACGCTCGCGGGTGCGCTCATTGATATCGTCGGTCAATGCGGCGATCTGACGCCGAACATCTTCGAGCTCACGCTCGCTCGCGACCTGGGAGACGGCTGGCGCGCTGATGATTGCCAACAGGCAAATGGCCAGGATGTGGGATCGTGTCTTTTTCACAAGCGATTTATTGACGGCTGGACCTTCCTGGGCTGTTGGCGTCACGACGACCATCATCGAACGATCGCTCTTATGTCCACTAGCCGAGCCGGTTGATGGTCAAACCCCTGAATTTTCAGCCTCGAGTGCCATGCGCAACCTTATCATTTGGTATACTTGCCGACTGGGCGTCATAGCAATGCTAACGCCGACGGGGCTTATCTACCACTGGTTCAACCAGTCGACACAACAATCATGGAACAAGTTCTAGAATTTACGAATAACCACCTGATGCTGACAGCCGGGCTCGTGGCCAGCCTGTTCTTTCTGCTGTTTACAGAATTTAGGCTGAAATCCCGCCAGGGCATCGATCTTGCGGTGCCTGACGCAGTGCGTCTGATCAATGATGACGCGGTCGTGCTCGACATTCGCTCAAAAGAAGATTTTGATCGTGGCCACATTGCTGGCGCGCGGAATCTGACCCCGGACCAAGTCGACGGTAACGAAGACCGCTTGTCCGCGATGAAGGGTAAAAAGATCCTGATCGCTTGCGACAACGGATTTCGCTGCAGCCGTGTGGTCGGCGATCTTCGGAAAAAGGGTTACGAAGATATCTTTGCGCTGAAGGGTGGCATTGCAGCATGGCAACAGGACAGCATGCCCCTTGTTAGCGCAAAAAAATCGGGAAAGAAGAACAAGAAGAAGAAATCATGAGTAAACCGATTGTTATGTACTCGCAGAGCTACTGCCCCTATTGCGCGGCTGCTATCGCTTTGCTCGAGCAGAAGAATGTCGCGTTCGAAGTGATCGATCTTGGCAAACAGCCAGACAAGCGTGACGAGATGCTGACCCGCAGCAACGGCGCACGTACAGTCCCACAAATTTTTATCGGCGATCAACATGTTGGCGGCTTCGACGACATGAATGCGCTCGATAAGCAAGGCAAGCTCGACGCGATGCTCGCCTAAGCAATCCTATTCAGAAATCAATATTCGAGAGAATCACAACTATGGCAGACGAACAGCCCGCAGCGGCAGAAAACACACCCGCGAAACAAGTCGCGCTCCGAAAGATCTACATCAAAGACATGTCGTTCGAATCACCCAGTGCGCCTGGCATCTTCAATCGTGGCGAATTTCGTCCGGTGACGAACCTCAATATTCGCACCGCGCAGGCCAAAGTTGATGAGACGTTGTATGAGATGACGTTAACGCTGACGCTCGACGCGAAGATGAACGACGAAACCGCGTTTTTGGTCGAGATTCAACAAGCGGGCGTATTCCATATTGACGGATACAACGAACAAGAGATCGGCGTGATCCTTGGCACGTTCTGCCCAGCCACGCTGTTCCCCTATGCTCGTGAAGCAATCTCAGGCGCTGTACAGCGCGGCGGCTTCCCAGACTTCTTGTTGCAGCCTATCGACTTCGATTCGCTGTTTGCACGCACACAACAAGAGCGCGCGAAACAAGCCGAAGCGCAAGCTGCGAGCGAGGAAACGCATTAATACGGCGCAACATAAACCGGTCGCCGTTCTTGGCGCGGGGTCGTGGGGTACGGCGCTTGCTATTCAATACGCACGTGCCGGCACACCTACGCGCCTTTGGGGACGTGACCCTCAGCAAATGCAACAAATCGCACGCGACAATATCAACGCGCGCTATTTGCCTGAAGGGCCTTTTCCAGCCCTTCTAACCGCGCATGAGGACCTGACCGAAGCGCTCGATGGCATTGACGAGGTGCTAGTTTCGGTGCCAAGTCATGCGCTGCGAGACATGCTGAAACAACTTCGCGAAGTCGCCGGCGGTCTCGAGCGCGTCGCCTGGGCCACCAAAGGCCTTGAGTTATCAACCGGCAAGCTGCCGCACCAGGTCGTGGCCGAAGAACTCGACGCTGATGGCCAATATGCGGTGTTGTCGGGTCCTACCTTCGCCAAGGAACTCGCGCGCGGGCTGCCGACCGCGCTGACCATCGGCTCCAACGACGATGCATTCGCGCAATCACTCGCCGCCCGAATCTCTGATGAGAATTTCCGCGCGTACACCAGCGACGATGTTGTCGGCGTCGAAGTTGGCGGTGCAGTGAAAAATGTGATGGCGATTGGTGCTGGCATGTCCGACGGGCTTGGTTTTGGCTCTAACTCGAGGGTGGCGCTGATTACGCGCGGCCTCAACGAGATGACCCGCTTTGGCGTCGCGATGGGCGCCAACCGCGAGACATTCATGGGTCTCGCCGGCATGGGCGATTTGGTGTTGACCTGCACCGACAACCAATCTCGAAACCGTCGTATGGGACTCGCACTTGCGGATGGCAAGAGCATCAAGGAAGCGGAAGCTGAAATTCAGCAGGTTGTCGAAGGCGTTCTTGCCGCAAAAGCCGTCAAGCAAGCCGCCGACGGATTGGGTGTCGAGATGCCGATCACCGAGCAAATCTATCGCATCCTTTACGAAGGCATCGCACCGCTCGATGCACTGAAAGCGCTGATGCAGCGTGCGCCCGGACGCGAACTGGACTAATCGAACCCCTGTTGTCGCCAGGCTTCGTACAGCACGACCGCAACGCTATTTGATAGATTGAGACTGCGACTCGATGCCTGCATCGGGATCGTCAATTGATGCTGCTGGTCAAATTGCTGCAGCACCTCCGGCGGCAAACCCCGCGTTTCTGGCCCGAACAACAGCACATCACCCGGTTCGAATGCCGCACTCGCGTAACTGGTATCGACCTTGCTCGACAGCGCGAACCAACGTCGGTCGGAGAGTGCCTCTTGGCATGAAGCAAGATCGGGCCATTCGCGAACCGCGGCCATGTCGGCATAATCGAGTCCAGCGCGACGCACGCGTTTTTCATCGAGCGAAAACCCCAGCGGCTGAATGAGATGTAGATTAGCTCCCGTATTCGCACACAACCGAATCACGTTGCCCGTGTTCGGTGGAATTTCGGGCTCATACAAAACAATCTCAAACATAGCGTCTTCGTGCCTCGCACTGAATAAGGACAATCGCTTGGCTCAACAACTGGGCGTTGTATACGCTGGACCATCGAACCGATCTTGATTGCCGCCCTAAGGCGATTGATCGATGGCATTGTCGTCGAGACGT
The DNA here is from genome assembly GCA_039700805.1 of Pseudomonadota bacterium. Classification (GTDB taxonomy): domain Bacteria; phylum Pseudomonadota; class Gammaproteobacteria; order Steroidobacterales; family Woeseiaceae; genus CALBPI01. Next base: position 897 of record JBCAZE010000093.1, on the reverse strand, counting down.
GCCGTTGCCGGTCCGCAGTATACGCAAGTTGCCTGGTTCGAAAACACGCAAGATGCGGTAAGACGCCCAAGAGTCCGCCATTCAAAGCGGAGGCAACATCGCGCTTCGAGCAGTGGCATACTACGCCCGTTCACTACCCGCTGCCTGAAGGACGCTATGTACCCACTATTGCGCTCGGCATTGTTTCAGCTCGACGCCGAACGTGCCCACCACTTGGTAACACAGCAGTTATCGATGTGGAATTCGTTTGCACCGACCAGAGCTCTAATCAAAGCGCGTTATGCCAAGCAACACCTCGACCAACCCATGTCATTGTTGGGGCTTGAGTTTCCCAACCGAATTGGACTTGCCGCTGGTTTCGACAAAGATGCGCGATATCTCCGGGCTCTGCAGTCGCTCGGGTTCGGCTTCGTGGAAGTCGGCACTGTAACACCGCGTGCACAGCCGGGTAACCCGAAGCCACGTATCTTTCGTCTGACCCAGGACCGCGGCTTAATCAATCGCCTTGGCTTCAACAACTCAGGCTTAGCAGCGATGCAAAAGCGACTCGATGCGCGCCCAAGTGGGCTCATCGTCGGGGGTAACATCGGTAAGAATAAAGACACCGCTGATACCGATGCGGCCGATGACTATGTCACTTGTTTTAAAGGCCTGCACGATCGCGTCGATTATTTTGTCGTCAACGTCAGCTCACCCAACACGCCAGGGCTTCGTGGCCTGCAAGATCGCAAGCCCCTGACCAAAATTCTCAGCGCGTTGCAGGAAATCAATCAAGGGCTGAAGACCCCGAAGCCGATCCTATTGAAGATCGCACCCGATCTTGATGATGAGAAGATTATCGATACTGTCGCCCTGGTGAGAGAGCTCGACATTCAGGGCATCGTCGCATGCAACACG
>JBCAZE010000004.1:0-53789 GCA_039700805.1 Pseudomonadota bacterium | reverse complement strand
ATTTGTCGCAAGAGCAGTTCCGCAAGGCGATTTCAACGTAAGGCAACGCGTTCTTATATTCCTCAAGCTGTGCAAAACTCGAGCCGATCAACATGTAAGCATCGCCCGGTGGCTCGGCTTCATACTTGAACCACTCGCGAGCCGTTGAAATCGCCTTGCGGAACTGCTCTTGCGACAAATACAAGCCAGCCAGCGAGTACAACATGCCTTGCTGCGCATCAGGCGTCAGCGCATTCTCATCGATCGCTTTTTCGAAATAGGTAATCGCTTCTTTGTAGTTACTTTGGTTCGCGTAGATGAATCCAACGGTTTGATAAATCAATGCGCGCTCATAAGCGTTGAGTCGCGAGCTACCCATCATCGCTTTCGCCTTCTCCATCGCTTCGGTGTTTTTGTTCTCACCCATCAGCTCATGGATCGCACCCAAACGCTTGTACGCGCCTTCTGTCATCGTTTGTTGCCGACCGTTGTCACGTTCGAGCACTTCACGGTCGTCGCGCAGTTCCTCTTGAGCCACGACGTCTAGCGAGGCCGCCAGCGCAAACGCGGCGACGGTGATCAACAAAGATTTTTGCAACATCTAACGAAACTCCAGGCGTCGTTATTGATTTAGGTTGAAATTCAACGTGTATGAGGCGCGGCGCGCGATCGCCTGGCCATCCACAACACGAGGTTTGAATTTCCATTTATACATCGCTTGGCGTGCAGACCGGTCGAACAATCGACGCGGCTCAGCTTCCAGCACCTCGACGTCAGATACAGAGCCATCCGCTTCGATGGTGAAGCCGAGCTTCACCCAGCCTTCGGTGCCGTCGAGCAAGGCCTCGCGTGGATACTGCGGTTGGATCATCACAATCGGGATTACGTCGCCCTCTTTAGGCGGCCCACTCGCACCCATGCCACCCAAATACGGACCGTTACCGCCAATCGCGACAGCGACATTCGGTGTTTGAATATCAGGGATATCGGGTGGCGGCTTATCGTTGTTTTGAACCGTCAGCTTGGGCGGCGGCGGCGGCTCTTTTGGCTCTTCTGGTGGCGGCGGCTTACGACGATCCTTAACATTTTCAATGTCGTCTTGCTTCACCCGGACAAAATCGAGGTTCGCTTTCTCTAGATCACTTTCGTCAATTTTCAGTTCGCCGGCAATGAGTGCGTACATCAACAGGAATAAGCCGAGAGCGACAAAAAATCCCACTGCTGCAGATCCGAATAAACGCATATCTGGCTCCTATGTGCCTTCTGGCGTCGCCGCCACGGCGATGTCGATCACACCACCCAACCGAATTTGATCCATGATATCGATCAACACGCCGGTCGGTGCGCCTTCGTCAGCGATGATCACGGCAGAACTCTCAGGGTTCTCCGCTGTCGCTTCTTCTACCCGCTGACGGACCGCCGTGATCTCAATCTGATCTTTGTTGTACCAGATATCACCTTGTTCCGTCACGCCAATCAAGATGTTGCTTCGCGCCCGCAATGAAGCGGTTTCGGCCTCAGGTCGAGTAGGATCAATCCCGGTCTCTTTGACGAACGAGGTTGTGACAATAAAGAAGATCAACATAATAAACACGATGTCGAGCATCGGTGTGATGTTGATTTCAGTTTCTTCTTCCGCTTCTGCGTGTCTTCTAGCCATAGTCCTGCCCTAATTCGCCAGCGCGGCGAGCGACACTTTCGTCGCACCCGCCATGCGTGCCTGATCAACAACACGCACGAGAATCCCGGCATCTGCATCTCGATGTGCAGCAACAACCACCGAGGTATCAGGCTTCAACGCGAGCGCGCTCTCCACATTGGCGCGTATCGCACGTACATCGGTCACGCGATCTTTGATCGTGATCGTTCCCGTTGCGTCAATCTTGATCGCGACGACCTCGGATACTTCGACATCCTTCGGCGGTTCGTTCGAAGGCCGACTCAGATCCACGCCGCTCTCTTTGACAAACGAGGTGGTAACAATGAAGAAAATCAACAGAATAAACACCACATCCAGCATCGGTGTGATGTTAATTTCTGCTTCGTCTTCAGATTTGCTCTTTTTTCTTCGCATGGTTATGACCGGGTCATCTAGTGATGAACCAGCTTATCCTCCAGAGCTTCGACCTCGCGCGCCGCTTTTCGTTCAAGACTGACCGATACTTGAAGACCGGACAGCGCAGCGACAAGGCCTGCCATCGTTGGAATGGTCGCCTGCGACACACCGCCCGCCATCAGTCGTGCGTTGCCCGTGCCGTGAACCGCCATGACCTCGAATACGCCGATCATGCCGTATACCGTGCCAAACAAACCAAGCAATGGCAGCAAGGCCATCGTTGTCTTAATGATCGGCATCAAAGCACGTGCCTCGATCGAGACCTCAGAGATCATCATGTCGCGAATGCGATGTGCATCCCAAGAGGTCGTGTCGCGACGTGACTCCCAGTTCTTAACCACAGTCCCGGACAAACCGGGCATCACCCGCGAGAAGAACCAAAAGCGCTCGAGTATGCAGGTCCACATCACCGTGGTCGCAAACAAAATCAAGTAGAGCACAGGCCCGCCCATCTCGAAGAATGTGCGGAGCGATATGCCCAGTGACTCAAGATAATACATCCTAAGTTCAGCCCTTCTCTGAGTGGCGCGCGATGATGCCAGCGCTTTGCTCTTCCAAGACTTCAACAAGTGACCGGCTACGACCGGAAACCAGCGTATGGAAGAACACCAGCGGGATCGCAACAATCAGACCGAGCATTGTGGTCACGAGGGCCTCAGAGATACCCTCCGCCATCAGTTTCGGATCACCGGTACCAAACAGCGTGATGGCCTGGAACGTGTTGATCATGCCCACAACTGTTCCCAAAAGTCCGAGCAATGGCGCGACGGCCGCGAACACTTTGATCAGCGCCTGGCCTTTCTCAAGCGGAGGCACTTCTCGAAGAATGGCCTCATCCAACTTGAGCTCAAGCGTCTCGGTATCGACGTCGCCGTTTGAGCTGTAAACGCTCATGATACGTCCGAGTGGGTTATCTGCAGAGGCGCTCTTAGACTTGAGCTGCTTCTTCACCTTGCCGGCAATGCCAGACAGAACCACCAAACGCCAGACAGCAATCAGGATACCAATGAGACCGATGGCGATGATAACGAGGCCAACCGGCCCCCCTTGAGCAATACGATCACCAACGGTTGCCTTTTTGGTCTCAAGTTTGAGTAGCTCGCCACGACTAGGATCAACCGCGTAAGGCTCGACTTGGCCTGGCGCCGCGTTGAAGAACGCGCCGGCTGTGCTAGTAAAACGACTCGCTGGCTGCGGATCGAGCAATGTGAGCGTGTTGGTATCCGCGTCATAGGAGAGGAAGCCATCGGCGGTTGACGCATTAAACAAGCCCACGCGGACCACCTCTGCATTCGATGGCTCGCCAGCGGCATTGTTGATCTGCGTGTTAAACCGAACCACCTCTGCCGAGCCGGCCATCTCTTCGAGGAGCAACGCTTGCAGCTCTCTCAATTCCGCGATCGATGGCAATTTTTGTGCTTTGCCAAGCTCGGTTGCAATATCGCCACGCTTCGGGTTTTGAACCGTCAACAACGATGAATCAACCATGCCTTTGGCCTCACCCGCAGACTGACGAACGACACCGAACAACTCACCGATATCGCCAAGGCGAATACGCAGGGTCTCGTTCAGATCGGTCAACGCCACTTCATTCTCATCGAATGCGGCCTTGAGCTCTTCGCTGCGACGCTCAGCGGCAGCCAGAGACGCTTTGGCACTATTCAACAAAGCGCGTTGTTGATCACGCTTCGCGAGAAACTCCTGCTCGCGTTGCTTGTTCTCAGCGCTGATCTCGCGACCTTCTTTGCGAACCTCATTTAACAGGTCGCGCATCGTGTCCTGTGCAGTCGCCGAAGGCGAAGAAAAAGCCAATACGGCAACGGAAGCGATTGCGGCAGCAGTTGCCACTAAACTGTTATTGTTTGTAATCATTGTGCTGCTCCTGCGCCGGGAACCGGTAACACCATCAGCTGCGGAACAGCCTCTTTCTTCGCCAGCGCGATACCTGCCGCGACAGCGCGACGATAGTCATCACCCGCTATTTCCCAATTGCCGGTTTGTTTATTCCAGTATCCGGTGACTGACTGATCCGGCGTTTGATAGGCGAGAACGACCCTGCCAACCCGCAGAAACTCCACTCGCGTGTCCTGACCGTTGATATTGACCGTTCCACCATAGGTTTCGATGGTACGACCAAAGCCTGCTTCCGTTTTATAGGCTTCCATAATCTGACGGTACTTCTCGGACACTGCGACGTTGGAATCGGTCATGTTGGCCTCAAGCCGTGCAATCCGCCCTTGACGCTCTTCCACCTGGAATGGCATGTCCAATGCGACAAAAGACTTAAGGTCTTCGATCATATCGAGCATCAACGGCACGATGCCCTGCTCTGTCTGTCCGAAATCCTCTAGCTGTTGTTCAATGTTGGCAATCTCGTCATTTTGGTCCGTCACGATCGCCGAAAGGTTGTCGTTGTAGACGCGAACGCGGTCCAACTGCTGCAGGGTAATGCGATATTCACCCAGTAGTTCAGACGTTTGCTGCGCATACCGTGTGACGCGCTCTTGCGACTGCTTGGAGTTCCGGTCGAATCCGACTTGCTCGTTGATAACGCGCTTGACCGCCTGTTGAGCGTCAGCCGTCTGGAAAACGCCGATATGACCTGCGACAAGCACGGTCATCGCTATGGCAGCGCAGAAGCGTTTGCCATTGAGAGAAAACAGCGACATGTAATGTCCCCTGGTTAGCGAAAAGAATGGTTAACAGCCTCTCGAGATGCCTCGAGAAACCGCCTGTTTTTATTTGGGTTTTTTAATTCCCTTTAACAATCGTCGGTCTGGCTAGTCGCACTCGAGTGCGCCCCCCTTGCCCAACCGAAGGCTGAGAAACTAGCAGAATAGCCCATGAAAAAAAAGTCACCATAAGCTCACTGCGGAAGTGTGCAAATAGTGCATCGGCAACGTGCTTACGTCAGAATACGGCGCCGCGACCCCCAATCCCGCTCGAGAGGAATCCTGATGAGCCTAGATCCCGTTGTTATCGTGAGCGCCAAACGCACGCCAATTGGTGCCTTCCAAGGTGCGCTGTCAGGCGCCAGCGCCGTTGAGCTATCAGGCGCTGCCAGTCGGGCTGCACTGAGCGCCGCCAACCTCGCTGGCGACGACATTTCAGAAGTGATTCTCGGCTGTGTATTACCGGCTGGGATCGGTCAAGCGCCGGCGAGACAAGCGGCGTTCGCTGCCGGCCTCCCCGAGGGCAAAGGCGCTACCACGATTAACAAGGTCTGCGGATCAGGTATGAAGTCCGTCATGATGGCGCACGATGCCATCAAGGCTGGCAGTGCCGAGATTGTCTTGGCGGGTGGCATGGAGTCGATGACAAATGCACCTTACCTGATGCCCAAAGCGCGAGGTGGCTACCGAATGGGGCACCAACAGATTCTCGATCACATGTTCTTCGACGGACTGCAAAACCCCTATGACGACAACATGATGGGGGTGTTCGCCGAACGCACATCTGCGCACTACGGCTTCACTCGCGAGGCGCAAGATGCGTTTGCGCTGAGCTCAGTAACGCGTGCAAGGGCCGCTATGGCCAGCGGCGCATTTGCGGAAGAGATTACCGAGGTGTCTGTCAAACAGCGGCGTGCTGAACTGGTCGTCGGTGAGGACGAGGAACCGGGTCGCGCTGATCCTGAAAAAATCCCAACGCTGCGGCCAGCGTTCGCCAAAGACGGCACAGTAACAGCGGCCAGCAGTTCGTCGATATCAGACGGGGCGGCCAGCCTGATCGTCATGAAGGAAAGCGACGCCAAAGCACGGGGCCTGGCACCGTTGGCCCGCATCGCCGCGCACAGTGGTTTCGCTCACGCCCCTGAGTGGTTTACTACCGCGCCAGTATTCGCGATTAAGGCTGTGCAGGAAAAGCTTGGCTGGACAACCGATGATGTCGATCTTTATGAAATCAACGAGGCTTTTGCTTGCGTGACGATGGCCGCCATTCATGACCTGTCACTCGACCACGAGAAGGTCAACGTCAACGGCGGTGCGTGCGCACTCGGCCACCCTATTGGCGCATCGGGGGCTCGAATTCTCGTCACATTGATCCATGCGCTAAGGCATCGGAACTTAAGCAAGGGCATCGCATCACTATGTATTGGCGGCGGTGAAGCCGTAGCCATAGCGATTGAAGCGCTATAGCACCACCGTTACCGACAATAATCAGTCCTAGAGGATGCATCTTCTCTAGGCCGTCAAGGAGATAAGAATGAAACTCGCAAATGCCAAAGCGGTTGTAACCGGTGGCGCATCGGGCCTGGGACTGGCTACCGCCAAACATATCATTGACGCAGGTGGTCAAGCGGTTCTGCTCGATATCAACGATGAGGCTGGCGCAGCCGCCGTGGCGTCGCTAGGTGAAGCAAGCGCTTACATCAGTACGGACGTTAGTCGCGAAGACGCCGTCCGCACTGCCTGCGAACAAGCCGCGGAGAAAATGGCCGGGCTCACCATGGCGGTTAATTGCGCCGGCATCGTGGCTCCCGGGCGCGTCCTTGGCCGTGACGGGCCCATGTCGAGTGACTACTTCGCTCGCACCGTAATGATTAATCTCGTTGGCTCATTCAACGTCGCCAAAGAAGCGGCAAATTTGATGCAAGCAAACGAACCAGAAGAATCTGGAGAGCGCGGCGTCATTATCAACACCGCCTCTGTCGCCGCGTTCGAAGGGCAAATAGGACAAGCGGGATACTCCGCATCGAAAGGCGGCGTCGTCGGCATGACGCTGCCTTTGGCGCGCGAGCTTGCGCGCTTTGGTATTCGGGTGATGACGATTGCGCCAGGCATCTTTATGACGCCGATGATGGCGAGCCTACCAGACGACGTGCAGCAGTCGCTTGCTGCACAAATCCCGTTTCCGCCACGTCTCGGTACGGCCGAAGAATATGCCGATCTTGTGGCCTATATTTATACCAATACGATGCTGAACGGCGAGACTATACGCCTTGATGGCGGCATTCGAATGCAACCGAAATAGTTGCTACGCATCAAAAAAGCCCCGTCTCAGAGCGGGGCTTTTTCGTAGGACTACGGCGTTTACATACCGTTGTAGTTAGGCCCGCCACCACCCTCCGGCACGGTCCAATTGATGTTCTGCGCGGGATCCTTAATGTCGCACGTTTTGCAGTGAACACAGTTCTGAGCGTTGATCTGAAAACGGGTTTCCCCGTCTTCCTCAACAAACTCATAAACGCCCGCTGGACAATAGCGCTGGGAAGGACCTGCAAACGTCGCGAGGTGCTTTAATGGGGTCTCTTGATCTAAGAGCTTAAGGTGAGCGGGCTGGTCTTCTTCATGGTTTGTACTTGACAAGAAAACCGATGAGAGCTTGTCGAAACTGATTTTGCCATCCGGCTTAGGGTAGTCGATCGGCTTGCATTGATCGGCAGGCAAAAGCGCTTCGTGGTCAGGCTCGCGATTGTGCAATGTAAACGGCAATTTGCCTCGAAAAATGTTCTGATCAAGAAAAATGAACGCTGAGCCGAGAAGCCGTCCGAATTTGTGTTGAGCCGGCCCAAAGTTCCTCGCCGCCTTGAGCTCCTGCATGACCCATGACGCATCGACGGCGTCGCTGAATGCGGTGAGTTCGGCGCCTGCCGCATCGCCCGCTTTCCAAGCGTCATAAACCGCGTCCGCGGCCAACATGCCCGTTTTGATCGCCGTATGTGAGCCTTTGATTTTGGCCCCGTTCAGATAGCCCGCATCACAACCAACCAGCAAGCCGCCTGGGAAGGTGACTTTTGGCAATGATTGATAGCCGCCCTTGTTCACGGCACGTGCACCATAGGCAATACGCTCGCCGCCTTCGAGGTATTGGCGAATCTTCGGATGCTGCTTCCAGCGCTGAAATTCGTCGAAGGGGCTTAAGTGCGGGTTCTTATAGTCCAGCGCGATGATCAAACCAAGATACACCTGGTTATTCGCCGCGTGATACAGGAATCCGCCGCCTTCAGTATCCGACGCAAGAGGCCAGCCCAACGTATGCACAACCAGCCCTTCCTGATGCTTCTCAGGGTCAATCTGCCAGACTTCCTTCAGTCCTATGCCATAGTGCTGTGGATCGGCGTCAGCAGCGAGATCAAATCGCTGCATCAATGATTTACCTAAACTGCCACGACAGCCTTCCGCGAAGATCGTCTGTTGTCCCAAAAGCTCATAGCCAGGTTCGAACGACGACTTTTGCTCACCATTCTTGCCAATGCCCATATCACCCGTCGCAACGCCTTTGACACGTCCTTGCTCGTCGTACAAAACCTCAGATGCGGCGAATCCAGGAAACAGATTCACTCCGAGCTCCTCTGCCTGCTCTGCGAGCCAAGCACACAGGCGACCCAGGCTGATGATGTAATTGCCATTGTTATGCATCGTATGCGGTACAAAAGGCCCTGGTACACGACGCGCCTTTTCTTCGCTGGTCATGTAGTAAATATCATCGCCGGTCACTTCGACAGGCAGCGGTGCGCCCCGCTCTTTCCAGTCCGGAAACAACTCAGCCAGGGCGCGCGGTTCGAAAACATTGCCTGAGAGAATATGCGCACCGAACTCAGAACCCTTCTCAACCACAACCACGGAGATTTCATCGCCGGCATCGTTCGCTTTGCGCTGTAATTGAATGGCAGTGGCCAGTCCCGCTGGGCCCCCTCCAACAATCACAACATCAAATTCCATGGATTCGCGTTCTGCTGACATATCTTTCGCCGCCCCGTTAATCTTTAACCGCGCGAAATGGTACCACCCGAGCTATTTTTTTGCAGCGCAACAATTAGCCTTCATGCGGGGAGCGATCGCATTCATAATAGGCGCCGCTTTGACAATCCAATCCGACGCATGACGACCACGATGGCTTATGACCAGTAAAACACCAGAAAGCCTCTCTGAATTGTATGCCGCGCGACTGGCAGAAAAAGACTGGCAGGCAGACGACGCGCAATGGCAGACGATAAAACAGCTCGACAGGCTACGCGATGCGCTGATCGACTATGAGAATAGCGCGAGTCGGCGTCGTTGGTGGCACTTCGATGCCGTCGATGACGCACCAAAAGGGCTCTACCTCTGGGGCGGCGTCGGTAGAGGCAAGACCTTCATGATGGATTTATTTGTCGAAAGCTTGCCATTCGATGTCGTACGCAGCCACTTTCATCGCTTTATGTATGACGTACATGCAAGCCTTAAGAAAATGGATGGGCGACGCGACCCTTTGCCTCAAATCGCCAAGCGACTCTCTGAACGCACACGCGTCTTGTGTTTCGATGAGTTTTTCGTTTCCGATATCGGCGACGCAATGATCCTCGGCCGCCTGACGACGGCACTGTTTGAGTACGGTGTTGTTTTGGTCGCAACCTCCAACATTCCGCCCGACGAGCTTTACAAGGATGGGCTGCAACGCGCCCGCTTCCTCCCTGCGATTGAGGAGATCAACCGCCACTGTGACGTGTTGCATGTCGATGCAGGTGTGGACTATCGACTGCGACTGCTTGACCAAGCGCCGATGTTTTACACGCCAAGCGACGATCCGGCGCGCCAAGCCATGAAAGAACGTTTCGCCAATCTCGCGGAAACCAGCACCGCTTCCGACGATCCCATTTTGATCAATGGTCGGGAGATCGATGTGATCACAAAAGCTGGCGGCATCGCTTGGTTTGATTTCGATACGCTATGTCGCGGCCCACGAAGTCAAAACGACTACATTGCGCTTTCGACGCGTCTACACACAGTGATGCTCTCAGAGGTGCCACAGATGGATGGCAGCGACGACAATGCGGCGCGCCGGTTCATTGCACTCATCGATGAATTTTATGAACGCCGCGTCAACTTGATGATCGCCGCCGACGTCCCACTCGCTGAACTCTATGCGGGTGAAAAGCTAGCCTTCGAATTCGAACGCACCAGCAGCAGACTGATAGAAATGCAGTCCGAAGAATATTTATCATCGATGAGAAAGAAGTAATCTCACTTGCCATGTATCGCGGAGTCCGTAGTATTCGAACGTAGGAAGACCAAGGACCAACGCGCATGTCAGAAGACACAAACGAAACCACGTCGCCACAGATCAAGCAGCTTGCGCTTGAGAATTTTCTTCCCTACCGGCTATCCATCCTATCCAACACCATCAGCGGTACCATTGCCTCGGCGTATGCTGAGCGATTTGATCTGACGATTCCGGAATGGCGGGTTATGGCCGTGATCGCGCGCCGACCAGGCATGTCTGCCGCAGAAGCGGCCGAGAGCACACTGATGGACAAGGTCGCCGTGTCTCGCGCGGTATCCAAATTACTCAAGTCCGAGCGAATTACCCGTGAATTCGCTGATCAAGATAAGCGCCGTTCAATACTCAATCTCTCAGACAAAGGGCGCGAGGTTTACGAACAAGTGGCACCGCTCGCACTGAAACTCGAAGCAGATCTTCTGCAGGGGTTTACCGAAGAGGAGATCAGTACGCTCAATCTGCTCATCGATCGGATGCTGGCACGAACGCGGCTACTGGGCGCACCCCGCATCTAAGTCAGACACCGTGCTGTGTCACGGCGGTGAGTCAGAAAAAGGGCAACCCGACACGTCATCTGCCAGTGTGTTTTTGAGCAACTCGGTCCTCACCGCTGTTAGCTCCTCGAAAAACTCCTGCCGCAGTGCTCGGCGAAGGAATGCCACACCGGATGAACCGCCACTACCGTTCTGATGCCCGATGATGCGTTCGACTGTCTTCATATGCCGAAAACGCCAGAACTGGAAGTTGTTCGCCATATCGACGAACGTCTCGCAAACCTCATACGCTTTCCAGTGTTGAGATGGTGACTCATAAATGCGGCACAAGGCTTTAACCACCTGTCGATCCACATCCCGCTCTTCGCTAAAATCTCGCGAGAGCAAGTGATCAGGAATCACATGGCCTTGGCGGTGTAACCATGCCAAAAAAGCGTCATAGACGCTTGGCGCCGCAATAGCTGTCGATAGCCGTTGATGCCAATCGGGCAAATGCGCATAGACGGCGAGCATGTTGCGATCTCGCTGACCTAAGAGAATTTCCAGCAACCGATACTGCGGTGACTGAAACCCAGATGCATTACCAAAAACACGTCTGAACTCGCCATACTCGCTCGGTGTTAGCGTTTCGAGAACACTCCACTGATTGTGCAGCTGTTTTTGGATCACTTTGACCCGGCGCAGGCACTTGGTCGCACGCCCTACCCGGTCGCGATCCAACCAGCCGATCGCCGCTTCAAGCTCGTGGATTGTCAATTTCATCCATAGTTCAGCGACTTGGTGCTGAATGATAAAGAGCATCTCATCGTGATGTGCAGGATCACTGAGCGCTTGTTGGAAATCCAATAACTTCTCAAGATTGAGATAGGCAGAATAATTCTGTCGTCGAGCAAGATCGGTAACGATCGTCTCTTCCATTTCTCGCTTCATTGTTCCATGCCCCGACTCATGTCCACGAGTACGACTTTAGCGCATTGCGATGCAGTCAGGAACCAAGCGGTGAGGTATAATCTCGCCACCATTAGTAGCGCGTGAAGGCGTTCCGCAGCAAACGGCAGTACAGCCGCTCCGCGGGGCTTTCTTCAGGGGGAACAGCGTGCCTCAGACTAGACGGAATCAGGATCGCCAATCCGACTTCATCGCCCGCATCATTGCGGCCGTAAGAGACGTAAAACCCTTCAAAGACAGACGACAGTGGCGACGCTTTGTCAGTGAGTATTATCGCAACCTGTCCATTGAAGATGCAGAATCCCGCGGCGCCGCGTCGCTGGCACGAGCGGCCCTTTCGCACATCCGAGCCGGTCGACGCCTGGCGGCCAGTGATTATCACTTGCGTGTCTATAACCCGGATGAGAAAAAGCATGGGTGGACGTCGGGCTCAACAATCGTTGAGTTGGTGCATCGCAACATGCCATTTCTCGTCGACTCACTCAGCATGGCGCTCAACCGCCTGGGCTACGCAGTTCAGATGACGGTGCATCCATTGATACGCGTCAATCGCACTGAAGCAGGTACGCTACGAAGCATTGAGGCGCGCGATGCCGGATCCGGCGAAATCGAGTCTTTCATTCGCTTCGAAATTCGCAAAGAGACGCGAGCGGAACAGTTAGATCTGATTCGGGAGACGCTCGCTGATACGCTCCAAGATGTCACGGTAGCGGTGCGCGACTGGCGAAAAATGCGCGGAAAAATGCAAGCCGCAATCGGCGATGCGGAAGCGCAAACGCGAATGACACCCGCCTTGAGGGATGAGTCGATCAACCTGCTGCATTGGTTGCTCGACAACATGTACACGTTCCTTGGTTATCGCGAATACCGCATGGCGGAGGAAGATGGCAAACGGGTACTGAAACCCGTCAAGGGCAGCGCACTTGGACTCACGACGAGAGGCCGTCGGAGTGGTCGCACGCAAGAGCTCACCAAGGCCATGCACCGGTTCCGTCGCGCTGAAGACCTAATCTTGATCACAAAGGTGTCGACCCGCTCAACCGTCCACCGTGCAAGTTATCTCGACTATGTCGGTATCAAGATGTTCGACGACAGGGGACGCGTCGTCGGCGAGCGACGGTTTATCGGCTTGCTGACATCCCAGGCGTACAACACACCGCCCGATGAGATTCCTTTGGTACGCGGCAAGATTACAGAGATCATCAAACGAGCCGGTCTTGATCCGACAGGTCACCGCGGCAAAGCGCTTATCCACATACTGAACAACTTCCCGCGCGATGAGTTGTTTCAAGCAAGTGTGAGCGACCTCTTCCGCACGACAACGGGCATTCTGAATCTTCAGGATCGGCGGCGTGTGAAGTTTTTTATTCGTCGCGATACGTTTAGACGCTTTTATTCGTGCCTCGTCTACATTCCGCGGGAGCAATACAACACCGAGGTCCGGCAAAAAACCGAGCAGATTCTCAGAGACCACCTCGACGCCAGCAATATCGAGTTCTCAGTTCAAATGTCTGACTCAGCCTTGGCTCGTGTCCATCTCTTGGCGCACGCGCCAACTGACAAGCACCGGCGTGTTTCCATCAAAGCCATTGAAGCGGCGATTAGCGAAGCGGTGATCACCTGGCGTGACAGACTGCGAGACGCGTTGATCGAAGATAATGGATTTAGCACCGGCGCCGATCTTTTCGAACGCTTTGAACGTGTCTTTCCACTGGCGTACGAAGAAGATGTTGACGCTCGACGAGGCGCCTCGGATCTCAAGCAGGTCGATGCGATGTTGAATGGCATGCCGGCACCACTTTCCGACTATCAGCTGGAACTTGGCGGCAAACGAAGACCAGAGCGCGTGGTTTTTCGGGTGTTTCGGAAAGACAGCCCGATCGCCTTGTCGGACGTGTTACCGCTCCTTGAAAATCTCGGCATGCGTGTCATCAGCGAAAGACCCTATCAGCTGCGGACAGAGGCGCCCTTTTGGATTCAGGAGTTTGAGCTCGAACCGCCGGCGGCGACAACACGCAAAACGCTGCGCAGCAATCGTCATCAGTTCGCCGAAAGTTTTGCCCTGCAACTATCCGGCGCCATAGAAAGCGACGGTCTAAATAAGCTGATTGCGGCGACCGAGCTCGACAGCCACGACGTCAGCCTGCTACGTACCTACGCGAAATACCTGCTACAGCTCGGACTCCCATTCAGCCAAGCCTATCTCGAAGATATCCTCTGCGATCACGCACCGTTTGCGGCCGCGGTGATCAACTGGTTTAAGTATCGGTTCACACCCGCCGGCCAACTACGCACGTCTCGCATCCGCAAGTTGGAGAGCCACGTGGACGCGACAATCGAGCAAGCGACCAGCCTCGACGCTGATCGCGCTTTGCGGGCGATCTACTCAGCCATGCGTGCAACAGTTCGTTGCAACTTCTTTGCCGATGACGGCACGACAGAAGCGATCGCCATCAAACTGGAAACCAGGAACATCGAGGAAGCCCCGCTACCACGTCCTGCGCACGAAATTTTCGTTTATTCGACACGCGTCGAGGGCGTGCATCTTCGCGCAGGCGACGTCGCGAGGGGAGGATTACGCTGGTCGGATCGACGCGAGGATTTCCGTACCGAAGTACTGGGCCTGATGAAGGCGCAGACGGTTAAGAACACCGTTATCGTGCCGACGGGTGCAAAAGGCGGTTTTTATCCGAAACAGCTTCCCTCGGATGGCAGTCGAGACGACGTGTTTGCCGAAGTCACTGCATGCTACAAGATCTTTATCAATGCACTGTTGTCGGTCACTGACAATATCATTGACGGCACAGTTGTTGCGCCGAAGGGTGTGCGACGCCTCGACGGTGATGACCCTTATCTTGTCGTAGCCGCTGACAAAGGCACCGCAACATTCTCGGATACAGCGAACGCGATCGCCGTTGGACGCGATTTCTGGCTGGGCGATGCGTTCGCATCGGGCGGATCCGCAGGCTACGATCACAAAAAGATGGCGATTACCGCACGTGGCGCCTGGGAGGCTGTCAAACGCCACTTCCGAGAAATGGGCGTCGACACACAAAGTGATCGATTCACGGTTGCTGGTATCGGCGATATGTCGGGCGATGTCTTTGGCAACGGCATGTTGCTCTCGCGCTCAATTTGTCTGGTTGCAGCGTTTAATCACCAGCATATTTTCATCGATCCCGATCCTGACCCCGCGAGAAGTTTTGAGGAGCGAGAGCGGCTGTTTGCATTGCCGCGTTCCGGTTGGGCGGACTATGACGCTACGATCATTTCCGACGGTGGCGGTATCTTTGAGAGAAGTGCGAAGTCGATCCCACTGACTGATCAGATGCGCGCACTCTTGAAGACCGACGCTGAACGTTTGTCCCCACCGGCGCTCATACAACTGATTCTAAAAATGCCAGTCGATTTGTTGTGGAATGGTGGCATTGGCACCTACGTTAAGGCGACCGCTGAAGCCAATGCCGACGTCGGCGATCCCAATAACAATGCGCTACGCATCGATGCCAGCGAACTCGCGTGCAAAGTCGTTGGTGAAGGTGGCAACCTCGGTTTGACCCAGCGCGGTCGCATCGAATTCGCACTGGCGGGCGGTCGTATCAATACCGACTTCATTGATAACTCAGCTGGCGTAGACAGCTCCGACCGTGAAGTGAATATCAAAATCCTCATGCGCGACGTTATGGATCAGCGCCGCTTCAGTATGAAGCAGCGCAATCAACTGCTTTCGGATATGACTGACGAGGTCGCGGAGCTCGTGCTGCGCAATAACTACTTGCAAACCCAAGCGATCAGCATGATGGAGGCCAGCGCGAAAGAGCGTCTCAGTGAACACCGAGAAGTGATCAACGGGCTCGAGCGATCCGGTTTGTTGAATCGCAAGCTTGAAGCCATTCCAGATGACGAGATGTTGGACGAGCGTCACCGTGTCGGCGCTGGCCTGTCTCGCCCCGAACTGTCGGTCCTACTAAGCTATGCAAAACTGGACGTATACCAAGATTTATCCAAGAGCACACGCCCATTAGACGATAACGACAAACGTGAGTTGATCGAGTATTTCCCCTCACCACTACGACGTCGATTCGCGACGATGATCGAGTCACATCAACTCGGACGCCAGATAACCGATACGCTGCTCACCAACAGTATTGTCAATCGCATGGGACCGGCGTTCGTCATTCGCGCGAAACAAGATACCGGCTACGACATCAACACTGTGGTCAGTGCCTATGAAATCGCTCGCGCGATCACCGATGCGCGCGGACTGTGGCAGGATATCGAAGCACTCGATCATCGCGTTCCAACGAACGTGCAATACGCGATGATGTTTGCGATATCCCGCAAGCTCCGCCACGCTTGTTATTGGCTAATGCGCACAAGCGAAGGCAAGCTCGACACAAACAGCATGGTCTCGTCAATCCGAACACCGTTGAAATCCGTTCTGGCGAATTTGACCGAGTATCTGCCGAGCAGCGGTAAACAACGCCTCCGTCAATTGACACGCCAGCATGAGACGATGGGCGTACCGGATGCACTTGCTCGACGCGTCAGTAGTTTGACATTCATCAACGATGCCCTAGAAATCGTGCGCATCGCTGAGTTGCGACAATGCGATACCGACACAATCGCGCGCGTCTACTTTGCCCTTGGCAAACGTTTGCAGCTCGACTGGGTTCGTAGCCAGGTAGACCGCTTGGCCGTCGACGGCCGTTGGCAAAGCCGTGCACGTGGCACGCTGCGTGACAACATCATCCGTGCCCAACGAGAATTCACGATGCGCGTTCATTCACTCAACCAGTGTAAGGCGTCTGCCGCCTCGATCGACGATTTGATTGCCTCTGATCGAGACGCGTTTGATCGAACGGGCCAACTGATCGAACAAATGCAGGAGCGAGGTAACGTCGACTTTGCCACCTTGACTGTCGCCGTTGACGAGCTAACACAACTCAGTCAACCCAGCGCATCGGGAGAGGCTTAGTCATGTCCGACGAGTCATTGATCGCCGTATTCATCGATTTCGAAAACTTGGCGCTCGGCGCGAAAGATGTACCCGGTGGCGAGTTTCACATCGAATTGGTGTTGAGACGATTGCTGCAGAAAGGCCGTATTGTCTACAAAAGAGCCTATTGTGACTGGAGCGGCTATCAACCGTATGTTCGTCAGTTCCACGAGCAAGGCATCGAGCTCATCGACATTCCAAGAACGAAAATGAGCGGCAAGAACAGTGCCGACATCCGGATGGTGGTCGACGCGCTGGATCTTTGCTACGCGAAGCAACATATCGATGCGTTCGCACTCGTTTCTGGGGACAGCGATTTTTCGCCGCTGGCGTCGAAGTTGAAAGAAAACGATAAGCGTGTCGTCGGTTGCGGCATCAAGAGCTCGACCTCTGACCTTCTGATCACGAACTGCGACGAATTCATCTACTACGATGATCTCGCGCGTAGTGCGAATAAAAAGACGGGCGGACGCGGTAAAGCGAAAGCAGTGAACAAGAAAGATAAGCGACAACAAGCGATTGATATGACCGCTGACATTGTGCGTTCGCTTGAGCAAGACTACGATCCGCTATGGGGATCGCTCGTCAAACAGACATTGAGACGGGTCCATCCCGGATTTACCGAAAACTACTACGACTTCGCGAACTTCTCTGAGCTTTTGAAAGAAGCCCAAAAACGCAAACAGCTGCGCCTGGAGTATGACGACCAGCGCGGCAACTATATTGTCTCTAGCCACGGGGAATAAGACATGCCAGGCAAATTGATTTTGTGTCGCCACGGACAAAGCGACTGGAACTTGAAGAACCTTTTCACAGGATGGACCGATGTCGATTTGACAGAGAAGGGTATTGCCGAAGCGCGAGGCGCTGGGCAACTGCTTAAGTCCGAAGGTTTTCATTTTGATGTCGCCTACACATCCGTTTTGAAACGCGCCATCCGCACGCTTTGGCTCATCCTCGACGAGATGGATCAAATGTGGCTTCCGGTGACGCGCGCATGGGAACTCAACGAGCGACACTACGGCGCCTTACAGGGACTCAACAAGGCAGAGACAGCCGAGAAGTATGGTGATGAGCAGGTCCATATTTGGCGGCGCAGCTACGATACGCCACCACCCGATCTCGATGACGAAGACGAGCGTCATCCGCGATTCGACGCGCGATATGCGGGCATCGAGAACCTACCCTCCTCCGAGAGCCTCGCGACCACGCTGAAGCGCGTCGCCCCTTACTGGGAAGCGCATATTGCGCCCGATCTAGCGGCCGGCAAAAATGTGCTCATCGCCGCACACGGCAATAGCCTACGCGCTTTGGTCAAGATGCTTGATGGCGTTTCGGAAGAAGAAATTACCGGCTTCAATATACCGACCGGCGTGCCGATCGAGTACAAACTCGATGACAATTTGAAGCCGATCTCTAGAGCATTCCTCGGCGACGCGGACGCCGTCGCGGCTGCGGCCGCAGCGGTCGCTAATCAAGGCAAAGCGAAATGAGATATGCGCTCGGCGACGATCAGCCAATATTTCATGGAACGGGGCAATGGATTGCGCCCAATGCCACAGTTATCGGAAAGGTTGAGATGTCGGAAGCCAGCAGCGTATGGTTCGGCGCGGTCGTGCGTGGCGATACAGATCGCATTCTGATCGGCGCTCGGACCAATATTCAGGACGCGAGCGTGCTGCATACCGATGCCGGCATCGAATTGCAGATTGAGGACGATGTAACAGTCGGTCATCAAGCGATGCTGCATGGTTGCCATATCGGCAAAGGCAGCCTGATCGGAATCGGCAGCACGATTCTGAATCACGCTGTTATCGGTGAGCAGTCCTTAGTCGGCGCACATACCTTAGTCACCGAGGGCAAGACGTTCCCTCCCGGCTCGTTGATTGTCGGCAGCCCCGCCAAAGTCATCCGTCCATTGACCGAAGCGGAGAAATCTATGTTGCTCGCCAGCGCGGCGCACTATGCGGCCAATGCGAGACGCTTTGCCAGCGACCTCACGGCACTCGACGAACGATAAACTACTGCTGTTTGCCCGGGTCACTCTGTTCGCGCCCGCGTTGCTCGTCCCACAGACGAACAACACCCTCTTGTGCGGTAGACGCAACCAACTCACCGTGCCTCGAGAAAATTTGTCCTCGTGAATAGCCGCGACCGCCGTCCGCATTGGGGCTATCCATCGCGTAAAGAAACCAGTCGTCTACTTTTAATGGCCGATGGAACCACAACGCATGATCTAGGCTGGCCATTTGCACCCGGCCCTGGCCATACGGCAAACCGTGCGGGAGCGCACTCGCCCCGAGCAATTCGTAATCGGACACATACGCCAGCATGCTTCGATGCAGGTTCTGATCATCAGGCAGTGAATCGACAGCCTTGACCCAAACATGCTTGTACGGTGGGCGTGGCTCCGTCGTCAGGAAAGCAGGTGCCTCCACCGGCCTAAACTCGAAGGGCCGTTGCGCGGTTGCGAAACGACGCATCTTCGCCGGCATTTGCTCAGAGAAATCGCAAGCGATTTCGCGGGCGTCCTTTAACTTCTCAGGCGGTGGTACATCAGGCATGTCGAACTGGTGCTTGAGCCCACCTTCTTCCACTTGAAATGACGCCGCCATATTGAAAATCGGTCGGCCGTGCTGAACCGCAACAACCCGTCGAACTGAAAAGCTGCGCCCATCACGCTGGCGATCAACTTCGTAAACGATCGGCGCGTCCATATCGCCACGTCTGAGAAAATAGGCATGCAATGAAT
Source organism: Pseudomonadota bacterium (assembly GCA_039700805.1). Classification (GTDB taxonomy): domain Bacteria; phylum Pseudomonadota; class Gammaproteobacteria; order Steroidobacterales; family Woeseiaceae; genus CALBPI01. Next base: position 34,518 of record JBCAZE010000004.1, on the reverse strand, counting down.
GCGCGGCACGACCCTCAACGGTGCGTTGCGCGGCGGATAACGCTTGACCAAGTACCTGACCACCAAAGACTTGCGCGCTACCAATGTCTCGGCTCTCACCTCGAAAAATATTGTCTTCGATTCGCTCGAGGGTTAGCAGTGTTTCTAGATCTGAGAGCACTGGGTCCATTTATGTCCACCATCATCGACTGAGGTGGCTATTAGACCACGATCCGGTGCTGCGGTAAGCTTGGCGCGCATTTTAGTTAGGAGCGGTCATGAACAAAAAGACGTGGGCGGAACGAATCCGCGGTTTTGGTTATTGGGCAATCGTCGCATCGGCCATCGCGTTCGTCATTGCCGGCCCCGGTTTCCGCTTCGGCATTCTCCCCTTAAAAGCAGCGTTACTCGTCAGCATGGGCGCCGTTGCTCTTGGCGCCATCGCCTTCCTCGCATCTGTTGTCGGCTTGTTGATGCCGGCCAAGCAAGCACTTGATCCAAAGACAACGCGCACCATCGTCGTTGCTATTGCTTCGGGTGCACTCCTGTTCCATATCTTTGGCGTTGTTCAGACCGCGCAAAGTGTGCCTCGAATACACGATATCAGCACTGATACTGTCAACCCGCCGGCTTTCGTTGCCTTAGCCGCGGCTCGCGCCGACGCGATGAATCCATTGGAGTATCCGGGCGCAGACGTCGCAGCCGAACAATTGGCGGCATACCCGGACATTCAGCCGCTGAGCTTCAGCGCGACTACGCCCACAGCCGTCATCGCCGCGGCCGCTGGCGTTGCGAACAACATGGGATTTAGCAATATCGAGACGCTGCCATCCGAGGGTCGTCTCGAAGCCACTGACACGACGTTTTGGTATGGCTATAAAGATGACATCGTGGTCCGGGCCATCGGATCCGGCGGCGATGTCGTTGTCGATATTCGCTCGAAGAGCCGTGTCGGCGAGAGCGATCTCGGCAAAAACGCGGCGCGTATTCGCGCCTTCGGAACAGCGCTTGAAGAAGCGATGCGATAACGGGAACGCTGGCTAACGTAAAGAGAGCCGTCCGCGAAGAATATCGGCGAACATGACCCAGTCCCCCATCAGGCTGTATAGCGGGTGCTTGAAGGTTGCGGGCTTGTTGTTCTCAAAGGCGAAGTGGCCGACCCACGCGAATCCGTAGCCAACGATTGGCACCGCGATGAGCCAGCGCAGGTCTCCGGTGCTAACTAACGCGACAAGGCAGCCAAGCACCAGCCATGAGCCGATGAAGTGCATCAGTCGACACCGAGCGTCGCTGTGCTCGGCCAAATAGTAAGGATAAAAGTCTCTGAAACTCGTGAATCCTGCCGTCTCGTTCATGGCGTATCTCCAGTTGGATTAGAGTGAGTTCACCGCGCCACCATCGACAATAACGCCCGTTCCACTGACAAAAGCCGCGTCGTCGCTTGCCAAAAATAAGGCGACGCGCGCAACATCCAATGGCTCACCCAGTCTGCCCGCCGCAGACTTTCGGATCCAAGCATCGCGTACTTCAGGGTTTCTTCTAAAACTCTCGCGCGTCATATCCGTCATGATGGCGCCCGGCTGAATGAAATTGACCGTAATGCCATCACGGCCAACCTCCGCTGCCATTGAACGGGTTAGCCCAGCGATCGCGTGTTTTGATGCCGCGTAAGCGGAAAGTCCCGCCGAACCAAATTGCGAGAAGATGGAACCCAAGTTGATGATCCGTCCTGCAGGGCTCTTACGGATCATCGGTAAAAATGCTCGCGACAGACGAAACACCGGCCGAAGATTATTCGCCATCACATGATCCCACTGCGCATCCGTTGACTGCTCAACGGTTCGCAAGTCACTGATGCCTGCGTTGTTGACTAGAATATCGACGCCGCCCAGCTTCTCCTCCGCCAAGGCGATCATCTGTTCGGGTGCTTCATCGGTTGAGACGTCACAGACTTCCCCATCAATACCGGATACGCGTTCAAACTTTTGTACAACCCCGGAATCTGGTAGATCGACCGTTAACACCTTCGCGCCATGTTGGGCGTAAAGCCGCGCAATCGCTTCTCCGATGCCGGTGGCACCGCCAGTTACGACAGCACGCATTTTGCTGAGCCTTTCAGCGTGAATCATCTTACGTCTTTCCTTAAAATTAGTTGTCTGTTTCTCATGGCGACACCTGCACCAATGAACAGCGCGATCGCTAGACCGATCAGCAACGCGGCCAATGCCGGCAATCGCTCGGTACGGATCAAACACCAGATCCCGCAGCCCGATAACAAGGAAGCGAGGACCAGCAACAGAATCGGCAGCGCCTGTACCTTATCTATTGCGTCATTCATACCGTGCTATGCGGGCAGTTGATAGTCTGCAAACTGCTCTCTCAATGTGGTCTTCTTGATCTTCCCTGTCGCGGTATGCGGCAGCTCGTCAACGAAGACAACATCATCCGGCGTCCACCATTTCGCGATTTTGCCATCGAGGTAAGCGAGGATCTCATCCTTGTTGGTTTGCTCACCTTCTTTAACAACAACAATCAGTAATGGTCTTTCCGTCCATTTTGGATGGGCGACGCCGATAACCGCGGCCTCTGCCACCGCGGGATGTCCTACGGCGGTATTCTCGAGATCGATGGAACTGATCCACTCGCCACCGGACTTGATAACGTCTTTGGTGCGATCGGTAATTGCCATGAAACCGTCGGGATCGATCGTGGCGACATCGCCAGTGTGGAACCAGCCGTCGACATGCGTTCCAGCACTGCCCTCAAGCTTATAATAGTCGCTGCAGATCCATGGCCCACGTACCATCAATGCACCGTACGCAACGCCATCTCGCGGTTGTTCGTTACCGTCGTCGTCGACGATCTTCATCTCGACACCATAGATGCCACGCCCAGCCTTGATCTGAATCTTAACCTTCTCTTCGTCGCTCAACGATTCATGCTTTGGCAGTAGCTTGTTTAATGTGCCAAGTGGGCTCATTTCTGTCATGCCCCATCCTTGATGCAGTACCACATCATGGTCATCGCGAAATTGCTCAACCATTGACGCCGGGACTGCCGCACCGCCGACAACGGTGCGCTGCAATTTGTCGAGCTTCAGGTTGTTGCGGGCAGTGTAGTCAAGCAACGCGAGCCATACCGTGGGTACACCCAGCGCCAGAGAAACAGCCTCACTATCGAGTAGCTCGTAGAGCGCTTCGCCATCGCCCATTTTCGGGCCTGGCATGACGAGTTTGGCGCCAACCATCGGCGCGCAGTACGGAATACCCCAAGCGTTCACATGAAACAACGGCACGACCGGCAAGATCGCGTCCGCACGGGAAATATTGAGCACATCCGGCATGAGTCCGGTAATTGCGTGTAACACTGTCGAACGATGCGAATACAACACACCTTTCGGGTTTCCCGTTGTGCCCGACGTGTAGCACAGCGCTGCGGCAGATCGCTCGTCAAAATCCGGCCACGTATATTCTGCTGAGTGAGCGCCGATAAACGTCTCGTAGTCAACCGCACCGAGTGTATTTTCTGGCAATGACTCCGGGCCGCACATCACAACGATATGCTCAAGACTGCTCACCTCTGACTGGATTTTCTCAATTAACGGGAGGAACATCGGGTCCACGAACAACACGCGATCTTCCGCATGATTGATGATGTAGATCAACTGCTCGGGGAACAACCTTGGGTTGATTGTGTGACAGACGTATCCGGCACCCGAGATGCCATAGTACGCCTCCATGTGTCGGTAATCGTTCCATGCAAGGGTGGCCAGTCGGTCCCCCTGCTGAAGCCCAAGAGCGGACAGCGCATTCGCAAGCTGTTTCGCGCGCGAAAAGCACGCTTTGTACGTATAGCGATGACGTGGGTTATCCGCCGTGACCGAGACAATTTCCGACTCTGGATGAAAGGTTTCGGCGTGCTCGGCGATGCTGCTGATGAGCAGCGGCCGGTCCATCATAAGCCCTTGCATAAACTCCCCCCTGGGTGTGATCTAAAGCTATTTCTGTAGTGTGCATCAAAGCTTGCGTTGCCGCTAGCCGATGTCACGCACCCTGCATCTCAGCCTGAAGCTCTTCAAGCTCTAACCAGCGTGTGGTCGCACGATCCAAAGAACGCTCAAGCCGTTCGATATCGGCGAGCACCGGCGCAACCTCGCTCTCGTAATCACGCCCGAAAAAATCGCCTTCCTCTGCAATCGCTCTGACCTCGGCCAAGCTTGTTTCCAGCGCTTCGATTTCGCCCGGCAGTGCGTCGAGCTCTCGCTGGTCCTTATAGCTCAGCTTCGTTCGCTTTCGAACGCGTTGTGGCTCGCTCTCGGCGACATCCTGGGTCGCACGCTTTTCCGGCAGCGGCTGCGCTGCCAGTTTTCGGCCATGCTTTAGCCAATCCGAGAAATTTCCAACGTAGTGACGAACGTTCGAGCCTGACTCAAATACCAGTGTGCTTGTCACGACGTTATCCAAAAACTGGCGATCGTGGCTGACAACGATTAGCGTGCCGGCGTATTCCAGCAACTTCTCCTCAAGCACTTCCAGCGTCTCGACATCTAAATCGTTCGTAGGCTCATCAAGAATCAGTAAATTGGCAGGTCTGGTGAAAAGCTTGGCCAGCACAACGCGATTGCGCTCTCCGCCCGATAACGCGGCAATCGGTGAAAGGATCCGTTTGGGGCTAAATAGAAACCCTTTGAGATAGCCAACAACGTGACGCGGCTTCCCGTTCAACGTAACGTAATCGCCGCCATCACCGACAACCTGCGCCACTGTTTTGGATTCATCGAGTTCCCGACGCAGTTGGTCGAAATAACCAATCTGAAGATTCGTGCCTTGCTTGATCGTGCCTTGCTGTGGTGAAAGTTCACCGAGCATTAGTTTCAAAAGGGTGCTTTTCCCGACACCGTTGTTACCCACGAGCCCAATACGGTCACCGCGCCGAATCGTCAGCGTCAAACCATCGATCAGTGGTTGATCACCATAGCCATAGACCACGTTGTGCAATTGAATGACTTTCCTGCCGGATTGCTCGGCACCTTCAATGTGCAAACGCGCTGCGTCGGCACGCTTTTCCCGCGCATCAAACTCTCGGCGCATCGCTTTGAGCGCCCGAACACGCCCTTCATTGCGTGTCCTGCGGGCTTTGATACCTTGGCGAATCCAAGCCTCCTCTTCAGCGAGTCTCTTATCAAAACGCTGATTTCGTTCATCCTCCTCCGCCCAGGCTTGCTCGCGTGCTTTCAAGTAGTTGGCGAAATCACCTGGCCAGCTGATCAGCGCACCGCGATCGATATCGACAATACGGGTAGCCAATCGCTGCAGAAATGCGCGGTCGTGCGTAATGAAGACGACACTTCCAGGGAAACCCAGGATGCGCTGCTCGAGCCACTCGATCGTCTCCAAGTCCAAGTGGTTCGTCGGCTCATCTAACAACAAGATATCGGGCTCAACAACCAACGCCCTTGCCAACGCAACGCGCCGCCGCCAACCGCCAGAAAGCATCGACATAGGTAGATCGGCGGGTAAGCCAAGGTCGGTCATGGTGCGTTCAATACGCTGCTCGATCGTCCAGGCCGAGGCTGCGTCCAACTGCGCCTGCAGCGCCTCTAACTCGGCAAGTCCGTCATCCGACGACAAACTCGCTGCGCTCGACTCGTAGGACTCGCGCAGCGCGAGCAAGGGCGCAAGCGCCTCGCTGACGTACTCCCTAACAGACTGTTCCGACGCCGGTGGCAGCGCCTGGCTAAGCTCGCCAACACGCAGACCGCTGCGTCGGATAATTTCACCTTGATCCGGAATCAAATGACCCGCGATTAACTTCAGTGTCGTGGACTTGCCCGCCCCGTTGCGACCAACGATACACACGCGTTCTTGCGTTTCGATCGCAAGCGCGGCGTCCTTGAGAATAGCTCTATCGCCGAACTCCACATGAACGCTGTCGAATCGTATAAGGGCCAAAACTGAAGCTCCGTTGGTCGCACTGCGTCAAGGCTGGACGCGCAGTATACTAATAAGCGACGAATAGTATTCTCACGAATTCAGGGTTCGGCATATCGACCGAACGCAATGACGAGGTAGCAATGACAGAATCGGACTCCATCAAGGTCGCACTGGAGATGCGAATCGCCTTCCTCGATCAATCAGTCGCCGATTTGACAGAGAGCGTCGATGCGCATCAGCGACAGATACTGGCACTTGAGCAACGCTGCGAATTGTTAATGCAAAAATTGAGCGAAGCGCTCGCATCCATCAACGACACTGGTGGCGCGTCGGCGGGCGATATCGAGATTCCACCACACTATTGAGCCACAACGCGTCATTCTAAACGGGAGAGCATCATTAAGATCGCATTCGCACAAATCGCGCCAGTCTTGCTGGAACGCGAAAAAACGCTAGAGAAAGTCATCGACGCAATCGACGAAGCCGCGACGCAAGGAGCGAAACTCGTCGCGTTTGGCGAAGCTCTTGTACCCGGCTATCCATTTTGGGTTGAAAGGACCAACGGCGCAGTGTTCGAATCATCGCTCCAGAAAGCCTGGCACAGTCGTTATCAAGCACAGGCCATCTGCATCGAAGACGGGGACTTGAACCCGATATGCGAGGCGGCCCGAACACATCAACTCGCGGTCTATCTCGGCGTGATGGAGCGACCTCAATCGCGCGGCGGACATAGTCTGTATGCGTCGTTGGTGTATATCGATTCGGTCGGGCAGATTGCGAGTGTGCACCGAAAACTGATGCCGACCTATGAAGAACGTTTGGTTTGGAGCCCTGGCGACGGCAATGGCCTCGTCACGCATCGACTGGAAGAATTTACCGTCGGTGGCCTGAACTGCTGGGAAAACTGGATGCCTTTGGTCCGCAGTGCACTATACGCTCAAGGCGAGAACCTGCACGTCGCCGTTTGGCCAGGCAACCGCCGCAACACGGTGGATTTGACACGTCACATTGCACGCGAGTCACGAAGCTATGTGATGTCTGTGTCGGGACTCATGCGACCTGGCGATCTGCCGACAAGCCTCGCAGAGCAAGGACTAGACATGCCACTCGATACCACCGCAGCGGATGGTGGCTCCTGCATAGCGGGACCCGACGGTGAATGGGTGATCGCCCCTGTCACGGATGATGAATGCGTTCGCGTCGCCGACATCTCACTGGATCAGGTGAGGCGTGAACGACAGAACTTTGATCCGAGTGGGCATTATTCACGGCCGGACGTGACTCGACTCGTGGTCGATCGATCGCGCCAGCAGATCGCGCATTTCGAGGGCGAATAGACGATGTCGCATCGCGACACGAATGAGCAGGCATTAGCCAAACAGTTTTTCGATACGTTTATTCCGGCGTTAAAAACCGCTGGCGACTACGCAGCTGAGATCCAACACCGCGTGATGGTGAGGCCGCAGAAAAACGGTGATGGCTGGACATCGGTGCTGACAGACGCAGACCTTGGTGTTCAACACTTCATCGAAGCGACCCTGCTCGCGAAGCATCCCGACTGGCAACTGTTTGGCGAAGAGCGTGACCTGTCATTCAACACCCGGTACTTCCCTGACGCTGAAATCGTTGTTTGGCTCGATCCCGTCAACGGTACGCGGCTGTATCGCGACAGAGCCAATACCTTCGACGTTATTGCATCGCTCAGCTACCGTGGTCGGTTACTCGCAACGCTGAGTTACATGCCAGGCCTATCCTGTTTCTACGGTGCCAGCCGATTTTCACCCGGATTCAAGATAGATGCCGGCAGTGGAAAACAGGTCACCATGTCCGACGCGTCGACCTCCATGGTCTTGGCACTTTACCAGGCAGATGCTTGGCGACCATTGCTGCCGCCTGAAATTGAGATCTTTGACGTCTCGCTTGACTATCAAAGCAATGACCCACGTTGCTGCATGAACAGCATGTTTGACAATCAACTCGGCGGTTTTCTATTCGGTGATGTTGCGTTGCTCGATGTCGGCGCGACCGGGTTCACAGCGATGCGTAGCGGTGGGAAAGCCACAGCACCAAACGGTGAGGAACTCGATGTATATGACGCGTTTGATGGTGAGCAGCGACGCGATCTACTGGTTTGCATGAATCCCGTGCTGCACGAGGCGGTCGTCAAGGCGTTGCGTTAACGATAGCGGGTCAATCTTCGCCTTCGAGAAAGTACATAACGATCGTGTCTGCAGTGCATACGGGCTTCTTCACACCATCCACCTCGAAGCGATGTTCACTCACTAGGTAAAGCGCCCCAGCACGTTTCCTGGCTGATTGAATCGTGGTTCGAACGCGCACACGATCACCGCAACTGATCATGTTGGAAAATCGCACCTTATTACAGCCGAAATTAATAGTGCGTTGAAGACCGATAAACGTCACGAAATTGGCGGTGAGTTTCGGAATAAGCGACAGTGTGAGAAACCCATGCGCGATCGTCTTGCCACCCGGCAATTCTTTGGCCGCACGCACCGGGTCGACATGTATCCACTGATCGTCACCTGTAGCCGCAGCGAATTGGTCGATCTGCTCTTGTGTGATCGTCATCCAATCGGATAACCCGACTTCCTCGCCAACCAACCGCTCGGCATCGGCTATTGTCTTGATGATGGCCATTGCAATCTCCCAATCTAGAGGTCGAGGTTGCATACCACCGACCAGCGCGACACAGTATCACAATGACTAAAGTGCAAACACCGCCAGGACCATTCGGAATTGTTCTCGCCGCCGGTGCGAGCACACGGTTTGGTCGACCAAAGCAGGTCGCCGTTTTTCGCAACGAAACGCTGCTGGCGCGAGCACACAAAACCGCTTCGGCACTATTTGGCAATCGACATCTTTTCGTTGCAGGCGCCCATCTCGCGCCGGTGATCAAAGACCTATTGAACAATCGCAGTAACGTTGTGGTTAATCCCGACTGGGCAAATGGACCAGGCGCAAGCCTCGCGCACGCGGTCAAAATGCTACCGGCTCATTGCACGGGGTTCCTCGTCTGGCATGCCGACCAGCCACTGATCTCGAGCGCCGACCTCAGTACAATTTTAGCCGTGGCCACGGCGCGGCCAACGGACTGCGCTTGCGCCAGTTACGAGAAGACAATCGGCGTTCCTGCCTATTTCCCGCAGCGATTGTTTGGTCGACTGACTGCACTCTCGCCGGAGCATGGCGCCAAACAACTGCTGATCGAAGAAAAACAGACCACGAGAATCCCGATGCCCGCAGCCGCGTTCGATGTGGACTTCCCCGCCGATCTGCAAGCGATTGCTGCGGCAAACCCAGCCGCCGATGATGGATCGTCGATAGACCGTTAGGCCATCGCCCTAACAATTAAGAGCGATGATGGTGGTGATGTTCGTGGCCGTGGGCGGCGCATCGTTCGCAATTTACCCAACCCGAGTCGCCATCAACATAAAACTCTTTTTTCCAGATCGGTAACCGCACCTTGATGTCGTCGATGATTCGGCGGCAAGCGCGAAACGCTTCATCACGGTGCGCTGATATCACGCCAACCCACACGGCACAGCCACCGAGATCGAGATAACCTTCTCGGTGAACGGCCAACGCATCGATCACATCAATCTCCGTCGTCACCGACTGTATGATGGCCTCGCCCTCGCTGATGGCTAGCGGTTTGTACACCTCATACTCTAGCGCCGTCACATCACGGCCTTCGTTGTGGTTGCGAATCCATCCTTCGAACGTTACGAGCGCCCCGGCTCGATGATCAGCCAGTTGATCTTGCAGCGCGCGGGTATCAATGGCCGTATCTGTAATTTGCATACGCATGGGCTAACCTCCGGCCACTGGCGGAAACAACAGCACAACATCCCCTGTGGATATCGGCGTGTCCCAATCGGCCATCACATCATTGATCGCGACCTTACAATGACCGCGCGGATCGTCCGTACCGTGCCGGTCCTTGAGCGCCGTGAACAAGTCGAGGGTCGTGGCGGCCTGGGTTTCGATGATTTCCTCGGCGCACCCAGCGCGATCACGAAACAGTGCGAAATAGCGTACCGTGATTTTTTTCATTAACTCACTCTGGTGGCGTTCCAACGCTTGGCATCCGCCGGTGTATTCATATTGTCGAGTGCGCCAAGTGTCACTGGCGCAACGAGCGTGGCATCAGCAAGCAGTAAGCATTTGCGCGCGCACCCCTTACCCTCATTCAGGCGCGACGTTACCAGCGGTATCATCGCCGAGCGCCAAATAGCGCAGAGCGGCTCTGGCAGTTCACTGTTGTGTTCACTCGCAATCGCCAATGCGTTGGCCGCGGGCTCTTCACTAGCGTGCGCCACAAGTGTCTCGAGCGTCGCAGCATCTAAACCCGGTAGGTCGCATGCAAGCACCAGCCAATCGGAGGTCGGGTCGGTACGAAGCGCCGCAAGAATACCCGCCATCGGACCTGCACCCGGTGTCGCATCTTCGATCGTAGGGTATGCCAATCGAAGCGCATCGCTCGACGCGCTATCGCGCACAGAAACAAACGTCTCAGACGCAATGCTTCTCGCCAATGCGACCGTACGAGCGAGTTGCGTCTGACCGTCGATCACCAACGCCGCTTTGTCCTGACCCATACGACGACTCTCGCCCCCTGCCAACACGAGCGCTTTCAGACTACCCATCCGTGGACACCTGAAAATCATGCTTGCCGCCCGACTTCGCGATCAGCCGCGTCGCCCGAATCTCGATCTCGTGAGAGACCGCTTTGCACATATCGTAGATGGTCAATGCCGCAACAGAGGCACCGGTCAGCGCCTCCATCTCGACGCCCGTCTTGTGATTGACTTTGCAGGCACAGCGGACGGTAACCTCGTGACCATCTAATTGAATATCGATCTCACACCCGGTCAGTCCGAGTGGATGACAGAATGGGATCAACTCGTGTGTTTTCTTGGCGGCCATAACTCCCGCAATCACCGCCGTCGAGAACACAGGGCCTTTTGCAGACGCCAATTCACCGTTGCTGTCCGAAAATGCCTCAAGCACCGCTTGTGGTAACCACACTGTGGCCTCCGCTTCGGCAACCCGTTCGGTGATTTTTTTGTCTGACACATCGACCATCCGTGCCCTGTTGGCGTCGTCTACATGCGTGAGTCGCTTGTCGTTTGCCTGTGTCATCAACCGCCGACCCTATACATCTCAACTTTTCTCAACGGAATCTCGTCCGTGTTGTTCGCCCGGCGCTCGCTGTATCGGTCATCACGCCGTGTCCAAACTCTGGCAATCATGTGCTTTAACTCTTCATCACTAGCGCCTCGCCGAATGGGATCGATGAGGCGCGTTCCTTGTGTGGCAAAAAGACAGGTATACAAGGTGCCGTCAGCTGCGAGGCGCGCGCGATGACAGTCTCCACAAAAGGGTGCCGTCACCGAGGTAATGAAACCGATCTCACCTTTTCCATCACGGTAGCGATAGCGTCGAGCCACCTCACCCCGATAATTTTGGCTCATCGGCTCAATGGGCCATTCGGCATTAATACGATCGCGAAGTTCTTGCGAGGGAACGACTTCGTCGCGTCGCCAATTATTACGATTGCCCACATCCATATATTCAATTAATCGCACAACATGCGGTGTTTCACGAAAGTGCGCCAACAAGTCCAAGACTTGGTGGTCGTTTACCCCACGTTGCACCACGGTATTAATCTTCAGAGAGGAAAATCCCGCCGCCACGGCCTCGTCTATACCGCGCATGACACCATCAAGACTGCCGCGTCCTCCGCTCATCTTTAAAAACGTATCCGCATCAATGCTATCTAAGCTGAGCGTCAATCGATGCAGACCAGCAGCCTTCAGTGCCTTCGCATGCTTGTCCAGCAACAACCCGTTGGTGGTCATAGCAAGATCATCAATTCCCGGAATAGCGGCAAGGTCCTTTACCAATTCGGGAAGCTTCTTAACGAGTAATGGCTCGCCGCCGGTAAGCCTGAGTTTCGTCACGCCAAGGTCAACCGCGATACGGGCGCAACGGACAATTTCTTCATTCGTGAGCCGATGCGCCTTACGCAGAAACGCGTAGTCTTCCCCAAACTCGCTCTCTGGCATGCAGTACGGGCAGCGAAAATTGCAACGATCGATCACGGAGATCCTAAGGTCGCGAAGACTGCGTTGGCGGGTATCGATAGGCTGCGCTTGGCGCGATGTAGGACGCAGGTCGGACATAGCGGGAGTATACCGTCAAGTTCCGGGTGTATGAAGCAAGATATTGATTTAAAAGTGGCTTTAAGCGCTTTATTGCTCGAACGAGAGGAACGAAAAACGAGAATCGCTAGCGGTTGTGCAGCGCAACATCCGTGCTATACTGAAAAACTTGCTGACGACAAGCAAGTCAGCAGATAATGACGCCGCGGGACGTTCGTATACCGCTTTCTTTTAATGCCAAACGGGGGGCCGTATGGACCTGTCATTTAGTAAGGATGAACTTGCATTTCGCGACGACATCCGCCGCTTCTTTGCCGAACACTACCCAGCAGATATTCGCGAGAAAATGAATCGCGGCATTCGTCTGGACAAAGACGATCACGTACGCTGGCAAAAAATCCTTCACGAACATGGCTACATTGCCGTCAACTGGCCCGTCGAGTATGGCGGCACCGGTTGGAGCCCTGTCCAAAAATACATCTTCGCGACGGAAATGGCCGAAGCGAACGCGCCGGACGTCGTGCCGTTTGGCCTCAGTATGGTGGGCCCGGTCATTTATACGTTTGGCAGCGAGTCGATCAAAGAGCGTTTCCTACCGGATATCCTCGCATCGAATGTCTGGTGGTGTCAGGGCTATTCCGAACCCGGCGCGGGATCAGACCTTGCGTCGTTGAAGACACAAGCGGTACGCGAAGGCGACCATTACGTCATCAACGGGACTAAGACATGGACCACGCTCGGACAACACGCCGACTGGATCTTCGTGCTAGCCCGCACGAACAACGATGTTGCCCGCCGACAAGAAGGCATCAGCTTTCTGCTGTGCGATATGAAAACACCAGGCATCAGCGTTCGCCCGATTATCACGATCGAGGGAGGCCACGAAGTCAATGAAGTGCATTTTGAAGACGTCCGTGTACCTGTTGAGAACCTCGTTGGCGAAGAAGGTAAAGGCTGGACCTACGGCAAAGTGCTGCTTCAGCACGAACGCACCAATATTGCGGCCGTCGCACGCTCGAAATACCGTTTCGCAAGGCTGAAAGAACTTGCACGCAGCAATCTGCACGGCGGGTCGCCGTTGATCGAGCAGCCGTCATTCAAGGCCAAGCTTGTTCAAACAGAAGTTGCACTCAAAGCGCTGGAATTCACGGACTTACGCACCCTCGCAGCGATCTCGACTGGCAAGGCGCCGGGACCGGAAAGTTCGATCTTGAAGATCAAAGGCACCGAGATGCAGCAGCAGATCGACAATCTGTACCTTGAAGCAGCCGGTTACTATGCGATGCCGTTTATTCCAGACCAGTTCAAAATCGATATCGCCGATGAAGATCGCGTCGTCGCGACGACGGAGCCCAACACGGCCTTGAAGTACTTCAACTACCGCAAGGCATCGATCTACGGTGGCTCGAACGAAATTCAGAAAAACATTATTGCCAAGCACGTGCTTGGCCTGTAACGGCGAGGATTCGACATGGATTTTTCAATTACAGAAGATCAAACCATGCTGCAGGACAGCGTGGCGAAATTCATTGCCAACGATTACGACTTCGACAGTCGTCAAGAGCACGCAGCCACCGAATTGGGCTTTAGCCGAGAACGCTGGACCGAGTTCGCAGAACTAGGTTGGACCGCTGTGCCCTTCTCCGAAGAAGATGGTGGACTGGACGGCGGTGCAGTCGAGCTCATGTTGCTGATGGAGCAGTTCGGTAAAGGACTCGTCATCGAGCCGTATCTGCCCTGTGTCGTTTTGGCCGGTGGGGTTTTGAAGAAAGCAGGAACAGATGCACAAAAGGCAACTTGGCTCGCACCTCTCATCGAGGGTAGTGCGCTTGGCGCGCTAGCATTTGTTGAACCGCAAAGCCGTTTTGACCTCAACAATGTCGCAACCACGGCAACGAAAGACGGCGACGCCTATGTACTCAATGGTCGTAAAGCCGTCGTATTGAACGGTGGCGCGGCAGATACGTTAGTCATCGCCGCCAGAACGTCTGGCGAGCAATCAGATACTGACGGTATTAGCCTGTTCGTTGTTGATGCAACGGCGGATGGCATTACACGCAATGCGTATCCAACGGTTGATGCCCGCCAGGCCGCAGAGATTGAGCTGAACGATGTGCGGATCAGTGCAGAGCAATTGCTTGGCGATGAAAATGCAGGTTTTGCTACGTTGCAAGCTGTGATTGCCGAAGCGACGATTGCCATCTGCGCAGAGGCGGTAGGCATCATGCAAACACTGAATTACAAGACGCTTGAGTACACAAAATCTCGGGTTCAGTTCGGTGCACCGATCGCGAGTTTCCAAGCGTTGCAACACCGTATGGTGGACATGTTTGTGATTTACGAACAATCGCGATCGCTCTTGCTACACGCCGTGATGAAATACGATGATGGCGACATGGATGAAGCGCTTGCTGCAATATCCGCGCTGAAGATTCAGATTGGTACCGAGGGGCGTAAGCTTGGCGAAGAAGCAGTTCAACTTCATGGCGGCATGGGCGTCACCTGGGAGCTGGACGTTGCGCACTACTTCAAGCGACTAACAATGATCGACACGCTGTTTGGCAATGCCGACTATCATCTCGACAACTATCCGCTAGACTAGCCAGCGGATTTCGCGTCGCGCGTTAAAGCGACTAAGCGGCGCAGTCGAATCATCGGCTGCGCCGCTGTCATTTCTAACCACTGCCCCACACTTCCCACTATGTCAGTGTCCTCTATTTTCACTTCTCAGACCGCGCTCTGGCTTGCGATCGCTGCTGCCGATTTGGCGTTTGCTGTACTGCTTTACTATCGGTTCGGGAAAGCAGGGCTGCAAGCGGCCATCGGCTGCGCCATTGTGCTTGCAAATTTGCTGGCACCACAGTTGATCCAGGTCGCTGGCATTGAAATCAGCGCAGGGTTGATCTTCTACGCCAGCATATTTTTTGCAACTGACGTGCTGAACGAGCGGCACGGACCCGCCGAGGCCGGCCGCGCAGTGATGCTCGGGTTCTACGTGAGTATCATCGTCGTCGTGATGCTAGGTCTAGCGGTCATGCTCGAGCCTAGTCGCAGCGCCATAAACGCAGGTTTTGCCGCCGACATCCATGGTGCTTTTGCAACGATTATCAACTACTCACCACGGCTTGTTATTGGCTCGCTGGTCGCCTATTTGATCAGCCAGAAACTCGATGTCTATCTGTTCGATCGACTGCGAACAGCGACCGACGGCAAACAGCTTTGGCTACGAAACAATATCTCCACGATCAGTGCGCAGCTCATCGACTCAATATTGTTTTCGCTAATAGCCTGGTGGGGAATTCTCGATTTGAAAACCACACTCTCGCTCGCGCTCGCCACCTATCTCTTCAAGGTCGTGATTGCAGCAATCGATACCCCGTTCATCTATCTCGCAACCCGCTTCAAACCCAGTGCTGCGGATTAACAAGCCGGTAAAGACGCCCCAACGATAACGCGGTGGTTAGCCGCTACGACTATTGATAAAGAACGGCTTAGCCCTGTCCAAGCTGCTGCATCGCTTGCTTCTCAAGCTTCGCCCATGAGTCCCTTAGAGTCACGACGCGATTGAACACAGGCCGGTCGTCCCCAGCCATGGAATCAGGTGTGAAAAACCCGAGCCGCTCGAACTGCACGGTATCCTTTGCCGAAGCGAGCGACGGCTCTAACTGGGCGTTCGCGACACGTAGCGAATCCGGATTCAACATGGACAAAAAGTCGTCCCCACCAGGGGCTGGCTCCTTAAACAAGCGATCGTACAAATTGACCGCCGCGGGGACCGAATGGTCAGCCGACACCCAGTGAATGGTTCCTTTGACCTTCCGCTCGTTGCCGCTGCCACTCCGCGTATCCTTATCAATCGAACAGCGAAGTTCGACGATGTCACCGTTATCATCTTTGATGACCTCATCGCAGCGCATGATATAGGCGTATCTAAGACGAACCTCCCCACCCGGCTTCAGGCGGAAGAATTTTCGAGGCGCCTCTTCCATAAAGTCATCACGCTCGATCCAAAGATGCCGCGAGAACGGAATCTCTCGCTCACCCTGCTCCGGCTGATTCGGGTGGTTCATTGCCGTCATCCACTCGGTCTCGCCTGCGTCGACATTGGTAATCGTCACCTTCAGCGGGTCAATAACAGCAAAGCGTCTTGGCACGTCTGCTAGGGCGTCGCGGACCACTGACTCCAACATACCCAGCTCAATGAACTTGGATTTCTTGGTGATGCCAACCCGCTTACAGAACTCCCGCAACGCAGCTGGCGGATAGCCGCGACGTCTCAGGCCAGCGATAGTAGGCATCCTTGGATCATCCCAACCGTTAACATGCCCGCCATCGACAAGCGCTTTTAATCGCCGCTTGCTCGTCACCATATACGCCACCTGCAATCGAGAGAACTCGATTTGCCTTGGCGGATAATCATGTGGGTATCGCGCGACGAACCACTCGTAAAGCGGACGATGATCTTCAAACTCAAGCGTGCAAAGACTATGTGTAATGCCTTCGAAAACATCGCAAAGCGTATGTGCAAAGTCATACATCGGATAGATCGGCCACGCACCACCCGTTCTTTGATGTTCAACTTTTCGAATTCGATACAGCGTCGGATCGCGAAGATTAATGTTCGGAGAGGCCATGTCGATCTTGGCTCGGAGCACATGCGCGCCTTCATCGAATTCGCCGGCCCGCATGCGTTCAAACAGCGACCTGTTCTCCTCGACCGATCGGTCGCGGAACGGGCTGTTGCGCCCAGGCTCTGTGAGCGTGCCACGATAGTCACGAATCTCTTCAGCACTGAGGCTGTCAACATACGCATCGCCCTGATCGATCAGGGACAAAGCCGCCTCGTAGAGGCGTTCAAAATAATCAGATGCGTGCGTCAGACGGTCTTGCCAGTCGTAACCCAGCCAGTGAACATCGTTCCGAATGGCGTCGACGAATTCCTGCCGCTCTTTCTCTGGGTTGGTGTCATCGAACCGAAGAAACGTCCGGCCAGCGAACTCTTCGCCAACACCAAAATTCAACGAGATCGAAAGCGCGTGGCCAATATGTAAAAACCCATTCGGCTCTGGCGGGAAACGGGTCACCAGACCGTTGGGTAGTCGCTGTTCCGCCACATCACTCGCGATGATTTGACGAATAAAATCCAGCGGCAGGCTATTGTCGGTTTGGTCTTTGTCTTGCATTTTCGAAATATCGGTCGTCGAGAGGTTTATTCAGAGCCGAGCATTGTACGCGATGCATCCAGACGATGCTCATTTCCCCATCAGTCGATTCGATACGCGCGACGCCAGCGGGAGAAAGCGTTGTCTGCCAGGGGCAGCTGTTCTGCGCTGATCGCCCGCCAACCATCTGGATGCTGCTCTGCAACGCGAAAAGAGAATAGATACTGCTCCGGGATCCCCATGCGCACATCGCGAATCACCAGCATATTGTCGACGGGTTCGACGATGACCCAGCCCTTGCTAAACGCAGCCAGTCGAGCAACAGGCCAATGGGTTTCAAACTCCGATAAGTAACTCGTACCGCGCTCTCGGCAATACCATTGATCGGCGACTGTGGCCTGCCAAGCATTAGAAAATTGCTCGCACAGTGTCGAATCATTGTGCGCTAGCAGTCGCCAACGGGCCGTATTCAAGGGCGTTGGAAGCGCAATGACGGAGGCGTTCGCTATCGGAACCGCCTTCTGTGCGACGGTCATCATTCGCCACTGAAGGCCCAGTCCCAATGCCAGATAGACGACAGCGAATGACAGCCCAGCCACCGTCGCACCAACCTGACGCCAGCGACGCCTAGCTGCTAGCGCAAGGCCGACAACGATAGGGACGGTCACCAGGGGGTCGATGATGAAGACACTGCCTGTTCCAATCGGCGTGTCGGAGAATGGCAACAACAACTGAGTCCCGTAAATCGTCATCGCGTCCAGCAAAGGGTGCGTGATCAAACATAGCCAGACCATCATCCAAAGTGTGCGCCATGCGTTGGAAAACCGACGCCAGCGAGACAACAAGAACGTGATCGGCACGGAGGCCAACGACAACCAAAACAGCGAATGTGACCAACCTCGGTGATAGGTCATTTGGGCCACGGGATCGTCGTAGCGGATCAAGACATCAAGATCGGGTAAGGTACCCAACACCGCACCGACGACGGCAGCACTTGCGCCAAATCGCCGCCCCGCAACGCAATGACCAACGGCCGCACCTAAGGCCAACTGCGTCAAAGAATCCATATCAACAGTTTGGAATCAGCGCTCGGCTAGGCACTCGCGACAGACTCCCTGCACTTCCAGCATCTGTTCTTCCGCTGAAAACCCCTCCGCATTGGCGGCAGCGCTAATCGCAGCATCGATATTTGACGCATCGAGCTCAATGACGGACTGGCATGTGCGACAGATCAAAAACTGCGCACTGTGAGGATGGCGGGGGTCTGGGCAACCAATGAACGCATTCAGCGAGTCGAGCCGGTGGACGAGACCTGCCTCCATCAAAAACTCGAGCGCTCGGTACACGGTGGGCGGCGCCGCTTTCTTCCCATCGCTGGATAATGCGTCCAGGACATCATAAGCGCCGACAGGCTTGTGACTTCCCCAGACCAGCTCAAGCACACGCTTGCGCAAGGCGGTAAGACGAAGCCCGCGTTCGCTGCATACCTGCTCTGCCTTCTCGAGCGCCTCATTGACGCACTGGTTATGGTCGTGGGCGTGGTGAATTGAATGACTTTCAGCTTGCATAAATTAAATGTCCTGCGTTCACCCGACTTTCGCTTGCCAATGATACCCGAAACGCTGGCTGATCGAGCGTTTTCAGGCGTGGCAGGGGCTGTCGAATCCGCTACAATAACGCGCTTTCAACCTTCGGGCGGTTTGTCAAAACAGCCCAAAGACATCATCGCGGTCGGACGACCGCCATTGGACGATTCAGGATATGCCAAAATTTGCTCTTCCAGACGGCAGCGAGCGCCACTATGACGACGCCGTTACCGGCCTCGCCATTGCAGAGGACATCGGGAAATCGCTTGCCAAAGCAGCGGTCGCGATTCGCGTGGATGGAGACCTTGTTGATCTAACGCGCCCATTGGCAACGGATGCGGCTATCGAGATCATTACTCGGGATTCCGATGATGGACTGGAATTGCTTCGCCACGACGCAGCACATGTCATGGCCGAAGCGGTCAAGGAGCTCTATCCTGAAACGCAGGTCACCATCGGTCCGGCGATCGAAAACGGCTTTTACTACGACTTCGCCCGCGAGACGCCATTTACTCACGATGATCTAGAAGTCATCGAGAAACGGATGCACGAGATTGTCAAACGCGATGAAGCGCTCATTCGCGAAGAATGGACGCGTGATGACGCCGTCGACTTTTTCCGCGCCCAGGGCGAAGAATACAAAGCAAAGTTAATCGAGCGTATCCCCGAAGGCGAAATAATCAGCCTTTACCGACAAGGTGATTTCATCGATCTTTGTCGTGGTCCACATCTGCCCTCCACAGGAAAACTTGGCAGCGGATTTAAACTGCTTAGAGTTTCCGGCGCGTACTGGGAAGGCGACTCGAAAAACGAGATGCTGCAACGGATTTATGGCACTGCATGGTCGAACGACAAGCAGTTGCGTGTGTATCTTCGACAATTGGAAGAGGCGGAAAAACGCGATCACCGAAAACTCGGCCGACAAATGGATCTGTTCCATTTTCAGGAAGAAGCACCTGGTGCTGTGTTTTGGCATCACAAGGGCTGGGCCCTGTTTCAACGGCTGATCGACTATATGCGCAGTCGTCAAAAGCAATCCGGATATCGAGAAATACATACCCCTTCCGTGATGGACCGATCGCTATGGGAAGCATCAGGGCACTGGGAGACATTCGGTGAACACATGTTCACGACGGAGACCGAGGATGGTCGCGTCTATGCATTGAAGCCGATGAATTGCCCGGGCCATGTTCAAGTCTTCAAACAAGGCATCACGAGCTATCGCGAGTTGCCGCTCAGATTGGCGGAGTTTGGCACTGTGCATCGCTACGAACCATCAGGCGCTTTGCATGGCATGTTACGCGTACGCGCATTTACGCAAGATGATGCGCACGTTTTCTGCACGATGGAACAGATCACGGCAGAGTCGGTTGCGATCAGTCGCGACATTCTCGATATCTATGCCGAATTCGGTTTTGAGGACATTAGAATCAAATTCGCCGACCGACCCGAAAAGCGCGTCGGCGAAGATGCTGTCTGGGACCAGGCCGAAGCCGCATTGCTCGCCGCGTTAAAAGAAACCGGCATGGATTACACACTCAACGCTGGAGAAGGTGCGTTCTATGGACCCAAACTTGAGTTCGTGATGCGCGATGCGATCGGCCGTGATTGGCAATGCGGCACGTTGCAGGTCGACCTGAACTTGCCGGGTCGTCTTGGCGCGAGCTATGTGGGCGAAGACGGTCAGAGACATATACCGGTCATGCTACACCGTGCGATGTTCGGCTCACTCGAGCGCTTTACGGGTATTTTGCTCGAGCACTATGCGGGCAACCTGCCACTTTGGCTCGCGCCGCAACAAGTGGTCGTCGCAACGATTACGTCCGATGGCGATGAATATGCCGTCGAACTCACTAGAGCACTGCAAGCCGCTGGCATCGAGGCAGAGTCAGACCTTCGAAACGAAAAAATCGCCTACAAAGTGCGCGAACACAGCGTCGCGAAAATCCCGGTGATTTTGGCGGTGGGTCAACGTGAAGTCGAACAGCAAACCGTCGCTATGCGTCGCCTCGGCTCCAAGAAGCAGCAAATCCTATCGAAAGACCAGGTCATCTCGCTGCTATCTGAGGAGATTCAGAGTCGCGCAAAAACGCCTGTGAACTCAGCGGATTAATTGGTTCGATTGCCCCGAAATAGCGCAAGAATGCGACTGTTGACGGGCATTATGTGGAATCCGTCACAGATTCGAACAAATGTCACGCGGTGTTAATGTTTGCTGATCCCGAACTACCTATACTGAATTCCGTCGGAGAGGATATTTTTTTGCCGCCCCACCCTTTCCGGCAGGGACGCGCATGGTAGATCAATTCAAAAAACAGGTCATGTTCCTTCACCCCGAGCCATCGGTGATGCAGCCGTGCGCCGCGATGCTCGGTGACCAATACTCGATCCATATGGCCTCCTCCGGTACCGAGGCGCTAACAACGCTTGGTATCACTCCGATCGACATCATTGTCTCAGCACAAGACTTGCCGGGCATGACCGGGCAAGAGGCGCTTCGCGAAGCTAAGAAGCGCTCACCGTCGACGCGCGGGATCTTGATCGCCGATGAGACGATGACGGCGGACGATGTCGCTGCGCTTGTCACGGTCAAACATCTCAACCAGATTCTCAATGCGAACGTCAGCGTCAGCGAAATATGCGCCGCCGTGTTGTTCGAACTGAAGGCAAAGGAAACCGGCAACTTGCCGCAGCCCGCGAATGATCATTCGGCAGGGCCACGGGACGCTGCGTCGTTCAGTCCCGATGCAACCGGTTCTTTTCGAACTGGCGCGACCGGTTCATTCCGTACTGACAGCATGCAGGTCGACCTTGCTGCTACCGGGAACTTTGAGTCTCTAAAACAGGATATTCCGACGCTAGAGCCAGGCGTCGCAGCGGTCAATGCACCTGCTGCACTCAGTGAAGTGGAACTCGTCGTACTGACGAACGACTCCAGCTTCTTGAAAACCATCCGGGCGGCGACAGGTACCAGCCATGTCGTCAATCACGCCCCGAATCTACAAGAAGCCGTCGACATCGTCCAAGAAGGTCGTAGTGGCGTCTTGATCACAGACGCAGCGGTTGCCGTCAAAGACGTTGAGACCATCACAGCGAAGCTGCGACGGTTTATGCCATCTCTCGTTACGATCGTCGCCGGACGGCGCGAAGATGGCGAAAAGATGATGGGCTTAATCAACGACGGATTGGTGTACCGGTTTCTGCTGAAGCCGATCAGCCCAGGTCGATCGCGATTGGCGATTGAAGCGTCTGCGAAAAAACATCTGACACTGATCAGTACAGACGTACCGCTATCGGCCAATGAAGTCGAAGAAAAGATGACGGAGACCGGCATCATCAAGGGTGTCACTTTCGATTCAGGCTTGTTTCGCACGACGGACGTGCGAGAAAGCGATATCAACATGCCATCGCTGGACGAAGAGCTGGAACCAAGCACGCTCGGTAAAGTAAGCGAAGCGATGCGATCTATTCCGCCATTGGCACTGGCCGGCATTGCCGTTGTCATCGCCATCATTGGCGTATTCCTTTTCGGCGGTGGCGAATCCGAGAATTCGAACAATGATACCGGCCGAACTGAATCAGCCATTGCGACCGCAGATGCGCCACCGCGTCAAACCTTGGCCGAACGGATCGACGCTATGATGGAGAGTGGCCAAAACGCCTATGAGGCAGGCCGGCTCGCGGCGCCGACGAATGACAACGCAGTCTTTTATTACGCTCAAGCCGCCGCTTTGAATCGAGATGACCCCTCTTTACGCGCAGCGCTAGATCAAACACTTGCTCAGGTTTTTGAAGGGATCGAGCGCAACTTGCTCGACGATAACATCGACGACGCGGCGACAGCGTTGGACACGTTGAACAAGAATGTGCCTGGACATCCGCGGCTCGCATTTTTCAACGCGCAAGTCGGCAAAGAGCGAGCTCGACTCGATCTTGCGCAGACGGAACGCGATATCGCCGCGGGGAACTTTGAACAAGCCAATGCCGCCTTGTCGCGACTACGCGAGGGCGGCATAGTCGACGCTGCATTACTGGATTCGCTGGCTGCACGCATACCATCGACAACAAGCGCCGCCGCAACAGGTTCCACACCGACAACACCACCAGTCCCCGCGTCGGCGAGTGAACTCGATGTATTGCTCGCCACTGCGACGCAGCGATTAAATCAGGGGCGACTCGTCACGCCAGAAAATGATAGCGCGCGCTATTATTTCCGTTCTGCGCTGAGCGTTGATCAAGACAGCCAGGCAGCGAGAGACGGGCTGAGCGCCGTCGCTAGCGGTCTGTTGGCACAAGCACGTACGGCAATCGAGTCGCGCGATGCAGCGACTGCTGAACGCGCGTGGGTGGCCGCCGTTGATACTGGCGCAAACGCGATAGAAGCGGAATCGGTTCGCCGACAAATCGAGTCATTGCGAAATGTTGCCAGTCGGCCTTCGGTTCAACCGACATCTGCGCCGACAAGCGTCGCGTCTCGGCAGCCAGCCGCCACGGCCACTGAGACGGCGTCTGCGTCGACGACACCGAACGAAACAGCTGCTGATCAACAAGACGTGTTGACCACCATACCCGAGGTTCCCGCGTCTATTCGAGAGGAAACCGTCAAAACAGAAACGCCGGTGGAACCTGAAAGCAAACCGGATACGGCGACGCAACAGCCAAGCACGGAGGACATTCTCCGGGACGTGTCGCTGGTGGTTGTAGAAAGTCGGCCACCCATCTATCCAAGGCGCGCGCAGGTACAACGACTCGAAGGATGGGTTGACGTGCAGTTCATCGTTGGCGCGGACGGCACAACACGTGACGTCACGGTTTTCGAGAGTTCTAATGCGATGTTTGATAGATCCGCTGTCGATGCGGTTTCGGACTGGCGCTATGAACCACTGCCAGTCGATGATCCTGAGGCATTCAAGCGCGCTCGGGTACGACTGAAATTTAACCTCAACTAACCGACTTCAAACCAATCGAACCGATGCCAGTGCGGCATGCATTTTCGCGACGATCGACAACGCAATAGACGCCGGTTCGCGCGCACCAATCTCTAGACCGGCGGGGCCGTCTAATACCGCATCCAGATAGTCTCTCTGATCTGCATCGAGGTCTGCTAGTAACTTGTCACGCCGATGGCGAGGTCCCAGCAAGCCGAGGTAAGCCCAATCGCGATGGCCAGCAATCGCCGACAAATAGTGACGGTCGGCATCGAGATGGTGACTCATCACCATCGCCACATTGAATCCTGCCACGTCAATCTGTTCGCCCACCTCTTGGGAAGGCGAGCAGACCGCACGAACAAATGCCGGCAAGGCATCGATATACGCAGGTCGATGATCGGCAACCGACACCTGCCAGCCTAACAAGTGAATCAACTCACACAAAGGATGACTATCCGGTGCGGCGCCCAGGATAAGAACACGTGGCGTCGGTGCGATGAACATCGATATTTGCCGTGTTCCGTCGATTTCCAACGTTTTTGATCGACGATCTGTCATTACCGCAATCGCTGTGGGCGATGCATCAGTGTCATTCTGTTTGACGAGTAGCGGCGGCGTATCAGCCCCTAGCATCAATACGGATGGTTCCCCGTTCGCATACCGATCGAACACCTGGTTCAGTTGATGGGCCAACACGTCATCGATCGCGACGAGCAACACTTCGATGTCGCCATCACAGCCAGCGCCCATGCCCCAAAGTGCGTCGTGCTCTCCACCAAGGTCGTAATGCGCATATTCGGATTGGTTTGACGCCGCGACACGCGCCGCTCGCATGGCAAGGTCACCCTCAACGCAACCGCCGCTGACGAGGCCCTGATAGTCGCCAGATGCCGTCAGCGCAATAAAGTCTCCGACTTTGCTATAGGTTGAACCTTGCGTAGCAACGACCACCGCGAGTACGACTGACTCGCCCTGCTCCTGCCATTCCTTGATCTGCCCAAAAACACGATTCTTGTGTCTCATGAATGTCTTTCAGCTCGAAAACCAATAGCGATTATACTGGCAGCGGCATTCGATACACGAACCCTCTGAGGTACCCCATGGCATCGCCCAATATTACGCTTTATGGCTACCATTTTAGTTCCACGTCCTACCGCGCCCGGATTCTTCTCAACTTAAAGTCGCTACCCTACGACATCGTACAAATCCGACTGGACCAAGGCGAGCAACATGGCGCGGCGTTTCGAGCGATCAACCCGATGGGGGGACTCCCGGTTTTGGAGGTCGATGGCCTGCGTCTAACGCAATCGCCAGCGATCAGCGATTACATCGAAGAGAAATTCCCGACACCGGTATTGCTACCCTCCGACCAACCCGCTCGCCAACGCGTGCGAGAAATCACCGCATTGATTGCTTGTGATATGCACCCACTCAACAATCTCAGCGTCTTGAAATACCTACGTGCCCACTATCAGCAGGATGATGCAGGTGTTGCGGAATGGTATCGCCACTGGATTCGTCGGGGCTTCGATGGACTAGAGGCCATCCTCCGAGAAACAAGCGGAAACGGAGACTACTGCGTCGGCGACTCGGTGACGATGGCCGATGTATTCTTGATCCCACAAGTTGCCAATGCCCGCCGCTTCGACATTGCACTCGATGACTACCCGACCATCGAATCAGTCGATGCGCATTGCCAAGGGTTGCCGGCATTTGAGAAGGCACACCCTGCGCATCACGCACCAGCCGACAAAAAGACCTAGATGGAGATCAACGAGGTGGTCCCCAGCGATGGCGTCAGTCTGCTTTGGCCTGTCGTGAAGCGCGCTTACGATCGGACTCTTTGAGGAGTTTCTTGCGTAAGCGAATGCTCTCAGGTGTGATCTCAACGAGTTCATCATCATCGATAAACTCGAGCGCCTGCTCCAACGAAAACTTAATCGGCGGCGTGAGTAGCAAGTTCTCATCACTGCCCGCTGCGCGAATATTCGTCAGCTGTTTACCCTTGGTGGGATTCACCACCAGGTCGTTGTTGCGCGAGTGGATACCGACGATCATGCCCTCATAGACCTCGGTCCCATGATCGATGAATAGTCGACCACGTTCTTGCAAATTGAACAGTGCGAACGCCAGCGACTTACCGGCCACCATCGACACCAATACGCCATTATTGCGTTGTGCGATCGAGCCTTTAAGGCGTGGGCCATACGCGTCAAACACGTGATAGATCAAACCTGTGCCTGCTGTTGCGCTCAGGTACTCCGTGCGGAATCCGATAAGACCTCGCGACGGTATACGATACTCAAGCCGGCTCCTACCCTGCTGCTCTGCGCTCATTGACAGCAATTCACCTTTACGGTCGGCGAGTCTGGTCATCACCGCACCTTGGTATTCTTCATCAAAATCTACGGTTAGGTGCTCGAATGGCTCCAAGATTTCACCGTCTTGTTCAATCTCGATGACCTCTGGTCGTGACACCGCCAACTCGAATCCCTCACGGCGCATGGTCTCGATCAACACAGACAGGTGCAGCTCACCGCGTCCAGACACCTTGAACTTATCGGGGTCATCCCGTGTTTCAACCCGCAACGCGACATTGTGCTTAAGTTCTTGATCGAGCCGCTCTTTGATCTGGCGGCTCGTCATGAATTTGCCCTCACGTCCTGCGAGCGGTGACTTGTTGACCTGAAAGGTCATGCTGATCGTCGGCTCATCCACCGTCAGCGCTGGAAGCGCCTCTGCCGCGTCGCGCTGACACAAGGTATCCGAAATATTCAGTGGGTCGACACCGCTGAATGCCACAATATCGCCCGCTTCTGCCGACGGCACTTTGATTCGATTAAGACCATCGAAGCCATAGAGTTCGAGAATACGCGCATTCCGCGTCTTGCCGTTTGCGTCGATCACCGTCAGCGGTTCATTCTGTGCGACACGGCCGCGGCTAACGCGCCCAACACCGATCACCCCCACATAAGGATCGTAGTCGAGACTTGTCACCTGAAGTTGTAACGGACCGTCGCGATCGACGTTCGGCGCGGGAACATGTTCGATAACGGCATCAACTAAGGGACGCATATCACCGTCGACAACATCCGGCTCGGTACCCGCGAAGCCAGCTAAGCCGCTAGCGTAAACCACCGGAAAGTCGAGCTGCTCATCGGTTGCGCCCAGCCTATCGAACAAGTCGAACGTTTGATCCAACACCCAGTCTGGACGCGCCCCATCGCGATCGATTTTGTTGATGACGACGAGCGGCGTAAAGCCTCGGGCAAAGGCCTTTGAGGTGACAAACCGCGTCTGTGGCATCGGACCTTCAACAGCATCCACCAGCAACAAGACGCTATCGACCATCGAGAGCACACGCTCAACCTCTCCGCCAAAGTCGGCGTGACCGGGTGTATCGACGATATTGATGCGCCAGTCATCCCAACGAATCGCGGTGTTCTTCGAAAGAATCGTGATGCCACGTTCCCGCTCGAGATCATTGGAATCCATCACGCGATCAGGCACGTCGGCCCGTTCGTCCAGGGTGCCAGATTGCTTTAAAAGCTGATCGACTAGCGTTGTTTTCCCATGGTCGACATGGGCAATAATGGCGATGTTTCGAAGCTTCTGCGGGGGTTGCATCGGCGGGTGTCCAGTTAGGCAAAGCGCGCCATTATAGCCGGCCTGGAAACGTCGCGTCGCGCTATCTCACATTAATGTGAGCAGGCCACCTCACCATTTCGACACGCGAGATCTCTTGGACCAAGCGCCAATGCGTCCGGACGTCTAGGATCAGCGGCACCTTTGAATAGGCCATCTTCATAAACAATCGTCTGAGCGCTGCCCATCGTGCGTCGCCGCATATCGGCGTCGTGCCCCATCGCTTCCAACAAAGCGAGCGTATCGGGACTGTAGCCATACTCGAGAAACAGCCGATCGGGATACCACTGATGATGCACACGAGGCGCGGATACCGCGTCGACCGGTGACATGCCGAAATCGATAATATTGACAACCACCTGAAGCACCGTCGTGATGATTCGGCTGCCGCCTGGACTACCTGTGGCAATCCATGGCTTCCCGTCTTTGAAGACGATCGTCGGCGTCATTGAACTCAGTGGGCGTTTCATTCCCTCAATCGCATTCGCCTCGTTACCGAGTAAGCCATAGCCATTGGGGGTCCCTGGCTTAGCAGAGAAATCGTCCATCTCGTTATTCATGAGAATACCGGTGCCGGGTATTGTGATGCCGCTGCCATAGGAAAAATTCAATGTGTACGTATTCACGACCGCATTGCCATAACGATCCATAACACCGTAGTGCGTCGTATCAGGACTTTCGGCCACCGGTGCGGTCGCTGGCGCTACATCGCTGGATTTACGTGCGACTTTGGTATCAATCGCATCCGCAATCTCGCGCGCGTACGCCTTGCTCATCAACCAATCGAACGGCTCGTTGTAGAAATCTGGATCGCCGAGGTGACGACTGCGATCTGCGTAAGCCGTGCGCATAGCCTCTGTCACTAAATGAAGGTACCTCGCACTACCGAATCCCGCTTCCGCGACGTCGAACTGCTCAAGGACGTTCAGAATTTGAATCAGCAAGACACCACCGGAACTTGGCGGTGGCATTGCCACGACTTCGTACCCGCGATAAGTCCCTCGAACAGGTTCTCTTTCCGCCACATTGTAGGCAGCCAAGTCCGCTGCTGTTATGAGGCCATCATTGGCCTCCATTGCCCTCACTATGCGAGCCGCGATCGCGCCTTTGTAAAATGCATCCGGGCCTTCCTTTGCGAGCTGACGCAACGACCAAGCAAGGTCGGGTTGCTTCAGAATCTCACCGGTCTCATACGCTTCGCCATTGGGTTTGTAGTAAGCCTTGAGCGTTGCAGGATCCGCACCTAAGCGCTCGCGCCTGCGCTTCAGGGCTGTTGCAAGGTCAGGGCTAACGCGCATGCCGCGTTCTGCGACACGTATCGCCGGCGCGAGTAGTTCGGACCATTCCATCGTACCGTAACGAGTCAGTGCATGATGCATACCAGCAACGGTGCCCGGGACGCCGGCTGACCGATAACTGAAACGCGACAAGGCTGCGATAGGATCGCCATTTTCATCGAGATACATGTCCGCCGTTGCGGCTGCCGGGGCCTTCTCTCGATAGTCGATCGCAATGGTTTTGTTTTCCTCCGCGAGGTAGACCAACATAAAACCACCACCGCCTAGGTTGCCGGCACGTGGCAGCGTGACAGCGAGCGTCATACCAACCGCAACGGCCGCATCAACGGCATTGCCACCTTCCGCGAGTACCGCCGCGCCGACCTCTGCCGCAATGGCATTTTGGACCGCGACCATGCCGCTATCATCCACCGCTGCGTGGTGCCGTGCGCCATAATCGATGATCGAAGGCTGCTGTTGCGCAGCGGCCTGCGACGTAGCGATGACGACGCTCAAGAAACAGGCGGTCAGGTACTTCTGCATACTAGCTACTCCGCGATTTTGACAATCTGCTTGCCGAAGTTCTGACCTTTCAACATGCCGATAAATGCACCGGGCGCATTTTCGATGCCTTTCGCTACCGTCTCACGATACTGAAGCTTGCCTGCGGTCAACCATTCACGAGCCATGGCATCCCATTTCGGCGCATCGCTCGCGTAGTTGGAAACAATGAAGCCTTGCATCTTTACATTTCTGCCGATGAGCGCCGTCATGCCACGCGGCCCTGGGGGCGTCTCTTCAGGTCGATCGTTATAGTTCGCAATCATGCCGCACAGTGCGATTCGACCGAATGGCGCCATGTTCCAGATCGCAGCCTCAAAGATCTCACCACCTACGTTCTCAAAGTTGACATCGATACCTTTTGGGAATGCCTGCCGCATGCGCGCATGCACACTATCAACTGTCTTGTAGTTGAATGCTCCGTCGAACCCGAGCTCATCAACAAGCCACGCCACTTTGTCATCAGACCCAGCGCTGCCGACAACGCGGCAGCCGACATTCTTTGCGATCTGTCCGACAACGGAACCAACAGCACCTGACGCGGCAGAGACAAAAACGGAATCGCCTTCTTTACACTCGCCGACGGTCATCAATCCGACGTAAGCCGTGAGACCCGGCATGCCTAAGACGCCGAGATGATATGACAACGGATGCTCTCCGGCTTCGACTTTGCGAAGTCCGGCAGCGTCAACGCATGAAAATGACTCCCAGCCGAGCATACCCATGACGTGATCGCCCTTTTGAAATCCGTCCGCGCGACTCTCGATCACTTCCGCGACTGCACCCCCGGCGAGAGGCTCACCGATCTGAAACGGCGGTACGTAACTCTTAACGTCGTTCATTCGACCACGCATATAGGGGTCAACAGATAAATACAGATTGCGGCACAACACCTGGCCATCCGCTGGAGAACCCACCGGTTGCTCATCCACTGTGAAATTTTCTTCGCTGACCCAGCCTGACGGGCGACTTGCCAGCAATACGCGTCGATTTATCGTTGTCACGTTATCTCTACCTGAACAATTGTTAGGCCGATCAGTATACTGCAGTGCCGTTGAGCATAACCAGCGCACACTCGGATTGCGGGAGGCGCGGAACCGACTGAAAGTGATCTTTATGCCAGAGCCCGAACTTCTCGCCATTCTTATCATCGGTGGACTCAGCGCCGGCTTAATGGCCGGGTTACTAGGTATCGGGGGCGGTATCATCTTGGTCCCCGCTACCCTCTTGGTATTGTCGAAAATGAACGTCGACACAGGCGTTGCTATGCATATTGCGCTCGCAACCTCGCTGACCGTGATCATCTTTAGCGCGAGCACATCTGCCTATGCACATCGACGGCTTGGCACGATCGATACGGCCGTCTTTTCCAAATGGTGGCTGCCAGTGCTCATCGGCGCCTTACTCGGCGGGCTTGCCGCGAAATGGGTCAGCGGGGATTTTTTGCGAATAGGCTTCGCACTGTTTGCCGCTGTCGTCGGCATGAAATTCTTGACCGGCAAGCAATCGCCCAGCCAGGAAGCGACCCGCACCCCACGTCCGACGTCACCGAATTGGCCGGTTGCTATTGGTTTCGCCTCTTCCTGGCTCGGGATCGGCGGGGGCTCTTTTTCGGTGCCTTTGTTGTCCTCCCGCGGCCACTCGATGCAGCGCGCCGTTGGGACATCCGCTGCCATTGGACTGGTCATAGCCATCCCCGCATCAATAGGGTTTATTGTCGGCGGCTGGTCGGCAGCTGCCAGACCACCTTTGTCTGTCGGCTACGTCCATATACCGTCCGTTTTGGCATTTGGCGTCGGCGCCATGCTGTTGGCACCGGTAGGTGCGAAGTTGTCGTCTAGGACACCGCAACGAACGCTTAAGCGAGTCTTTGGTGGCTTTTTGGTCATCGCAGCGCTGAGAATCGCTTCAAAAATCCTGTTTTGACTGCCAAAAACGGGCTGCATTGCTACAATCGACGGCGTTCGGGGACACTCCAGCAGCAAAAACTGCGGTTTTATCAGCGATAACCAAAGATCACAGGCTCTGTCATAAACACGCGTGCCTACGGGTCTTGTCGATTGAAAGCGTTAATGCGGCGCTGAATTCAACCGAAGTTCAATGAGGCGGCAGTAACATAACTGTCACATCGGCAAGCGACATTGGGTCGCGTTTCGCTTTTGATGTGGTGCCCTCGAACACGTGAAGTCCGGCGCTGCAATGGAATGGGGAGTTGCAATGAGCTCAGTATCACAACAGACATCCGCGTCGAGCGATGATTGTCGCGACGCGAACGCCATAAGGCTCAGTGCCGGGAATTACACGTTGCGTTTGGCGACCGGCGCGGAAGATTTGGCGCGCATTTGCGCGTTACGTTTTGCCGTGTTTAATCTCGAACTCAACGAAGGGTTGAGTGCGTCTTACGCAACTGGCCAGGACCAGGATGAATTCGACGCCCACTGCGATCACCTGCTCGTAGAGGACCGTCGGACCGGCGACGTGATCGGCACGTACCGTATGCAAGACCGAACCATGGCCAATCGTGGCGCTGGGTTTTACTCAGATACAGAATTTGTTCTTTCGGATATGGGTGACGACATCCTCGATCGCACGATAGAACTCGGCCGTGCCTGCATCCACGAGGAGCACCGCAACACACGCGTACTATTTTTACTCTGGAAAGGTCTTGCCCGATATATGACTTCGCGCGGACACCTTTACTTTTTCGGGTGCTGTTCCCTTACCAGCCAAGACCCCGCCGAAGGGCACGCGCTCTACAAGCGCCTACAAGAACAAGGGTCATGCGCAGACGATGTCATCGTTCGCGTTCGAGACACCTTTGCTTGCCCCTACCCGACCAACCTCGATGCGATTGAAAAACCGCGCGTGCCGAAACTGATGCGTCTTTATCTCACTTACGGAGCGAAGATCGTCAGTGGACCAGCACTCGACCGTGAGTTTTCGACCATCGACTATTTGACGCTCTTTGATATTCGATCTCTGGACGAACAGGCGAAACGGTTGTTTTTGGATGGCTGAGTCTGTCGCAGAACAAACCTTTGCGCCCAGTATCGGCAGACGTTTACTAGCGCTAGTACGTTTCACGATCATTGTGCTAATCACGTTGATTGTGACCTTGTCGCTCGGGTTACTAAAACTCGCTTTTTTCTTCTGGCCAGCAGGGAAACGACACGTCCGCGTTATATTTTTTCGCATCTGGGCGCGAAGCGTTTGCCGGGTTCTTGGCGGCAAGACACGCGTACACGGCGCGCTGCCAACAACGCAGTGCTTGTTAGCGAGTAACCATCTCTCCTATCTCGACATTCTGGTTATCGCGCAATATGTCCCGGCTGTTTTTGTTTCGAAAGCCGATGTAAAAAACTGGCCCGTTATCAGTTCGATGACACGACTCGGAGACACAATCTACATTTCTCGTGAACGCAGTCGCGACATTCCGCGCGCCAATGCCGATATCGCCAACGCGTTGACGCGTGGAGATAATGTTGTTGTATTCCCTGAAGGGACCAGCTCGGATAGCGAATGGGTGCTACCTGTTCGTCCATCGCTTCTCGAGATCGCGGTCCGCACACAAACACCAGTAACTACTGCCGCCATCGCGTTCAATACGAACGAGAGCGATCCGCCCGCCGATACCGCCATCTGCTACTTCGGCGACATGTCTTTTGGTGCCCACGTCTTCAAGCTGATGCACTTGTCAGGATGGGAATGCGATTTGCGACTGTCTGGCGACACGCTATATAGCGACGACCGAAAAACACTCGCACTCGATGTCCGTCGCAGTATTTTGACACTACAATCGAAAAATAATCCGGCCTCGCCGATGCCGGACTATCGGAAAAGTTATGCCTTCAGAAAATATCAGTAATCCGCTCGCACCCTGCCTCGCAGGGGATGCGCTATGCCAGGACAATCTTGCTTGTCTAAACCAGCTACATGCCGTGGTGAGCCAAATTCGCGAGGAAGACTATCGCCGCGCGGTGCCTCCCTGCGATAGCGGTATTGGTGCTCATGTCAGGCATATCCTCGATCATTACGATGCGTTTTTTGCTGGCCTCAATTCCGGTGAGATCAACTACGACAAACGTGAACGCGATACCGAAACGCAATACTCGACCAAGAAAGCGCTGCAGCGCATCGAGAGCACAAGAGAACAGCTTGCAGCGTTATCGCATGAGGGTCTTCTGGCACCGATCATGGTTGTCATGGATTGCGGGTCGCGAGCAAGCACCTGTCTGTCGGTACCGAGTACCGGATTGCGAGAGATGCAGTTTCTAGTTAGCCATACCGTTCACCATGACGCATTGATCGCGGCCGCGGCAAAAGCACTTGGCCTCCGCCTGCATGAAGGATTTGGTGTTGCACCGTCGACATTGCGCTATGCCGATTGCGGAAAATAGACTGACCGGTCATTGAACGGTGTCGCGCACAAGACTGTTTTTAGGCTTGTGGCTTATCTTGCTGATGTTCTCCAACACATGGAGGATGATCGCACCACCGAAGCCACCGCAATCGCACCTGCAATATGCATCGCTGCAAGCGCGCGATGGCATACGCCTTCTCGACGCCGACATACGCCTCGCGTTTAGAGAATTTGGCGAAGCATCGCCGGACAAACCATCCATCTTGCTTCTGCATGGAACACCGGTGGCCTCTTCTGCGATGGTCGGTTTAGCGACTCGCTTGTCGGCGCGTCATCATGTGCTGGTACCAGACTTACCAGGCTTTGGTGGCTCCGCGCAGCCACTTGAAGATTACTCCAGTCTGACACACGGACTTTACATGGCCGATTGGCTGCGTCAGCGTGGACGACATCCTGTTCATGTCATTGCCTACAGCCAAGGTGGGGCCGCAGCGATCAAACTGACGGCGGACTATCCCTCATTGACACAGTCACTGACGTTGATCGCGACCATCGGCGTGCAGGAACTCGAGTTGTTCGGCAATTACACGATGAACCATGCGGTTTACGCGGGTCAGCTGACACTGTTGCGAGGCGCACAGTGGTTGCTGCCGCATTTTGGCGCGCTTGACGACATCATTCTGGGAACGGGTTACGCCCGTAATCTAACGGATACCGATCAACGTCCATTGCGCGACATGCTCACGCGTGTTCAAGCGCCAACGATCATTGTTCACGGGCGCGACGATGGCCTGGTGCCCTTTGCTGCCGCCGAGGAGCATCATCGACTTATCGCTCAGTCGACGCTGACCTCATTCGATGGTGGCCATGAGTTGGCCTACGCGAAGCCAGGTGTGTTA
>JBCAZE010000092.1:0-12243 GCA_039700805.1 Pseudomonadota bacterium | reverse complement strand
CCAGCGCGGAGTATCGCTATGTAAACTTCTCGCAGGCAGCGTCCATGTCGGTTGCGCCCATGTCGAGTCGACAGGAAAGCGCAGCCGCCTTGCTTTGCCCCAGTCAGTTTGCTCTTCGGTTTCTTGCCAATCAGCGTCAGTTAATGACCGAAGCGGGGGAGCGGTGGTTTCGGACTCGGTAGCCTGCAACAGGCTTGCTGTTCTTGCGAGGGATAGTCGCGCTGACCAACACTCGCCGCGTTCATCGCGTAGCCGCAACGCCCGAAGCACACTGGCGGCCATCAAGTAACCGGTTGCGTGATCCAGCGCTTGCACGGGCAATGAGATGGGCGCGCCGTCATCGGGTGGCAAATAGGCTATTCCGGAACTGAATTGCACGAGACTGTCGTAGCCCCGTCGTTTCGCCCAAGGTCCGCTCCAACCATAGGCCGACAACGTTGTTTCGATTAACTGCGGGTTAGCGGACAATCGCTGTTCTTGACCAAGTCCCACTGCATCCAGGGCACCTGGTCGATAACCATGGACGAACACATCAGCCTCGCTCAGCAGAGAAAGAAAAACAGCTCTGCCTTCGGGTGATTTCAGATCTAACGTGGCGAGTCGCTTGCCAAGGGTGATCTCCGGCACGACATTGTCTTCCTGCCAGTCCGGTGGGTCGATACGTAGTACATCTGCGCCGAACCCAGCAAGAAATCGCGTTGACACGGGGCCTGCGAGAACGCGCGTGCAATCCAGGATTCGCACGCCGTCTAAAGAACCGCGAGAAGCTGTTGATCTGTTCTCGCGTGGCGCGTCATTGGTTTGTGACCATGCGATCAGTGGCTCCGATTTGACGGCTTTGCCTTGTGGATGATTATTCCATTCCGTTGCTGAACGCAGCACTGCTGCACACCCGTCGGCATCGACGATTGCCTGTTCTAGCGCATTGCTGTCCCAGCGGCTGATGGTCTCGGCAACGCGATCGCGACTCGCCTCGCAATCGAGTACTCGAAGCGCCGCTGCGCGATGCGACGATGCATTGGTGTGAATGCGGATCCAGTTGTCATCTTTCGTGCGATAAACGCCGGCAATCGCATCCCAAATCGGTGGCAGTTGCCAGCCCTGCGGTTCAATGGACGCATCGAACCAATGCGATGCCAACGCACGATCGACACTAAAGGGTGTCGAATCACCGGGGTCGACGAAACCACGCAGCGCCGCAAGCGCTGCACCCATGGCACTTGCCGCGAGACCTGTGACATCAAATCGGGAGGGTTGCCCGTCACTGCCTGCTACCGTGAACGCGGGAGATGCTTCGTCACCAGCGAGGCTTTCGAGAATTTCCTTTTTTAGCCAGTCGGCCGAGTCTTGCATCAGTTCACTGTCTTTTCTGGTATCGCCATGATCAACCCTGTATACGGAAAGCGCCCATCCAACGTGAATGCGACTGGCGCATTGTCGGAGAAGTCTTGCTTCAAGGGGCCTTGCTCCGCGTGCATATGCAGGTGTGGACCGAAGGTTCTGCCGGACATACCGATTGTGCCCAGCAGCTGGCCCACTGCAACGCTATCGCCTTGCTGAACAGCGACGCTGCCTTCGCGAAGGTGGGCCAACATCACCGTGACGCCTTGGCAGTCGATACCGACGACGTTGCCAGCGGGTCTTTTAAGGTCGAGTTCACTTGTGTCTTCAATGCCATCCCTCGACCAAACGACGGCCCCGTCACACGGGCTGTATACGGGCTCTTCCCAAATCGCATGCGATTCGAAATTTTGCGTGTCGAGATAAGGGCTCGTGATTCGGAGGCTGCTATTCAACTTCACCAAATCCACGGCATACCGTTGCGACGGTACACCCGCATGCCCCGTTTGCAGTGGCGGTGCTGTGCCGCCTTGAACCACTTTGAACGTGCCGTTGCGCAACGGTGATTGAAGGTCGATTGCGTTCGAAGGTTCGGTTCGTGCAGCGGTCGCCAACACATTCTGCATCATCAGATAGGCGCCACCCACCAGTGTCAAAACGGCCCCAACGAAGCCCGCCCAGTTCGGCCGTCGCCAGCCAGCATTCCGCATTTTGATAAGGCAGGCGACAACCCCAATCACCGCAATCGCGCAGAAGACGAGGTACAGCCAATAACTCCAGTAATCCCACGGCGCGAGATACCAGGCGGCGAACACCGCATTGATCAGATAAACAATCACGCTGAGCGCGACCCAACGGCTCACCCGCTTGTGGCACAGGACGATGCCGGTAGGCACGGCAACCAATGCCATCACGACAACGATCCAAGGCAATGCTTCGAGCATGATCTGTTTCCTTCTTCTTTCGTGATGGACTGTCAGTGATAGCACAATCGTCGCATGCCTGTGAACAACAGGGTCGTTTGGTCGGAGGCCGCTAATCACACTTGTTGTATGCCGATGACCAGGTCACTCGGTGGGATTGGCAGGTCCAATGGGGAATGTATCAACCGGTCCCGCTATACTCAGGCGCAGTCTGCGGTGTGGCGCTTTCGCATCGCTAATCAAGAGTTCGCTGTAACTAGGGGCAACAGCAATGATGATCAAAACGCGTATTCTGTTTCTTTCCGGGCTCGCTGCGTTCGCTGCCGTTGGGCTATCCGCTTGTTCGAAAAAGTCCAGTGACTCACTAACGCAAGTTGATGGCACAACCACCGCGGACACCCTCGTCGATGCGGCCATCGATGACGTTGTGGCTCGTGGCGGCTTTCCGTTTCTGTACGTACGCGTCGAAAAGTTCGATGGCGACGTTGTGTATGAACACAGTGTTGTTAATCCTGAGTTCACAACGCGCGAACCGAACGGCGACAGCTGGATGCGAGTGTGGTCCATGAGCAAGAGCGTGACGATTGCGACGATCCTGCGCCTCGAAGAGTTGGGGGTCTTAAGTCGCAAGGATGCGATCACGACATATCTGCCTGAGTTTGAAAACTTAAGGGTACTGAGTGACGACGCGAAAGCGGGCAGCTGTGAGGCTGGGTTGCGTAAACCGGTTCGGCCGATCACGATCGAAGATCTCTTAAATCACAATGACGGGTTTTACTATCCGTACACACCCTACGCGTGTCTCAACAACGCGATGAATGCCGCGCGACTTCCGGAAGCAACAACATCCGAAGATCTCATCGCGCGTATCGCCACATTGCCGCTGCACCCCGGTGGTGTCGGCGACCATCAGTATGGCATCGGCACCACAGTCCTTGGACTGGTTGCTGAACGCGCTGTTGGTAAACCGTTTGATGAGATCGTCGAGGAACATCTCACCGGGCCACTTGGCATTGCCGACACGTTGACCTACCGGCTGCCCGATGGTGTGGCGACCTACCCAAAAGTGATCGGCAAGAAGGGTGTATTAGAAATGGCGGGCGAGGATGATCTCGATATCTTCGGTGGTCCTGTGCCGCAGTATGCTGCCGATACCCAGGTCTTCTTTGGTGGAGAAGGCATGGCGGGAACAACCAAAGCTTACGCCAAGTTCCTGCGTTTGATGGGCAGTATGGGCGAGTTGGACGGCGTTCGGCTGTTGGATGAGACGACGGTGCGAGACTGGTATTCGCCGAAGACTCAGCTCGATAATGCTTATGGTCATAATGGCTTCAATATTTGGGTAACGAGCGGCAAGTTTGACAATCTGCCAGACCAGAAGCCCGGTTTCCTTGTGGGTGGGGGTTACGAAGGCACGGCGTTTTGGATTGATATCGAGTCTGGTTACGTCGGACTGATCATGTCGCAGGTGCAAACACCGGCCACGGGCGGTGTCGACGAGGTGTCGCGACTGCGAGGCATCATCTATGACCAATTGCTCGAGCCGGAGCGTGCCAACTGATCTATGATGGTCGTGATATGAATACGCTGCCTGTCATCGATTTCGCCGGCTATGACGAACGAGATCCCGCCGCGACGGCGTCGCTTGCGCGCGACGTCGACCGCGCGCTCTCAGAAGTTGGCTTTATGGCGATTCGGAATTTTGGTATTCCGAAGCAAGACATCGTCGATGTGTTCGGTTCTGCACGCGAGTTCTTTGATGGTAACGATGCGGTCAAGCAACGTTGCGCGTACCAATCGGCGAGCGAGAATTTTGGGTACCAGGGTGTCGCGGAAGAGCATCTCGACCCGACAGCACCTGCTGATTTGAAAGAGACGTTTACGATGCGCAACGTTGTGAATAGACCGCTCGATGATTCGCGTTGGCCCAGTGCGGCATTTGGTTCGCAGATGACCGCGTTTTATTCAGAGTGTCTCCGCGCAGCGTTCAAATTGATGCGGGTCATCGCACACGCATTGGATCTCGACCCAGAGTTCTTCGTACAACATCATTCGGGTGAGAATGTCACGCTGCGCTTGTTGCATTACCCCGCTATCGGCGATCGTGCGGTTGAGCCAGGGCAGTTGGGGGCCGGTGCGCATACCGACTATGGCTTGTTGACGCTGCTGTTTCAGCAGAACGTTAGTGGGCTCGAGGTGCGGGCGTCCGATGGCCAGTGGCAACCCGTCGCGGCGGATCCTGACGCAGTGGTCATCAATTCAGGTGATCTTCTTGAGGTCTGGACGAACGGGCGTTACCGATCAACGCCGCATCGGGTGAAGCCGATATCCGGTGACCAATCACGGCAGTCGATCGCGATGTTTGTCGATCCAGATAGCGTCACCGAAGTATCGGCACTACCCAGCTGCTTATCCAGCAACGAGTCGGCGGCCTTTGCGCCGACGACTGCTGGCGCCCACTTACAGGCGCGCATTGAGGCATCGCACAAGGCACGCTTCGATGTCTGAACGTCATAACGTCTATCGACGTCATATCTGTTTGTTAGTCGCGACAGCGGCTGCCTACAGCATGTCGACACTGTTCTCAGCCATGAAGCCGGTTCTCTTAACGCGTTTTGTTGAGGAGCACGGTTGGTCCGACGCACTCGCGGGACTCGCTGTGGCCACGCCCTTCATCGGCATCGCCATCGCAGCAATGATCGCACCGCTGACCAGTAAGGTGTCAGTTCGCTCGCTGGCGATCGTTCTTGGTATCGCGCTGATCGTCAGCGAACTGGCGAGCGCGTATGTCCATGCTTACGCGACAGGTCTCATCGCACTGCAACTCGTGGGCGGTATCGCAGTGGGCGCATTGATGGGCGCAAGTTCAAGACAAATTGCGATGACCGAAAAGTCGGGTCCGTTGTTCGGGGCAGCCGACATGGTGGGTGTGCTGCTCATGTCGTCAATGATCGCTGGCGTTGGTTGGGCGGTTGGCGAAGCGGGGTTGCGCGGCGGCTACCTGGTTGCAGCGCTCATTGCTTCCGTATTAGTTGTATTCATGCTGCCATATCGCGGTGCAGCCCTCGCTACTGATGATTCGAAACCAGCCTCGCCGTTGGTCGTGACACGACAGGGCATCGCAGTGGTCGCCATGGCCGTGGTGTTCATTACGAGCTCCGGTCTTGGGTTCACCTACATGTTCACAATCGCGCAAGGGCTCGGTGCGAGTTATGCCGAGGCAGGCAGTGGTATTGGGATTCTATTGCTGGTCTCCGCGCTTGCGTGTTTAGCAGGTGGTTGGGTCAGTGAACGTGTTGGCCCGAGACGTCCACTGGCGGTTGCGTTCGTCGTCTGCGCGCTTGGTTGGTACGGTGTTGTCCACGCCACTGCCCTCACCATGTTCTACGTGGCGCTCGTACCCGCGGTGCTCGCCCTGCAGTTTAATTTTCCGGTGTTGCTAGATCTCGCCGGATCGTTAGATGACGAGGGGCGCTGGGGAGCAATCGCTGCGCCATTGCAAACGAGCGGGTTTGCATGGGCGGCCATACTGGCTGGCGCCATTGTGGGTGAGTTTGGTGTGAATGCGATTCCGCCAGCGACGGCGATCGGTATGGCGATTTGTCTGGTGTTGTTAACGCAGAGTCGCGCGCCGGCGATGTCACAGCTCAATGCGAGCTCAACTTAGCTGCTTCACGAAGACGCTTATCGCTCCATCGAATCTTGGTTTATCGGTGCAAGCCTAACGGTACCACCGACAAAAATGCGGACCCTCCATGGTCCTCCTATTCTCAATCGAGTAGCGCTGCGCGAATGCTTTGGATCTCCGCATCTGTGACATCGAGCTCTTTCTGGATATAGCGCATTACAGAACCATGTTCGGCTTCGATGGCTGTCAACGCCGCTTCGATGTACTGCGCATCTGAACGCATCAGTGGCTCAACGGTCTCTGGCGGGAGCTGAAACAGGAACGCATATGGGCTTCCGTTTTCTTCCGCTTTGGCGCGCGCGTCGTCGTTCAAAAATGCTTGCATATAGTCAACGACGTCATCGGAAAGCGCGTAGTCAGCCACGATAGTGCTTCGCGGGACATCGAGAAGCGTCAGCAGCAACGCGGCGCCAATGCCCGTCCGGTCTTTTCCTGCCGAGCAATTGAAGGCAAGCGGGATTTCGCCGCCGGCCAAACGATCAAACATTGAGCGGTAAGCGGGCGCTTGTTGATAGGCGATACCGACATAGCCATCAGCCATGGCCTTAGCCACTTGCTCTGGCGTGACATCTTTTTCGGCCAAAATGGCAAGTGTGCTCGTACCGCGCTCCTCGGGGTCCGGGTAAGTGACGTAATCGATATCACCTGCCCGCCATTCGGTTGGCTCTGCTTCGCGCTCGTCAGCGGCGCGCAAATCACAGACCGTCTTGATGCCAAGCGAGGAAAGATAGTCGTAGTCGCCGTCTGTCAGTCCACTCATAACGCCTGAGCGGAATACCTTGCCCCACTTGATGCGTTTGCCATCCGCGGTTTCATAGCCGCCGAGGTCGCGAAAATTACGGCCACCCTCTAACGGCAATACGCGAGAGGCATACGTGAATGCCTCTCCGGCGGTTGGTGTCAGCGAAAAGTAGTGCCGTTTTCCCGACATGCCGGTGCGCCACCGAAAGCTGCCGTCAACGGCGCTGTCCGCGATAATTCGCGCCTCGCCACCGAGCCTGTCGGTCACGGTGACGGTGACAGGCGCGCCGGCCGGCTCTGTGGTCCAGGCGATCGCGTAAGTTTCGCGATCACTGCCAACGCTGATCGTCGCATCAACGACCCGCGGCGCGGCCTCGGAATCTGCGGCGCAAAGAAGGACGATCAGAGCGCTGAATAATATGAAATGTCTCATTGGTATCACCGCTTAGTAGTCGAAACGAACGCTAAACACCCAACGCCGGCCGAAGCCCTCAATTTGGTTCGGCGTTGCCGTTGAGTTGATGAAACGAACGTCGCGTTCATCGCTTAGATTGTTGCCGTTTAATGCGAGGGTCAGGTTCCCGCCGGCAATTTCCTGCGGCCAGTTGTAACGCAGAGAAGCATCGAGTCGACGTGTCTCATCCCAAAACTCGGTGAGGCTGTCGTTTTCTGTGGTCGACAACCATGCGTCGCGATACTGATAGTTGACTCTCACGGACAGCCCAAACTTCTCGTAAAAAACCGAGGCGTTGTAGATCAGGTCCGATGTGCCTGGCAGGTCGAATGTACGATTGTCGAGCGTCGGCGCGCGGAACGAGCTGTCGACGAAGGTCACGTTGCCGCTGAAACCAAGACCATCAAACGGCGCTGGTAACCACTCGCTGGCGTCGGCCAGCAGGTTCAACTCGACGCCGGTAAGCTCGCCGTCCTCACCGTTGAAGAACGAATTCAGAATGGTGGGCGTACCTTCAGCAATCAGGCCGGGCGCGTAGAGCGAGCCATCGACGATCGTGGATCCGGGATAGATGACATCCTCGATGCGCCGATGATAGACACTCAACGACATCAGCCCTGAGTCCTGGTAATACCATTCGAGCGACGCGTCGACGCCGTAAGAGGTTTCGGGCTCAAGGAACGGGTTACCACCGTCGACCTCCAGTGTGATGGGATCAACCGATTGCGACGCAGTGATCTCGGAGTACCGAGGACGCGACAGTCCGGATGACGCCGACAGTCGGAACTTCACGTTCTCTGTCACATCAAAATTTGCATGTATCGATGGCAGTATGTTGGTGTAATCATCATCGGTGGAAATAGGCGACAGGCTGCCATCTTCGTTAAGCAGCGTTCCGCTTGTGGAAAACTCGGTAAGCTCGACGCGCGCGCCGTAAACGAGATTACCCCACGAGAATTCGCTGGTCGCCATCGCATACAAAGAAGTCACGTTTTCTTCAATGCCAATGAGTGAATCAGGGTCAAACTCCGACTGAAGCCCACCGGCTGCTTGCGACCATGCGTTGATGAGACCGACGTTGTCGATGTCGCGTCCCGCGATACTATTGTTGAAATCCGAAGACCACGGCGTATCGGAGACAAAGCTATTGATGTCAACGCTATCCGGGAAGCCGCCGAATCCGAGTGTGTCGCCACCTTCCGCATCGCGAGTGTCATATTGAAAGCCGAGCTTGACGGTTGACTCGCGCCCGGCGATATCAAGGTCGCGGGATGCGTCGAACTTGAGCTTCGTCGCTTCCGTATCAAGCCCGAAGTTAACGATGAGACCGAGGTTCGCTGCATAGGTCAGCGTATTCACGTCGACCGTTGTACCTGGCTGACCGGCTTGCGTAAGACCCAACACGGGTTCATAAATATCAGTAACGTCAACTTGTGCACCGACTGCGGCGCCGGCACTCAACGGGATTGGCAGGTCAGTGGTGTTCTCAGTCTCGGTAAAGTTAAAGCTTGCCTCGATATCCCATTCGTTGAACGCGGTGTTCAGACCTAATGTGTTGGTGAATGTCGAGTTGTTGTATTTGCCGCTCTCTCCAAGACGACTGACGATCACGACCGGGCGATACTCCGATGTGCCGAGTGCAATCGGGTCGAAATCGAAATCAAACTGGTTGCGTTCTTCCCGATCAATGAACTCGGAAAACAGCGATGAGACATAGACCGTTGTCGCGGCGCCTGCACGAAACTCGAGACGTCCACCATAAGCGTTGTCCTCGCGCTCGCCGCGATACGAGCGGAAGTCGAGATTGACAACACTATCGTTGACGCCGTCGCCGTTTGTGTCTGCATACTCAAACTCGCGATTATCGGTGATGCGACCGCGGAGGTTGTGTGAGCCGAACAACAGGACGCCAAATGTATCGTTCGAGTAGGAAAGGCGCCCGTTGTACTTGTCGATGTCAACATCACCGAGTTCCTGATTGCCCCGACCCAACTCTGTTGATATGTGGAAACCTTCTCGGTCGAACGGTTTGAATGTCTCGATATTCACGAGGCCGATCGTCGACTCACCCGGCATATCCGGTGTGATTGCCTTATTGATGTCGATACGGGAGGTAATCACGGACGGAAACGCGTCGAAACGTGGGATCCGACCGTCTTCGGCACCCAGCACATCGATACCGTCAAACGCGATTTTGGTGTATCGGAATGGCGCACCGCGGAAGTTGATAAAGCGCGCTTGTCCCTGATCTCGTTCGATCGCTAAACCCGGCACGCGACCGAGGCTGTCAGCGAGGTTCTGATCAGGAAATCGCCCGATGACATCCGCTGCGACAATGTCGACAACGTTGTTGGCGTTGCGCTTCGCTTCGATTGCCGCGACTTGGCTGTCACGGATCGGTGTTGCGGTTACCGTAACGGTCTCAATAACCTTGGTGTTCTGTTCTTCGGATTGTGCCCGTGACGTTGACGGTACGACAGTTAGGCCAACAACGACCGTTGCGGCCACGA
The DNA here is from genome assembly GCA_039700805.1 of Pseudomonadota bacterium. Classification (GTDB taxonomy): domain Bacteria; phylum Pseudomonadota; class Gammaproteobacteria; order Steroidobacterales; family Woeseiaceae; genus CALBPI01. The sequence goes on along the minus strand of JBCAZE010000092.1, from coordinate 2,586 downwards.
TGTTAATTCGCTTCATGATGGATCGCCCTAGCTGATTTTATTCTCCGAATCAGCGTAGGCGATTGCTGATGACGATTGCTTTACCGTGACGTGACGTTTGTTTGACTGTTGGATGACAGATTGATGATGTGCATGGGTAAGTGGTTGAGTTTACTTATTCGGCGCCGTTAATCTGGAACTCGAAGATGACAATCTCATTTTGTTACGGCGGTAACCGGAAAAAGGGGCGAGATGAGACGTGCAAGAAGAAACGTGATTAAAGGGTTGGGCATTTTCGCTCTCGTCGTCATTGGTCTTTTGATGACCTTGCAAGTGCCCGCCGTCAAGGATGAGTTTCGATGCGCAATCACGATGGCGTTCTATCTCGACTATACGCAGGGATCTCTGCCGGTTGGCGCCGCAATGGTGTCCGCTACCGCAGAGACGGTACCTGTTGAAAACCGCTGTGACGCGGCGGACGATCCCGCGATATGGGTGAATACTGAGGCGCCGGAAAAGAGTCTTATTCTCGGTACCAATAAGCTCGGGAAAATCAACGTTTATAGCCTTTCAGGAGACCGCCTAAGTCAACGGCGACTGGGTGCACCTAACAATGTTGATCTACGAGTCATTCGTATTGGTTCACGAGAGAGAATCATTGTTGGCGTCAGCGACAAAGCGCGCAGCGAGATCGTGATCCTTGAGTTAGACCCGACGAGTGCGATGCTGAAGGATATTTTGATATCCCCAATAAGGACCAAAGTTCAACAGGAAACTTACGGCTTTTGTTTCTTCCATGATTCGCGTTCTGATGTTCTGTATGCGATTGCCACGGATAAATCGGGCCAGATAGAGCAATGGCGACTAACCGTCGCACCAGATGACAAGCTCGATAGCCAACTATCGCGGGTTTTTCGAGTTGGTAGTCAGACGGAAGGCTGTGTTGTTGATGATGCCAATCACCGTTTGTTTGTTGCAGAGGAAGATGTCGGCGTTTGGAGTTTTGATGCCTTACCTGAATCATCTGACGGTGGTCAGCTTGTTGCAGCGGCGAGCGACCAACTGTCGACGGACGTTCGCTTGGTAGCGGACGTGGAAGGCCTAGCCGTGTACGCGCCGGGTGGTTCCGAAAGAGATGGGTATCTGATCGTATCCAGTCAGGGTAATGATACGTACGTTGTGTTTGACCGTTCACCGCCGCATGAATATCGCGGTACCTTTCAAATCAGTTTGAACGGGTTCACGACGGGCGATACAGATGGTCTTGAGGTCGTTGCAGTCCCGGTTGGTAGTCAATACCCCACTGGGTTGTTGGTTGTTCAAGATGGCGCTCCGGCATGGCTTGGCCATGGCAATCAGAACTTCAAACTAGTTTCATGGCAGGCGGTCAGCGAAGAACTTGCACTTACAGACTGAAGCCGCGCTGGCGTCAGGCGGCTAGAAGGTCTCGCCTAAAGAACCGGCTGTACGGATCGAGCTTGTAGTCACCGAACGGGCCGCACTCCTCGAAGCCGTGCTTTTCGTAAAGACGAATGGCCGGCATAAACGCCTCGTGCGAACCGGTCTCAAGGCTGAGCCGTTTCACCCCATCTTCTCTCGCGGTTTCGATAATGTGTAAAAGGATTTTCTCGGCAAGACCGCGTCGAAGGTATTGCGATGCGGTCTTCATCGATTTGATTTCCGCATGTTCGCTCGACAGTTGTTTTAGACCACCGCACGCGGCGACGTCGTCCTCGTTTCGAGCGGACCAAAAGCGCATTGAAGGATCAAAGAACTCGGATTTCTTCAACGAATGAATACTCTCCGGCGGCGAGTACAAGTACATTTCTTTGTGGTGCGCCTCGAGCAATGCAATGACTTTTCCGTCGCTTAAGTCATCGGGCTGAATGCGTAGCGATGCGGTTGTGTTCATCTACGTTCCTAGCGGTCGTCTGATTACTGGTCCTAAGCTCAATTAGACTATTAGTGTGACAGCTCTGCATTGATCAGTGCTAATACGTCTTGCGCTTTTGCATCAACTTGATCATAGACCTCGAGAGAGCGCATCTTTAGCCAGAAATGAAACGCTGCATGTCGCCTGAGCACGCTGCGATGCTTACGAATCTCGCTGGCCAAGGCTTCGGTTGAAATGTCTTCGAACAATCGCGCTGTTCGTTGATCAAAACGAAATGCATCGAACTCGTAGTAGATACGATCCTCGCCTTGTTGTATCCAGGAGATATTGCTGTTTCTAACATCGCTCGTGTCGCTGTAAAGCGTATGCAGCTCGGTGAGTCCAGCGCGGATCAAATCATCCTCGATGATATCGAGATTGCCGGTTGACACAAGATCGTCGAAAGTTGTGCGGCTTGGCCGGAAATTCGCGAAAAAAGCACCCTCGGAAAGATAGGCGCTTGTCGCGTCAATCAATACCTCATCAGCGACATCATCCCTCATGAGTGCCATTGCGAATGTCTGAATAATTTCGAGCGAAGACTCGGCGAATTTGCGCTCGCGTTCGATATGGTCGGTTGTCAGCTCGATCTCACTCGCGGCGCGTTGAAGGTACTGGGACTCACTGATTCGTTCCTGGCGACTCTCATTCCAGTTTGCGACCTGTAAACCGAT
>JBCAZE010000264.1:1693-2938 GCA_039700805.1 Pseudomonadota bacterium | reverse complement strand
TTGCATTTTGATACCGGTACGCGTGGCCGTTGGACACTGGTGTATAAAACCAGCGGTGGTTGTGACGACACGTGCGAAAAGGCACTCATCGATATCCGACAAATCCGACTTGCGACTGGCAGAGAAATCGACCGGATCGAACGCTTGCTGATCATCGATGCAGAGCCGGATAATATTTCGCCGCTTCGCGAGCAGCACCCCGGCCTCAAGTTTTCCACCGACTTCAATTCGGCTGATGTTCCGTTTCATGCGGCGGTCGAATCGCTCGACGACAACAAGCTCTACATCATGGATCCGCTGGGGAACGTTATCCTCCGTTACGCCCCAGCACCCGAACGCAAAGCATTTCTCGCAGATCTTAAGAAGTTACTGAAAGCATCGCGGATCGGCTAGACTGTTCGCATGACGCGTTCGAAGCTGTTCGTCGGTTCTCAAACGCCCGCGGAGGCAGCCGTAAAGTCCGTCGGGTTCGTTGTGGTGTTCTGCGCGTGCCTGATCGCTGAGCGATTTCTGATCACCGACAACGCGGGCCACCCTTTGGCCCTACTATCAGCCGGCGCATTGATCGGCGCGATGGCTGTCGCTCACAACAAGTGGTGGCAACACATCGTCGGCATGGCGCTCTTATTGCGCTTCGGGTTTGACCTGATGATGCACAGCGGTGATGTCGCGCCCGCGCTCGTGACCACTCTGGTGATGACGTTTTGTAGCGTCCTTTTTGTGCTGGGTGTCACCGTGCTCACACCCCACCGGCGTCGTCATGTGCTGACTTCAGAGCTGTTTCGTGCTTCTGGACTCATTTTGATCGGCGCTTCCGCGCTGTACGGAACACTACTGGCATTGCTAACACCCGGCGTCAGCTTCGAGCCGCTGACGGTGTTGATGTTTGGGATGGCCTTTATCGTTGGCGCCGCGGTGATGTGCGCCTGCATCATATGCTTCGGGCTACCGTTTGGTGAACCGCCGCCTGCGAGCCTTAGAACATCGCTCTGGATCACGTTCGCGACGTTGATGTTTTTGACCAGCATCAGCCTCGGTTTCAATGATTTCCCGGACTTCACGTCAGCCAACCTTGCCTACCTCAACTATCTGATTCTGCTGTGCGCGCTGCCAATTCTGTTCAGTATCGCAATGCATGCATCGAGCAGCATCGTCTCTCTGAATCTGCTGGGTATGGTGGTCGTTGCGAGTTTCAGCTGGGTGTTTTGCATCGGCTTTTTCGCCGATGAATTCACGCCCGCCAAT
>JBCAZE010000264.1:0-1593 GCA_039700805.1 Pseudomonadota bacterium | reverse complement strand
AATTCGCTACGGCGAGTGGCCTGATGACGCCGGCAGCCGTATGGCGGCGTGACGGGAAAGAGAGGGCGCCTGCTAAGGCTGTGAATGCCGTCCCGGTGCGTTGGTTTCATCGCGAGCTCATTGAAGGTAATCCAGTGTTCTTTCGTCATTCGACCGCCGTGCATGGCGAGGCGCCGAAGCTGCTTGAGACCTTCGAGTTACCGATACACGTCGAGTTACTCGCCCAGCCCGTGCAAACGCATCTTGAGACTGGCGCAGTCGTGATGTTGATGAGCTATGACCGGCGCGCCTTGATGCTGCGCGATACGTCGGAGCTCCTCACTACCATCGGCAGTTTTTTCGCGACCGAGTGGGCGCGCGCAACGGCCGATAAGGAACTCCGGCGCTACGAGCGGCGACTGCGTGAGCTTGCCACCAACCTCACCGAGTCCGATGAGCGCGTACGGCGACACACGTCCGTCGATCTACACGATGGCCTGATCCAACAGCTGGCTGTCGCGCGCATGAAACTTGGCGAACTTCGCTATCGACGCGTATCGAGTCCTGACACCATCGACAACCTGACCGCGATCATCGATGACACGCTAGCTACCACCCGTCGCATCGTGCAAAAACTCAGCCCGTCGGTGCTGTATGAACTTGGGCTCGCGCCGGGCATACAAACACTCTGCGACAAAGCGACGGAAACCGGTGGCATCCCCGTTGAACTGACGGAAGAAGGCGACCGGCGGTCATTGTCCGAACCGCTGATGGTCAGCTTGTACGAAGTGGTCAGAGAACTGATCGACAATAGCCAGAAACACTCTGGCGGTCAGAACATCTGGGTCCACATCGTTTGGGGACAAGAATCCTTGCGGTACATCAGCGTCAGTGACGACGGAGTGCATGAGCGTTGGTGGTCTGAGGAAGCGTCGTCCAGCGAAGGACTTGGGTTGCTATCCAACAGCGAACGACTCCGCTCGTTTGGCTTCACGACGCTATTTGGTGAGCGAGCCGGCGGCGGCACCAAAGCGACGGTAATCACTGACGCCGGTCGCTACAATCGTGGTAACGTCGCATCATGACTATAAGAATCGTCGTAGTAGACGACCATCAGGTAGTGAGAGACGGCATCGTTTCTTTGTTAGAAAACCTGGACACAGAAGTAGAAATTGTCGGCAAGGGCGCAAACGGCGTGGAAGCGGTTGAGCTGGCAGTTGAGCACCAACCCGACATTCTTTTGATCGATGTTGCGATGCCCGAGCTCAATGGCATCGACGCCACACAGAAAATCCTGAAAGACCATCCTGATATCGCCATCATCGCGGTGACGATGCATGCCGAACGAAGTTTCATCACGGGCATGCTGCAAGCCGGCGCTATGGGCTACATTCGCAAAGAATCGGCGTTTGAGGAGATTTCCGCCGCCATTCAATCGGTGATGAGCGGTGAGGTCTATCTTGGCGATGGGATCGCCAATATTGTCGCCAGCGACTACCGGCGGAAACAAGAAGCCACGGAATCACCCGCAAAAACGCTGTCGGCACGCGAATCACAAGTGCTGACATTGATCGCAGAAGGCTACAAAACGCGGGAGATCGCAGCAAAACTGTT
>JBCAZE010000263.1:0-2970 GCA_039700805.1 Pseudomonadota bacterium | reverse complement strand
CTATGCGCGAGTCGATCCTCGATGTCATCGGTTCGCGGGCGCTGCAATAACTTCTTGAGCACCTCGGGTTCCGGTCGAGGTAGTCGCGGATTGCCGGTCGTCGACATGATCGAAACAAGACTCGACACACGACCACCATGATCGATGGCCAGTCGTTGCCCGATCATGCCGCCCATCGAAACGCCAACCACGTGGGCATTGTGTATATCGAGTCTCGCCATCAAGCTCGCCACATCCTGCGCCATGTCTTTCAGCCCGTAGAGAACACGCGGCTTCAAACCGATCCGATGCCGAAACCACTGCCAAGCTAAGTTTGGCACGCCAGCATCATGAAAAGTCTCGGACAAACCGATATCGCGGTTGTCCATGGCAACGACGTGGTAACCCGCCTCTGTCAGCCGCTCGATAATCGGTGGTGGCCACGCAATTAAGGGCATACCAAGACCCTGAATCATGACGATCGTGGCGCCACCCACATCCCCATAGGTCTCATAGGCGATATCAATACCGTTGACGTTCAGGTTCGGCACAGGTTTTCCTTGTTATCATCGCTGTCGTGTTTTGGATATTACCTGCATTCCAGATGGGATGTTGTGGGACCAGCGACGAATAGGGTCTGTCCACAAATGACAACGGGAGCCTGGTTGTGAAAAAAATGTTAGTTGCCGCGGTAGCGCTTTGTCTTGCCGTCGACGGCCAGACCGACGAGCCTGCCTATGCCATCGGCGCTGGTTTTTCAATCGACAACGCAGATGGTATGACGGGATTGATATTGGCGGACTTGAGCTTCAATGATGCCGCGAGCCTCTCGGCCACCCTAGGGACGACACGTGCGGCGGCGGAACCAGATGATCTCGCGACGCGAGAATGGTCACTCGGCGCACGTTATGATTTCGGCCCCATCGGCGTCGAGGCACGCGGCGGGCAAACCGGTGACCCTGACGATTTCGACGCCGACGATTTAATGGTCGGTATTTTTCATAGCGGTGATCAGTGGCGCTTCTTCGCGCAATATCTAGAACGCGATATAGACTTATCGCTGCGCACAACCCTAACTCGCGACAGCTTTGTCGTTAGTGTGCCCCTCAAAGCGGATGGTGTGCGGGTTGGCGCAAGCTTTCGTTCCAAAGGCAACTGGCGCTTCTCCGCCAATCACCTGCGGTACGACTACGACAGAGACCTGTCCATTCTCGGTGGCCGCTTTATCGTCAGTCGGCTGACCCCGACGACGCTCACGCTCGCGACTTCGTTACTGGAAGAATCGACCACCGTCGGCATGGAGATTCCACAACGCGGTAACCGCGCTGTGACCTTGGGTGCTTCTAGAGACACGCTCGCTGGCAATCTAGGCAGTGTCGATAGCATCACGGTCGGTTGGCTGACGCCGATCGGTCAGCGAGGTGATCTCGATTTATCGTTGGGCGCCAGTCGCGGGGATGATCTGATTGGCGATGAGACGACCGTATTCTTCAGCGCCCTTTACCTGTTCTATGGTCTGTTCTGATTTTTCTTGACGACCATGGCGCCATGCGCCTGCGCGTCGATGCTCGATCAGTCGCGACGTTGACGTCGTTCACGTGCACGCTCGCGCATACGCTGAAGCGCAGCCTCTCGTTGCTCTGGTGACAACGCACGGAATCGCTCCCGCAATGCATCACGCTGCGCCGGCGTCATCCGCTGCACGTTGCGCAAACGGGTCCGCAAACGATCGCGTTGCTCAGGTGTCAGCTCACGAAATTGGCGCAGGCGCTCCAAAAGTGCCGCTCGACGCTCCGGCGTTAGTTGCTGCCAACGGTCAAACCGAGCACGTACTTGTTCGCGTTGGGCCGGTTCCATTGACAGCCAACGTTCGGCACCCAGTGCGAGTCTCGAACGCCGTTCGTCGGAGAAGCTCTCCCAGTCCGACTCATATTGCGCGAGTACTTCGCGCTGATCGTCTGACAAAGCAGTCCACTCTTGAGCATTCGCTTGCAATGACATTGCAAACAACACCAACCCAAAAAATCCACTAAAGCGTTTCATTATCATCATCTCCGGTAAGCGCTTCACCTACCACCTCATCTGCTAATTCCGGGCTCACCCCGGCGACTGTTTCAAAATCCATATCAACGGGATCAATCAGTTCCCCGTCCTCTTCAACCATCAGACCTAGAAAGTCGAAAAAGTCGAGCGGCTCTTGTGCAAGATCTTCTGCGACCGCAACCCCCGCGAGCATGACAGCGATCGCTGTCCATCGTTTAGCCGGCATCAATGTCTTGCTCCTCCAGCCAAGCCAACAAGGCAAGCTCATCAAGCAGCGCAATATTGTTCGCGGCCTCAAGCTCTTGTTCATCTAATGCGGGTAACGGCGGCAACGCAGGATCACGGATCAAGGCGACAGCCAGTACACCCGCGGCAACCGCACCACCGATCGGCAACCATTGCATGTTCGTTTGCCGACTGGATTTGCCATCCGCAATCGCGACCGCTTGCATCCGCGCCAATCGCAATCGTTCCTGAATGTCTGGCGAAACATCATCATCCAGATGTGAGGCGATATCTCGCCCATGAATTTCTTGATCTGTCATGGCCAGTGTTCTCCAAGTATTTCCCTCAACCGGTGAATGGCTCGGGAATGATGTGTCTTCACGCTGCCTTCACTACACGACATCGCAACAGCCGTTTCTGCAACGCTCAACCCTTCCCAGCTTCGGAGCAAGAAGGCCTCACGTTGTCGCTCCGGCAACTGCCGCACCGCGGCTTCGGCTTCCTCCGTCGCGGCATTCAATTGCCCACGCACCTCGGGTTGGTCGGTTGCTCTACCCGGCTGCCATTCGGTCAGATCTTCCGCGGAATCATCGCTTGCGCGTAATCCGCTCATCAAACTGAACCGCTTCAAAAAGCTACCGCGGCGCCGATAATGATCACGAATCGCATTCTTGAGAATGCGGAAGAAAAGCGGCCGCCATTCCTCTGACGGCCGCTTCGCGT
>JBCAZE010000091.1:0-12630 GCA_039700805.1 Pseudomonadota bacterium | reverse complement strand
ATTGTTGAGGCGATCTCAGCAGAAGACATCGGCAAGCTGCCTGATGTCAGTATCGCTGAATCGCTGGCAAGGCTGCCTGGTCTGGCGGCGCAGCGACTGAATGGTCGTGGTCAGGTCATTAGTATTCGTGGTCTGTCACCAGACTTCAGCACAGCGTTGTTGAACGGGCGCCCTCAGGTGAGCACGGGCGACAACCGCGGCGTTGAGTTCGATCAGTATCCTTCAGAGTTGTTGAGTGCGGCCGTTGTTTACAAGACGCCGGACGCAGCATTGATCGGTCAAGGTCTCGCAGGCACGGTTGATCTGCAGACGATTCGCCCACTCGAGTACGGCCGGCAGATGATTGCGGGCAACGTACGCTATGAGTGGAACAGCATCGATGCGCTAAACGACGGTGCCGATGATTCCGGTACGCGCTACAGCATCGCTTACGTCGATCAGTTCGCCGACGACACGATCGGTGTTGCTCTTGGATACGCTTATATGAATACGCCGTCACAAGGCGAGCGTTTCAATGCCTGGGGTTATCCTGGCGGCGACGGCGATGGCAACCTCGTTATCGGTGGTTCGAAGCCGTACGTTCAATCAAACGAGCTAGAGCGGACCGGCGTGATCGGTGTGTTTGAATTCCAGCCGACCGACACCTTCTCTGCAGCAGTCGACGTGTTCTACTCGGACTTCCAAGACGATCAGCTGTTGCGCGGTATCGAGCTACCGCTATTCTGGTCGGCAGCGCAGCTGCAGCCGGGCTTTCAGACAGGCAATGGTCTGATTACCAGTGGTACTTTCGATGGCGTCAAAGGCGTGATGCGCAACGACGTCAATACGCGTGATGCGCAGTTGCTGGCAACGGGACTCAAAATGGAGTGGAACGTTGGCGAGAACTGGGCGCTGACCGCCGACATTGCGCATTCAACCGTTGATCGCGATGACGTGATTCTGGAAACCTATTCCGGCACTGGTACAGCAGGTTCCGGCGCGACGGATACACTAGGATTTACACTTAGCGACCGTGGTGCGGTTTTTGATTCGACGTTGAACTACGCGGATCCAAATTTGATCATGCTGACGAGCCCACAAGGTTGGGGCGGTGATGTTGTACCCGGTGGCCAGCTTGGTTATCTCAACAGCCCAGTGGTCACAGACGAGCTGGATCAAATCCACCTCGCAGCGGAACGTTACATGGACGGTGCGATCTCGAGTATCGAATTCGGCGTGAATATCTCGACGCGCGAGAAAGACTACGTTGCTAACGAGTTCTTCTTGGGTCTCGCGAGCGGCGCTACCGAAGCGGCGATTCCAGTACCAACTGGCACGACGAGTCTTGGGTTCCTCGGTATTGAAGGTATGGTCAGCTATGACCCATTGGCTGCGTTGAACAGTGGTGTGTACTCACTGTCGCGTAACCCTAATGCTGATGTCGCAGTGAAAAACTGGGCGGTCGAGGAAGATGTCCAGTTGGCGTTTGTTAAGGTTGGTTTAGACACCAACTGGGGCGATATCCCGGTCACTGGTAACTTCGGCTTGCAGATCGTCAATAGTGATCAGCAATCTACCGGTTTCGCGGTTGGTGCGATTACGACTGAGTTCACCGATGGTAAGGACTACACCGAGATCCTGCCGAGCATGAACATCAATTTCGAAGTTGGCGAGAACCAGTATGTTCGCTTCGGTGCTGCACGCACGTTAGCCCGTCCGCGGATGGACCAGATGCGCGCGAGCCGTACGTTCGGTTATGACCCGCAACTCGCGAACAGCACGGACCCGACGCTGTCTCCATGGAGTGCGAGTGGCGGTAACCCGCAACTCGATCCATGGATCGCAAACGCGGTGGATCTGTCTTACGAGCGTTACTTCGATGACGGTCTTGGCTATGTATCGATTGCGGGCTTCTACAAAGACCTTGAGTCTTACGTCTTCGATCAGCAGACGGTCTTGAACTTCGAAGGACTGCCGTTCTCGGGTCCAACTCCGGCGATCTTTGAGGGTATCGGCTCTGCGCCTGCAAACGGTGAGGGTGGCAAGGTCTCGGGTGTTGAGTTTGCCTTGTCGGTCACCGGTGAAATGTTGACGCCACGACTGAGCGGTTTCGGTGCGATCTTCAGTGCATCGCTGACAGACTCGGACATCGTGTCCAACCCGAACGATCCGTCGACACCGCTGCCAGGCTTGTCAGAAGAGACGTACAACTTGACGTTCTTCTACGAGGCAGACAACGGTTTCTCTGCACGGGTTAGCAACCGCTATCGTTCGGAGTTCCTGGGTGAAGTCTCTGGCTTCGGCAACGGTCGTAACCTCACCATCGTTGACGATGAGTCGATTGTCGATGCGCAAGTAAGCTATCGATTCGACAACGGTCCGTTGGCGGGGCTCACGATGTTGTTGCAAGGTAACAATCTGACCGACCAAGAGTTTGTGACGTTCTACAACAACGACTCACGTCAGATTCGTGACTACCAGCGCTATGGTCGCAACTTCCTCGTCGGCTTGTCTTACAAGTACGAGTAAGAAGTTCGCCACCTGGCGATGAATGGAGCCCTCGTCATGTTTCATGGCGGGGGCTTTTTTTCGCGCGTGCCGATAGCAATAAGGACATCTGTGTCATTATCAACGCGCTGACACCAGGATGAATGCGAGATTGATGAGTGAGATAACAATGAGCCCAACAGCGATCAAAACAGTGACTATTGTTGGCGGCGGGACGGCAGGTTGGATGGCAGCCGCCGTGCTGGCAAGGGCACTCAACAACAATGTTGAAGTGCGCTTGGTCGAGTCCGAAATGATAGGGACTGTGGGTGTAGGTGAGGCGACGATACCTCAGATTCGCCTCCTCATTCACCTGCTCGGCATCGATGAGCATGCCTTTCTGGCAGCGACCAACGGCACCATCAAATTGGGTATTGAGTTTGCAAACTGGGGGCGAGTTGGCGAGCGCTATATTCATGCCTTCGGTAATCTCGGCCAGAGTCTTGGCATGTCTCGTTTCTGGGCTTATTGGTTACGCGCGAACGGTACAGCGAATCCCAGCAGTCTTTGGGACTATTCGTTGAATGCGGTGGCAGCAAAAGAGGATCGGTACGAGCCGGTAGAGCGTATTGAGAACACACAATTGGGCGGGCTGGTCCGTGCTTATCATTTCGACGCTGGTCTGTTCGCCGGTTACTTGCGTCAGATCGCAGAGGACGCTGGCGTCATAAGGACAGAGGGCACGATCAGTCATGCAAGTCAGAAAGAGAATGGCTGGCTTGAGGCGGTACATCTTGAGAACGGTCAATCAGTCAGCGGTGATCTATTCATCGATTGCTCGGGCTTTCGTGGTTTGTTGATCGGGCAGACGCTCGATGTCGACTACATCGATTGGTCTGATTGGTTGCCCTGTGATCGAGCATTCGCGGTGGCAAGCGATCCGCTATCACCGCTGCCGCCTTACACTCGCGCCACCGCGCATTCAGCAGGTTGGCAATGGAGAATTCCGTTGCAGACAAGAACCGGCAATGGCCACGTCTTTTGCAGTGCATACACTTCTGAAGATGAGGCGCGTAACACATTACTCGAGCACATCGTCGGCGAGTTACACGGAGAACCGCGTCTTCTGAAATTCACGACCGGACGGCGTGCGCGGTTTTGGGATAAGAACTGCATTGCCCTGGGGTTGTCGGCGGGTTTCATGGAGCCGCTTGAGTCGACCAGCATTCACTTGGTTCAGTCTGGTATTAGTCGTCTTCTGAGTCTTTTCCCAGCGCATAGCATCAACGCCGCGGAAATCGATGCATTCAATCGCCAGACTACGTTTGAGTACGAGCGAATTAGAGACTTTTTGATCCTGCACTACTTCGCGAATCATCGACAAGATAGTGAGTTCTGGATCGACAGAGCCAACATGTCGATTCCCGATAGCCTCGCGGCGAAAATTGACGTGTTCAAATCACACGGCCGTTTGTTTCGCGAAGGCGACGAGCTGTTCACCGAGCCTGGATGGCTGCAGGTGCTGATTGGTCAAAACATATTGCCGAGCGGCTATGATCCACTCGCTAATCAATTGCCTGATACAGAGCTTGAGCGATTTCTTTCGACGTTAAGACGTGTTGTTGGGGGTGCCGCGTCGCGGTTGATGCCCCACAGTGACTACATCGAGCGTCATTGTAAGACAGCGGTCTCGCGCCCGAGTTCATAAATCAAAATCGACTGTGGTGGCAGTGTGAGTTCGCCTGCCAAGCTGACCTGTTCCCCACTGATGACATCGATCGCCGTGGTTGCGCCGGCGAGATCGTCAGCAAAGCGCGCAAGCGACAGAGTCTGTTGTTCTTCTTTGTTAACGATGATCATTGCCTGCTGCTCAGGCGCGCTCCTAAAGTACACATAGACACCGTTAGCCGGCGCATAGTGCGTCAATGAGCCGCGATGTATTGCGTCTGCGTCTTTGCGCCATGCGAGCAACGTCTTAAGGAATTGCTTCGCGTCTTTGGCTTCGGGAGACAAGCCCTCACCGGTAAATCCGTTGACAACATCACCTGGCCAACCACCGGGAAAATCGCTGCGTATGATGCCGTGCGAATCCGTACCGGGGTTACGCATCAAAATTTCAGAACCATAATACAGCTGCGGTATTCCTCGGGTTGTCAATACGATGCCGTTCGCCATCTTGTAGAGGCTCAAGTCTTCATTGAGCTGCGTAAAGATGCGACTCATATCGTGGTTGTCGACAAAGGTGACGAGCTTGCTCGGATCGGCATACGCGAAATCATTTGCGAGGACCTGGTAAATGCGAACGAGGCCATCACGCCAGGATTCGGTCTCCGTCAACCCCCGCACAATGCTGTCTTGCAGCGCAAAATCAATGGTCCCTGGAAGGTAAGATGTGTAGCTGTCATGGCGATTGCTGCCGGCTTGCCAGTACGCTGTGATCAAAATGTTATGGGTCCACTCTTCCCCGGCGATATTGATGTTTGGATATTCATGCCGAAGTGCGCGTGCATAGTCGCTTAGAAACTGCTTGTCTGAGTAGGGCCAAGTATCGACACGCAGTCCACTGAGTCCGAGCGTCTCGATCCACCAGATCGAATTTTGGATCAGATAGCGAGCAAGCAATGGATGACGTTGATTAAGGTCCGGCATGGTCGGCACGAACCAACCATCGGTAAAGTCACTACGATCGCTGGCTGATGCATACGGATCGAATAGCGATTCACGTCGGTGATTAGTCATTGCCGGTGTTGCTGGATTGCTGTTGATCCAGTTAGCGTCGGGCAAATCATCCATCCACCAATGGCGATGTCCAATGTGATTGAGCACCACATCCATGATCAGCCCCATGCCTTTTGTGTGCGCGGTGGTTGCGAGCTCACGGTAGGTCTTATTGTTGCCGAATCGTGCGTCTACTTGATAATGATCCGTGATCGCATAGCCATGATAGGACCATTGCGGCTGACGATTCTGAATGACTGGATTCAACCAAATCTGCGTAAAGCCCATGTCGTGAATGTAGTCGAGGCGATCGATGATGCCCGCGATGTCACCGCCATGCCGGCCGTAAGGCGCCTGGCGATCGAGTTCGTCGCCAAAGGCCTCGATCGTGTCGTTAGACAGATCACCATTCGCAAAGCGATCTGGGGTGATCAAATAAATGACATCCGATTGATCAAACCCACTGCCCGGTTTGCCAACCCTTTCGTACAAGTGCCAGTCGATAAGCTCCTCGCGACCGTCTTCGTGGGTGATGGTCAATGCCGCGCGACCGGTGTCGGCCTCGGGGCTGATGATGAGGTCAACAAAGAGATAGTTGTCATTGTTGGTGGTGTGCTGTTCACCTACTGTAATGCCAGCGTGCGTGCTTTGAACCTCTGCGCCGGCGATCGTTTGCCCGTAGAGCATCACTTGAACACGTTGATCTGCCATACCTACCCACCAATTGGCGGGCTCGACGCGTTGTACTCTATCGGTCCTGCTGCCGAGCTCGCTGGCATTGCCGACATTGAAGGCAACGAGGAGTAGCAGGGCGCACTTGATGGTGGTTTGCATGGAAGACTCCACAGTGTGTTCGATATCCGTGAGTATTGCATACGGGACTTCGACAACGGCGACTCTGAAATCGTATTCAGCGTGCTGATGCGCCGGATGTGATGGCGCTCGGTGGTATGATTGGCGAGGGCAAAACAATGTGGGGGTGTGATGCCTAGCACGACAGAAACGATATCGCGTTTGGTCATTGTCGGCGGCGGTTCGGCCGGCTGGATGACCGCTGCAGCGGTGAGCCACGCGACCAATGGCAACTGCAAGATCGTCTTAGTTGAGTCGGAGCAGATTGGCACTGTTGGTGTTGGCGAGGCGACGATTCCCCCGATAAAGTTATTCAATCAGCGCCTTGGTATTCATGAGGCGGATTTTGTTCGCGCCACACAAGGTAGCTTTAAACTCGGTATTGAGTTCGTGAATTGGGCGCGAAAGGGCGATCGCTATTTTCATCCCTTCGGCCAGTATGGCGCCGACTTCGACGTGGTACCGCTGCATCAATACTGGCTGCAGGCGAATGCCGCTGGTGATGCCGCCGAGCTTCAGGACTACAGTATGGCCTGGGGCGCAGCTAGCCGAGGACGGTTCGCACCGCCAGCGCATGACAAACGTATGGTGCAGTCGACGTTTGACTATGCCTATCATTTTGATGCGGGTATGTACGCACGCTTCTTGCGTGACTATGCCGAGACGCGGGGTGTGACGCGTGTGGAAGGTAAGGTTGTTGATGTCACCTTACATGGAGACAACGGAAACGTGCGGTCGGTGACGCTTGATGATGGCAGCGTATTCGAAGCGGACTTCTTCATCGATTGTTCCGGATTCCGTGGGTTGCTGATCGAGCAATATTTGCATACAGGTTATGAAGACTGGACGCACTGGTTGCCCTGTGATCGAGCGGTCGCTGTGCCATCCACTGTCGCAGAGGATTTTACGCCGTATACACGATCGACGGCGCATGCCGCTGGTTGGCAGTGGCGTATTCCGTTGCAGCATCGCACCGGTAATGGACATGTCTATTGCAGTCGTTATCTCTCTGACGACGAGGCGGCCTCCATTCTTCTTGATCATGTCGAAGGGGAGGTCCTCGGTGAACCGCGTCAATTGTCGTTCAGAACAGGGCGTCGACGGAAATTTTGGTCTCGCAATGTCGTAGCGATTGGACTGTCCGCGGGATTCATGGAGCCACTCGAGTCAACGAGCCTGCATTTGATTCAGACAGCCATCACGCGATTCCTCGCGTTGTTTCCGTCGCGTGACATTGATCCGCTCGCAGTCGCGGAATACAACCGAATAACGACGCTTGAGTACGAGACGATCCGCGATTTTCTGATTTTGCACTACCACGCGACGGAACGGCAGGACTCACCGTTCTGGCGACTCTGCGCGCACATGTCGATACCGGAATCGCTGGACTATAAGATCTCGCATTTCCGCAAAGCAGGCCGGATTGTGTCGACCGGTCTCGAGCTATTTCAGAATCCGAGTTGGCTCGCGGTATTGGTCGGGCAGCGGGTGATGCCGGAACACCTCGATCCGATGTTGTCGCACCGCAGTGGTGTGGATGGGCCGGCCAAGCTTGCTGGCCTGAAGCGGGTTATCGAAGAATCGGCCGCTGCGATGCCAACTCATCGAGCATTCATACAGCAACATTGCCAGGCGCCGGCGCTCTAACACGACGTGTAATCGTATTCATTTGAGCGGCGGGCAGCCGTATGGCATCAAAGTGATTCACCCGGCATCGGGTGAATGATTGGGGGAGCACTGATGCAACAAAAACCAAAACTAGCGTTTTGGCAAATCTGGAACATGAGTTTCGGCTTTCTGGGAATTCAGTTCGGCTTTGCGCTACAAAACGCTAACGTCAGTCGGATATTTCAAACACTCGGTGCTTCTGTCGATGAGTTACCAATCTTGTGGGTGGCTGCACCGCTGACAGGCTTACTGGTTCAACCTGTAATCGGCTACCTCAGCGATAACACGTGGAATCGTTTCGGTCGTCGTCGGCCGTATTTCACTATCGGTGCAATATTCGCATCATTGGCACTGATCGCCATGCCAAATTCTCCCACCTTGTGGATCGCCGCGGGCATGCTCTGGATTATGGACGCGAGCATCAATATCTCAATGGAGCCGTTCCGCGCATTTGTGGGCGACATGTTGCCCGAGGAGCAGCGGACATCCGGTTTTGCGATGCAGAGTTTTTTCATCGGCGTCGGTGCGGTTGTGGCATCTGCGTTGCCTTACATATTTACCAATTGGTTGGGCGTGGAGAACACAGCACCGCCTGGTGAGATTCCTCTGGCCGTGAAGTGGAGTTTCTATCTGGGTGCGGGTGCATTTTTTGCGGCGGTCATGTGGACTGTGATGACGACTCGCGAGTATTCGCCTGAGCAATTGGCGGCGTGGGAAGCGCATAAGCAGGGAGAGGCTAGCCCCGAGACGACGCAACGCGCCAATGCAGCTTACTATCGCGACGGCGCGTTGTGGGTCGTGTTTGGTATTGGTCTTTGCGCCGTAGTGGCGACGCAGTCACTCGATAAGCAGTTGTTCATACTCGGCGGCGGTCTGACGCTGTTCGGGCTGTTGAATGTTGCGACGGCATTGCTTCAGGGATTGGGTCGCTCGTCCAACCCACTCGTTGAGGTCATGAGCGACATGTTCGGTATGCCAAGAGTGATGGTGCAGCTGGCCGTTGTTCAGTTCTTCTCTTGGTTTGCTTTGTTCGCTATGTGGATTTATGGCACCGCGGCGGTGACCAGTCATCACTACGGCGCGACCGACGTGACGAGTGCGTTGTACAACGAAGGCGCAGATTGGGTTGGCGTCTTATTCGGTGCGTACAACGGCTTTGCTGCGCTTGCCGCGATTGCTATCCCTTTTTTGGCCGGGCGTTTCGGTTGCCGGGTGTGCCACATGATCAACCTGACGGTCGGTGGATTGGGGTTGATCAGCTTTTACTTTATCCAGGACCCGCGGTTCCTGTTGGTCTCAATGGTGGGTATTGGTATTGCCTGGGCGTCGATTCTTTCGATGCCTTATGTGCTGCTTACCAACACGCTGCCGGCGAACAAGATGGGTGTTTACATGGGGATCTTCAATTTTTTTATCGTGATCCCGCAGATCGTTGCCGCGAGTATTCTTGGTCTCATCGTGCGTGACTTTTTCGATGAGAAGAGCATCGCCGGACTCATCGTCGGTGGCGTTTGCATGATCATTGCCGGGCTCTTGGCGTTAATGGTTGATGCGGATGCGGAGCCGGTTGCATGAGACGTATTGCGGCAGCTGGCTTACTGGCGACTTTGTTGGTCGCGTGTGTATCGCCGCTAAAAGAGCAGCCCCGGCTCAGTCGCTTTGTTGGGACTGATCATCCATTCGCTAGCGAAGCGGTTTACTTCATCGTGACCGATCGATTCGTCGATGGCGATCCGTCAAACAACTATCCGCAACAGGGCGGTGAATGGCACTCATTCGATCGTGAAATTACCAGTCCAGAAGGGTACAAAGCCAATATCGGCTATCTCGGTGGCGACTTTCGAGGTGTTCTCGACCATGCAGATTACATTGCTGAAATGGGCTTTACATCAGTCTGGTTGACACCGGTCGTCGACAATCCCGATGAGGCTTTCTCCGGTGGCGTTGCTGTCGGGGAGGGTTTCCCTGCGGATCACGGCAAGACCGGTTATCACGGCTATTGGGGCGTCAACTTCTTCGCGCTTGATGAGCATCTCATCTCAGCGGATCTCGACTACGCCGGGCTCGATGCAGGACTTGAAGCAAAGGGCTTGGGTCTTGTTCTTGATGTGGTGTGCAATCACGGATCGCCTTCGTTCGATATGCCATCGGATCAACCCAAGTTCGGTGAGTTATACGATGCGAGCGGGCAGCTGGTGGCGGATCATCAAAATCTTGAGCCGGAAGCGCTTGTCGATGATGAGCGGCTGCATGCGATGTATCGTCGTGACCGTGATATCGGGCAATTATCCAACCTAGACGATGAGAGCCCGCGTGTACTGGAGTACTGCGCAAGCGCGACCATGAAGTGGCTGGATCAAGGCGCAGACGCGATTCGCATCGATACGATCAAACATATGCCCGATGCATTCTGGGCGGCTTACGCAGCGAGACTGCGGGAGTCCCATCCGGGCCTGTTTATGTTTGCAGAGCATTGGTCTTATGAGGCCAAAGACGTGTCGCGCCACACGTTTCCGGAGAATGGCAACATCAGCGTGCTCGACTTCCCGTTGCAGCGCGCCATGTCACAAGTGTTTGGTCAATCGAACCAGGGTTATGAGGTGTTGGCCACGCCGCTTCATTTGAACGACGGCATGTACTACAACCCCTACGAGCTCATGAGTTTTTACGACAATCACGACATGTCTCGTTTGGACGCGGACGCCAACGGATTCATCGATGCGAACAATTGGTTGTTTACGGCGCGCGGCATTCCGGTGGTCTATTACGGTTCGGAGTCAGCGTTTCGTGCCGGGCGCGGCGAACACGCGGGTAATCGAGATTTCTTTGGGGCGGCCCGTGTTGAGCAGGCGCGTGAACATCCGATTCGACGTCAACTGATCAATATCGCCGAGCGGCGAAAGGCACTACCGGCACTGCAGCGAGGTTTGCAGCACAACGTCATGCTTGAGGGTGATCAGGCCGCCTTCCTACGCGTATTGCAACACGATGATCTGTCGCAGTCTGTGTTGGTGTTGCTGAATAAATCTGATGCCGACAGTGAGGTGCGAGTCGATACAGGGTTGCCTGATGTGGTCTGGCGTGCGGACGATGCATCGACGGTTTGGCGCGTGTCGGGTGACAGTATCGTTTCGGCAACGGTACCCGCGCATGGTGTGGTGTTATTGATTTCCGACGATCCCGTGACACACGGGGCGTCGTTCGATGCGCTAGCGCGGGTGACCGCCACAGGATCGACGGACGACTAATCGCGGTTCAATCAGGGACGAGGTAACTGGCCGATCTTCGATAAGCCCCACCAGGTTTTCCACCAAGGCTTGGCCCGCCCGCGTTGTATCCTGTCGAACGGTGGTGAGCCCGGGGTTTACATAGGCAGCCGCCGGTATGTCATCAAAACCGACGAGGCTCACATCTGTTGGCACATCATGCCCAGTTTCCTGGAGCGCGCGCAGTGCGCCGATAGCAATGAGATCGCTGGCGGCCGCGATACCATCGAATGGTACGCCGCGAGCGATCAGCTGTTTGATGGCTAAGTAACCGGCGATCTCTTGGTTATCCGAATCGAGAAACAGCTGGGCGTCCGGCTCGACGCCGACCACGCGAAGCGCATCGCAGTAACCAAGATAACGCTGCTTGAACTCGGGGTAGCGATCCGTTGATTTACCCAAGAATGCAATGTTCCTGCGTCCCATCGACAAGAGATGTTGTACGCCTTGCCGCATGCCGCTCTGATTATTGCAGCCCACCGACCTGCCAGCATGGCCATCAGGCAGTTCTGGCCCCCAGATCATATAGTGGGCCCCGGCATCGTCTAGAGATGCTAAGCGTTCGCCATAGGTGAGATAGTCACCGTAGCCCAACAAAATAATGCCGTCGGCGCGGTTCGCCGCCTCATACCGAGAATGCCAGTTATTGCTGAGCTGTTGAAAAGAGACGAGCAGGTCATAGTCAACCGCCGCGGCCGCTCTAGCGATGCTGCCGAGCATCGACAGGAAAAAAGGATTGATCTGTGATTCGTCGGTGGTTCGGTCTTCGAACAACAAAAGTGCGATGGTCTGCGATTGACGAGACCGTAGCCCAGCCGCATGCTTGTCGACGCGGTAGTTCAAATCTCTCGCAATTTGCAGCACCCGTTCGCGGGTTTCGGGCTTTACTTCCGGACTGTGGCGCAATGCGCGCGACACCGTCGCCTGCGATACGCCGGCGGCGTAGGCGATATCTCTCGATGTCGGTTTACTCGACTTTGTGCGCAATGCTATACCCCCCGATAGCACGGAGAGTAAACCCAGTTCAGGCGGAAAAACAACACCCGGCCGCATTTGTCGATGTTTTGTGGCGAGAAAACCACGGTTATTACCTGCAAATACGCCCAACGACCGGTATCATCGCCGAACCGCTTTTTGGCCGAATTGACCAAGGATTATCGACTTGATTCCTTATAGAGACTTGTTTGGTCCGGGACCGACGAATGTGCCGGACTCGGTGCTGATCGCCTTAGCACAGCCGACGATCGGTCACCTTGATCCCGTGTTCCTAGAAACGATGGACGGCGTGGTCGAGGACCTACGCTATTGTTTTCGTACAAAGAACAGCGTGACGTTTGTGATGTCTGCGCCCGGTTCAATCGGTATGGAAGCGAGTTTCGTCAATACGGTTGAACCTGGCGATACCGTGATCATTTGTATCAATGGTGTGTTCGGCGGGCGCATGAAGAGTATCTGCGAACGCATCGGCGCCAAGGTTGTTGTCGTTGAGGATGAGTGGGGTACCCCCGTTGATCCCAACAAGCTTGAAGCGGCGCTGAACGACAATCCGGGCGTGGCTGTTGTTGCCTTTGTGCATGCAGAGACCAGTACTGGTGTTCGGTCCGACGCGAAGACACTGGCTTCGCTGGCAAAACAGCACGGCGCGCTTGTCATTGCGGAC
>JBCAZE010000262.1:0-3044 GCA_039700805.1 Pseudomonadota bacterium | reverse complement strand
TCGTCTATCTGACAGAAGATCGTAACGACTCCCTACTCTACCGTTTCTTGCCGAGCCAACCAGGCGAACTCGCAGCCGGCGGCACGCTTCAGGCGTTGGTCCTCGACGCCATGCCGGATACACGCAACTGGGGTGAAGCGCGCACACTGGCGGTCGGGCAACAGCTGGGGGGTCGTTGGATCACGTTGGACAACGTAGAAGCGCCGGACGACGACTTGCGAACACGCGGTGCCGCGGCGGGTGCCGCCGTCTTCGCGCGAGGCGAAGGCATCTACATGGGTGACGGCGAACTTTACTTCACAGCCACGTCCGGCGGACTCGCGAAAGAAGGCCAAGTGTTCCGCTTGCAACCGCCGCGCCGTGACGGCGAGTCAGACACTCTAGAGCTGTTCTTCGAGAGCGGAGAACGCGAGCAATACAGCTTTGGCGACAACCTGTGCGTCGCGCCATACGGCCACTTGGTCGTCTGCGAAGACCAATACACGGATGTTGTTGCCAATCACCTGCGTGGGATCACACCGATGGGCAATAGCTATCCGCTGGCCAAACTCAATCGCCAAACAGAACTCGCCGGCGCGTGTTTCTCACCCGACGGTAGAACGCTGTTCGTGAACGCCTACAGCCCCACGATCACCTTCGCAATTCGGGGGCCTTGGCCGGTTTAAGACGTAGCTAACCGGGACGATCCGGAATCGGGCATACGCTTTTGATCAACACAAAGCCTTCGGGGGCGATGGTGAAGGCTGGGCCGAAGAACCGCAGACGAAAGTCTGTGATGTAAGACCCGTCTGGATCGATGCGCGACGTGTAAACGGTCGGGTTGCCAACGCTGCCGGCCGCTGGATGAAAAATGAAATCACCATCGCCATCCACCGGAGCGATCGGCGATAGATTATCGATGGTGAAGATGGGCTGCATGGTCATGCCCGCAATGTTCCAATAGGCTCGCGTTACGACGCCCCGCGTTTTCGCCCAACCCGGACGGTTCGCCACATCCGGCGCGAGCAAGTCGACACGAAATTGCTGCTCCGGTGCGCAACTCGCCCCAAACGGCTGATACAGCCCGCCACTGAAATAAAAGACGTCCGAGGCGCAATTCTCGACCGGACTGCCGTCGTTGTAATACTTGTAGCCGTCGCCTAGCCAGCCTTGCGTGTCGCCCGCGTTCGCCGCGAAGTTAAAACACTCGTCGGTATCGGGACCCACATCAAACACTTTGGTGCCCTCGATCAGCGTATCGATGGCCGGTTGCACCTCCCCGCCCGGCCCGGGACCGCGACGAAGATTGACGATGACCTTAACCTCATACTTGCCGAGGTTGAGCGCGGGCAGCGTGCCCTGCCACTGGTTGTTGCCTGCCGAGGAAAACTCACCAGCCGCCGAGACAAAGGGTCTATCAGCCTCAGACAGAGACCGAAACTCGGCCGTCACACGACGCACATATTGATTGCCGGTACCGGGAATGACGACGTTGACGGAGACTGAGGGTGCGTCTCCCTGCACAACAGGATCAACGTTGATAGCGCGAATTCTTGGATCCAACGATGGCGCGGTCGGCGGCGTTTCGCAGCCGCCGAGGAGCAGTGTCACTGCCATCAAAAACAACCAAACAGTGGCGTGAATTCTTCTGTTCATTGATATCCCCATACGATGCTCTTGTTCTTGTTGCTCCAGTACTGTCGCGATGGGGCGAGGTATCTCGGAACATGCTGAAGGCATGATTTTGATCAAGCTGCGCATTCAAAAGCGGTATACGGTGCGCTCGTCGACATGACCATTTGCGCGAAATGACCAAAACGCATAATGCGCTTTTCGACCATTTTTGGTGACGAAAAAGTGATATATAAAAAAATCAATTACTTACAACAAGCCAATAGTGAGCTGCAAACCACATATTTGCGCGATATGGATAAATTTGATTTCGTTGGGACGTGCTGAAGGGACATCGAAAAAATACAAACTAAAGGGTTTCGTGTGTCCTCAAAAAATTTGCTGCCTAAGGTAATCGATCGTTCGAAAAAACTATTTTCGGAGTGCGGGAAAGTAATTACACGCCTCGAATTGCGTGTTAGTCAGCCGGCTGAACGCGGGTGGTCGCCGAAATGGCAAAAGCGCTCGCGTCTTTCTGATCCGAGATGGCTATTTCAGAAAAGGGAACACAAGAGCAGACCGCGTCGCGGACACCCAACCGTTGTCACGATAGCAACGCAGAGAGAGCCAAGAAGCGCGTCCACATGGGCGGCACTTGCCCGCGTCGGTGTCCTGGCGACAGTCAGTTTTTTTGGTCTTCTCGCCCCAATTAGCTCACATGGTCAGATATTGAACGAGCTGTGCAGTTTGGTCGAGACCCCGGATGGTGACTTTCCACTCACGAACTATTGTTCAATTTCGATACCTGACGCTTTGTGCGAGGCGAATCAACGGCAGGTTGCACTGCCTACGGGAAACGTCGCGTGTATCGGTATTGTTGACATTCCACCACTGATCAACGGTCCATTCCTTCCAACTAGCTCCATGCCTGGCGCATCAGAAAATGGAATTGGGGAGTTGTTCGGACTGGCGAAAGCGTCTGACCCCGACAGTCAGGGAATGTGCTCAACGTTTGGCAACCCCGTCAACACATCGACCGGCAACAAAGTACAGCAAGAGGTCGACTATGTTGGAGGTGGACGTTTACCGATCGTTGTATCGCGGACTTATAACTCTCACGGCGCGTTCGATTACGGCACACTCGGAAAGAAATGGACGCTGGGATTACCTGAACTGCGCATTTGGCATGCGAGCCCGATCGATGTCATCGATCTTGGATTCATCAATATAAGAGCCGACGGTCAACGAATCCGAATTAGGCGCCATGAGTCTCCAGACGGCGGCACGTTTTATTACACACGAGAGAACGGTCGCCCGTTGCGGGTGATTGGCAGCGCTAATGGTGAGTGGAGCATCCTGGACGGCACGATCGAGGAACGCTACGACAACCTCGGTCGAATCAAACTGATCATCGACCATAGCCATGGCGAGTATCTCAAGTACACGTTTACAGG
>JBCAZE010000090.1:0-12826 GCA_039700805.1 Pseudomonadota bacterium | reverse complement strand
GATGACGATGTCGCAGACAGTGTTGTTGGAGATCATGCCAAAGGTGCAAGAGATTTCGCAGGAAATGCAGATTGAGCTGAGTATGCATCGTGACGGTGAGACGCACGCGCATTGAACTGAGATGAAGACCTGTTGCACAAAAAAGCCGGCACAATGCCGGCTTTTTTATACGGTCATGATTGCGTTAACTAGCCGAGGTCAAAGTTGATCCCTTGTGCAAGTGGTAGGTCTTTGCCCCAGTTGATTGTGTTGGTTTGCCGACGCATGTAGGCCTGCCAAGAATCACTGCCAGCTTCACGTCCACCGCCGGTGTCTTTCTCACCACCGAACGCGCCACCGATTTCAGCACCGGAGGTGCCAATGTTGACGTTCGCGATACCACAATCCGAACCGCTTGCTGCGAGGAACTGCTCGGCATGTTGTAGATTGTCGGTAAAGATGGCGGAAGAGAGCCCCTGGCGGACATCGTTTTGCATACGCACGGCGTCGTCCAGCGTATCGAAGCCAATGACGTATAAGAGTGGCGCGAATGTCTCGTCCTGCACGATCTGCCAGTCGTTTTCCGCGGTTGCAATCGCAGGCGTGACGAAGTGGCCGGGTCGATCTAATCGCTCACCACCGGTCAGGAGCTTGCCGCCAGCGGCTTGAACAGCAGCCACAGCATGTTCAAAACGCGCGACGGACGACTCGTCAATCAATGGTCCCATCAGTGTGTTCGTATCTAGAGGGTCGCCGATGCGTACCTGCTGATAAGCGTTGGTTAGCGCATCGATCAATTCCTGACGACGGCTGTTGTGCACAAATACACGACGCGTGGTGGTGCACCGTTGACCTGCTGTACCAACCGCGCCAAAGACAATGGCAGGAACGGCCAGATCCATGTTGGCATGTTCATCGACGATCAGTGCGTTGTTTCCGCCAAGCTCAAGCAACGAACGCCCCATCCGGTTAGAGACGCGAGCGCCGACCTGATTGCCAATCTCGCAGGAACCGGTAAATGACATCAGCGCGACGCGGCGGTCATCGACGAATTGGTTCGCGAGATCGGTGCCGGCGTCATTGAACAAATGGAAGATCGGCGGCAGATCCATGCTCGCCAGTGCCTCAGCGCAGATCTTTTGCACGGCGACGCCGCAGAGCGGTGTCTTCGGCGATGGCTTCCAAATACAGATATTGCCGGCAATCGCGGCAATCAGCGCATTCCAGGACCATACGGCAACCGGGAAGTTAAATGCCGAGATGATGCCGACGATGCCGAGCGGGTGCCATTGCTCGTACATGCGATGCAGTGGTCGCTCCGAGTGCATGGTCTTGCCATACAACATACGCGACTGTCCGACAGCGAAGTCGGCGATATCGATCATCTCTTGAACTTCGCCGTCACCTTCGGCCTTGATCTTGCCCATCTCAAGTGTCACGAGACTGCCAAGTGCGTCTTTGTTGTCGCGCAACGCGTCACCGACGAGGCGAACCGCTTCGCCGCGTTGCGGTGCAGGGATCATTCGCCAAACGCTGAAAGCCTCTTGTGCTGCCGCGATGATCTTTTCGTAATCTACGGCCCGACTGGCTCTGACGCTGCCAATCAACTCACCATTTGCTGGGTTGATTGATTCAATCAACGGAGCGCCATCATGTTCGATCGCCTGTGTGCCGATAAATGTGCCCGGATTCGTGGCGTCGAGGCCGAGTCTTGAGAGTAGTTCTTTGCTCATAGTGTTCTCCTATTGACCGGTCGTCGCCGTTGCGACGGCAATCGACGATGTCGCGCTGGTACCGCCGTCTGCATACAGCCGACCAAAGCGGTTTTCTAGTACTTCGCCCAAAGTAAACTGTTCCTGCGCAACGAAGCCTTTGTACTTCTCTGGGGCTGCCAGGACTTTGTCGACGATGGCGCAGATGCCGCTTGCCGTGGTGATTTGAATCGCGGACCAGAGTTTGCCGGCGACCTTCTGTGGGTAGACTTTGTTGACGTAGTTCTCTTCGCGCAGTGCACCGTCTTGCAGACCGGTCACCGCCGTGTAAACGATGACAACATCCTGCAAGGTTTGCGGCACTGCGTTTTCTAAAACGCGCTTCAGCGTAGCGCGATCATCTTTCATCCGCAGACCGTTCATCAACAGACGCATCTGCTCACAGTGACCGGGGTAGCGCATGGTTTTGTAGTCCATCCGCTGAACACGCCCGCTGTAGGTTTCCGCCAAAGAGCCTAAGCCCCCGGACGTATTGAACGCTTCATACTTTTGCCCATCGATTTGGATCTCTTCCAGCCCCTCGAGTGGCAGAACTTTGGTCAGCGCTCCATCGACGATGCTCTCGCAGAGGTTCGCGTACTCGTTGATGACACCTTCCGTCGACCAAGTTAGCGAGTACTTCAATACGTTATTCGGATGTTGCGGTAATGCACCGACGCGCAGCTTCACTGAGTGCACTTCATCAAAGTGACTCATTAACTCGTTGGCCGCGATACTGATAAAGCCCGGCGCGAGTCCGCACTGAGGCACGAACGCGGTGTCGGCGCCTTCGGCTTGCTCACGGACGGCCTCTGTGACGGCGACGTCTTCTGTGAGATCGAAGTAGTGCAGTCCCTTCTCACGTGCGACTTCAGCGACCGCCGGGTTGCAATAGAACGGTAAACTCGACAACACGGCAACCGGTTTGTGTTCGTCGACATGGGCCGCGAGGGCTGACCTGTCTGTTGCGTCGATGGTGAACCCACGCACATTGTCCATGTCGTGTTTCGCGGCAATCGCCTGTGCCGTATCTGGTTGCGCATCGGCAATCTGTACGTCGAAGTCGCCGGAGTCACCGAGCAGGCCCGAAATCAGCGCGCCAATTTTGCCCGCGCCGAGGATAAGTACTCTTTGCATAATGGTTGTCCCTGTCTGTTCCAACGGCTTTTCGGTCGAGTCCGCATTGCCGCTTATTTTGAGTGGCGTGGAGTTTGCCAATACGGCGCCGAAAAAGCGAATCGGTTCATCTGTAACTAAATATGTTGAATCGTGTGGAAGGGTAGACAGTTGCTAGCGTAACTGTCTAAATTCACAAGTGTTTTGCATTGCAGCAACACCAATGGCATAGTCCGCGAATGAGCAAGACCACACAGCAAAATACCTGGCATCCGGCAAGCTGGGAGACACGCGTTGCGAGCCAGATGCCGACATACCCTGATCAAACCGCGTTGGATGACGCTGTCAGCCGTCTTTCGGCCTTACCGCCACTCGTGACGTCGTGGGAAGTCGACAAGCTCCGCGACCGTATCGCGGCGGCTCAGCGAGGCGAGGCTTTTGTGCTGCAGGGCGGCGATTGCGCTGAGACGTTTAATGACTGCACGTCAGAAAATGTTGTCGCCAAGCTCAAAGTGCTATTGCAGATGAGTTTGGTCATGCTTTATGGCATGAAAAAGCCGGTGGTGCGTATCGGGCGTATGGCCGGTCAATATGCAAAACCGCGTTCAGCCGATATGGAAACCCGGGATGGGGTGACATTGCCGAGCTTTCGGGGTGACCTTGTGAACCGGCAGCCGTTTACAGAAGCCGATCGCGTGCCTGACCCAGAGTTGATTTTGCGTGGCTACGAACGCGCGGCGCTAACGTTGAATTTCGTTCGCGGTTTGGTCGATGGTGGGTTTGCCGATTTGCACCATCCAGAATATTGGGATCTCGACTGGGTGACGCATTCGCCACTCGCGGGAGAGTATCGGCGCGTCACGGAATCGATTTCGCATTCCTTGGATTTCTTCGAGTCGATTTCCGGTAGACCGATTCACGCGACACGTAACGCGGAATTTTACGCAGCGCACGAAGGCTTGCATCTCAAATACGAACAAGCGCAGACGCGGCTCCGTCGTGATCGCTGGTATGACTTGACGACACACTTCCCGTGGATTGGCATGCGAACTGCAATGTTGGACGGTGCCCACGTTGAGTTCTTCCGTGGCATTGCCAACCCGATTGGTATCAAAATCGGCCAAGGCATGGATGATGCGTGGCTGCAGGAATTGCTCGCGGTCTTGAACCCAGACAACGAGCCGGGCCGCATCACATTGATCCATCGACTAGGTGCAAAAAACGTAGAGGATCATCTGCCGAGGTTAATCCAAGCGGTGCGCAAGACTGGCAGCCGCGTGCTTTGGGTGTCCGATCCGATGCATGGCAATACAGAGACCACGGAAGGCGGCTACAAAACGCGGCGCTTTGACAACATCGTTGGTGAGCTCGAGGCATGTTTCCGTGTTCACCAAGAAATGGGTTCATATCTCGGTGGGGTGCATCTGGAGCTGACCGGGGCTGACGTGACCGAGTGTACCGGCGGTGCTCGCGGTCTGACCGATGCTGATTTGGCGCGCGCTTATCGTTCGCAAGTCGACCCGCGGCTCAACTATGAGCAGGCGATGGAAATCGCCATGCGAATTGGTGGGCTAAAAGCGAGCGCTGCGCAAGGCTAATCCCTTAAGCTTCGCCACAGCGGCGGCCACAATCCAGTCGGATCCGCCAGCCGCAATTCATCCGCGGCCGCGAAACGACGCGTCCGCAAATGAATCGCGGCTAGCGACCGGTGTCAATGTGACCCGTGCCTGCAGTTGCTTCAGACGCGCTGCTTTCCAGCATTGTCAACGTTCACAGTTGCGCGCTTCGACTTCGGGAGATGATCGGGGCCCGTTTGCGGGCGCGTCGTTTCGCGCACGCGGGCGGGTCCTGATCATCGAGTCCAATCGCCAGGAGTATGTGATGTCACTTCGATGTAATGGCTCGCGGTGGTGGGCCGTAACCTAGCGCCTCGATTCAGCTCAAGGTGGGGTGGCTCGATGCCGTTTTAATTGGCGCCAAGCGTTTTGGCCTGAAAGCCGGACACTCTCGCCGGGCTTTAGCGCACCGAGATGCCAAGGGCCAACTGCGGCGCGGATCAGTCTTAGGCAGGGATGGCCAATAGCGGCGCACATCCGTCGCACCTGTCGGTTGCGACCTTCGTCTATGCATAGTTCGATCCAGCTGTCCGGCACGGTCTGACGCACGCGAATGGGTGGAAGACGTGGCCAGATATTGCTCGGCTCAGCAATAAACCTCGCTGCGATCGCCTTCGCTGGCCCATCTTTGAGTGTGATGCCCTGGCGCAATGCTTGGAGTGCACTATCATCGATTGCGCCCTCGACCTGTACCCAATAGGTCTTAACAAGGTGATGTCGCGGTTCCGCAATGGCGGATTGCAGCCGTCCGTCACTTGTCAGTAGCAGCAGGCCCTCGCTGTCGTAGTCAAGGCGTCCGGCGGGGTAGACGGATTTTTCCGTCACAAAACGGGCCAGGGTGTCTTTATCACCGTCCGTCGTAAATTGAGAGAGCACACGGAAGGGTTTGTTCAATAGTACGAGCATGGGTCTTGGAGGCTGTCAGCGCTCGCGCGCAATGCGTTACAATAGCGGTTTACGCGCGGGACGATAGTCTCAGCGCTTTAATTCATACGCAGTGTATACGCGGGGACTTTACATGCAATACGACAAGATCACAGTGCCAACGGATGGCGATCCGATCACACTCACACAGGATTTGCGTCTCGAAGTACCGGACCGGCCCATCATTCCGTTCATCGAAGGTGATGGGATTGGTATCGACGTCACACCGGTAATGCTCGACGTGGTCAATGCCGCTGTCGAAAAAGCTTACGGCGACAAGCGCAGCATCGCATGGATGGAAATTTACGCGGGCGCGAAAGCGAGCGAAGTTTACGAGAGCGCGACATTCTTGCCAGAGGAAACACTCGATGCGTTGCGTCGGTTCGTTGTTTCCATCAAAGGGCCATTGGCCACCCCGATTGGCGGCGGCATTCGTTCGTTAAACGTGTCGATACGTCAGACATTGGATTTGTACGCATGTGTTCGACCGATCCGTTACTTCCCTGGCGTTGAAACGCCTATGAAGGACTCCGATCTCGTGAACATGGTGGTGTTTCGTGAGAACACGGAAGACATCTATGCCGGCATCGAATATCCAACCGGTTCTCAGGAAGCGCAGAAGCTCATCAAGTTTCTCCAAGATGAGCTCGGTGTCACGAAGATTCGATTCCCGTCGAGCTCAGGTATCGGCATCAAGCCCGTGTCTCGAGAAGGCTCCGAACGGCTAGTCCGCAAAGCGATTGATTACTGTATCGACAATGATCTGGGTTCTGTGTCGTTGGTCCACAAAGGCAACATCATGAAGTACACCGAAGGTGCCTTCTGCCAGTGGGGCTATCAAGTAGCCGCGAACGACTATGGGGCTGTCACTAAAGGTAATGGTCCTTGGATGACGTTCAACAATCCCCGTACTGGCCGCGAGATCATCGTCAAGGACGTCATCGCGGATAACTTCCTGCAACAGATTCTGCTTCGACCAGAAGAATACGATGTCATCGCAACGTTGAATCTAAATGGCGACTACATCTCCGATGCACTTGCAGCACAAGTCGGCGGTATTGGCATCGCACCTGGTGCAAACATCGGTGCTGGGGTCGGCGTGTTTGAGGCGACGCATGGCACGGCGCCGGGCTTTGCAGGCAAAGATCGCGTGAACCCGGGATCGCTGATCTTGTCGGCGGAGATGATGTTGCGTTATCTCGGTTGGACGGAAGCGGCCGATCTGATTGTTAAGGGTGTGGCGAATACGATTGCTGCAAAAGAGCTGACCTTCGATTTGGCGAGGCTTCGTGAAGCGATTCGAGCGCCGAAACGTAAAGAGCCAGTAGACGGCAAGGATGGTGTCAAAGAAGAACTCGAGCAGTTGATCCCCGGTGCCAAACTTATGGGGACGAAGGGCTTCGGCGAAGCGATCATTCGCCATATGGACGACTGAGTAGACCAGGATATGGCTGACATCTACGACGCCGAGTGTGTCGCGTGCCCAAGGCTCGCGGAATTTCTTGTCGACGTTCGTGAGAAATATCCGACCTACCACGGTTTACCGGTACCGCCGTTCGGAGTTCCGAACGCGCGGTTACTGGTGGTTGGTCTCGCGCCAGGTATGCATGGCGCAAACGCTTCAGGACGAGCGTTCACCGGCGACCATGCGGGCATCCTTCTCTACGAGACACTGCACAAGTATGGGTTAGCCACACGTCCCGAGTCGGTGAGCGCAGACGATGGCCTCGAGCTGATCGATGCGCGCATCACGAACGCGGTAAAGTGTCTGCCACCGCAAAACAAACCCGTTGGTGCGGAAGTCAATAACTGCAATCGCTTCCTTGCGAATGAGCTTGCGACCGTACCCGAGGGCGGCGTCATTATAGCGCTCGGCGGTATTGCTCATAAGGCCATCATTCGTGCACTGGGCTTGCGACAGGCGGACTTTAAATTTGCCCATGAAGCGGTTCATGCGTTGCCTCGGTCAGTGACGATGGTCGACAGTTATCACTGCAGCCGTTACAACACGAACACCGGTCGTTTGACGACGCCGATGTTTGAATCGGTGTTTCAAAAGGCGGCAGAGATCGCGCAGGCAGGAAACTACCGGTGAGCGAAAAGCCGTCCGAGCCCAGCGGCTTTGACGCTAGTCGCTTTGTTAAACATCTCTCGCACCGCCCTGGCGTGTACCGGATGTACGACGCTGACGGTGAAATCATCTATGTGGGTAAAGCGCGCGACTTAAAAAAGCGTGTCTCGACGTATTTCAGTGGCAAAGCGAAGGACACCAAGACGATGGCCATGGTGTCGCGAGTTGCCAATGTGGAGGTTACTCTCACCAACACAGAAGTAGAGGCGCTTCTGTTAGAGCACACGCTCATCAAGCAACATCGGCCGCGGTTTAACATTGTACTCCGCGACGACAAGAGCTATCCATGGATACGCGCAAGCACCTCGCATGAGTATCCGCGTTTGTCTTTTTACCGTGGTAAGAAACGGAAGAAGGATCAATTTTTCGGACCTTATCCGAGCGCTGCGGCGGTTAAGAATACGTTGAATGAGTTGCAGAAACTTTTTCAGGTTCGCCAATGTCGCGATAGTTTCTTTGCCAATCGCTCGAGACCTTGCTTGCAATACCAGATCAAGCGTTGTTCTGGTCCGTGCGTCGGACTGATTAGTCCTGAGGACTATGCGCAGGATGTCGCCGATAGCACTGCGTTTTTGAAAGGACGAAACCGCGACGTCATCGATAGACTGGTTGTGCGGATGGAGGATGCAGCCGCATCACTGGATTTCGAGCAAGCTGCTCGGCTGCGCGACCAGGTCGCCCGCCTGCGTCGTATCGAGGCCGAACAGCGCGTTTCCACGCAGGCGAACGTTGATGCGGATGTGTTTGGACTTTTCCGCAGTGGCCGGACGACCTGCGTTGCCGTTTTGTTTGTACGTGCGGGGCGGGTTCTCGGTAGTCGGACCTTTCTGCCGAAGAATGCTGAGGGCAATACGGATGACGCGGTTTTGGACGCGTTTCTGGGCCAGTTTTATTTGGATCGTGAGGCACCCGCTGAACTGATCGTGCCGGTGGCCCTTCAGGACGGCGATTGGCTGACTGAGGCACTCACCAGTCAATCGGGTCACAAGGTCATGTTGAAACATCAGGTGCGCGCTGATCGCGCAGCGTGGCTTGCGATGGCCTATGACAATGCGCAACAAGGGGCGGGCCTTGAGGCAGCGAGTCGCGCCAGTATTGATTTGCAATATCAGTCCTTAGCGGATTTGTTTGACCTCGATGAACCGCCTGCCAGGGTCGAGTGTTTCGATATCAGTCATACCGGCGGCGAGGCGACTGTCGCCTCGTGCGTGGTATTCGGCAGTGAGGGCCCTCTAAAAAGCGACTATCGCCGGTTCAACATTCAGACCACGGATACGGGCGATGACTATGCGGCGATGCGCGAGGCGCTACAAAGGCGTTATGAGCGCGTGAAAAAAGGCGAAGTCGCTATGCCCGACATGGTGTTAATCGATGGCGGTAAAGGGCAGCTTCGGCAAGCTGCGGACGTTATGAGTGAGTATGGGCTCGATGACATCATGTTGGTCGGTGTTGCGAAGGGTCGTGCGCGCAAAGCGGGGGCCGAGCAGTTGTTCTTGGTGGACCAGTCCCGGCCGATTATCCCCGGACCCGACTCACCGGCATTACTTTTGATTCAGCGTGTGCGCGACGAAGCGCACCGATTCGCTATCACAGGCCATCGAGGGCGACGAGAGAAGGCGCGAAAAGTCTCCGGCCTGGAGGCGATCCCGGGTCTTGGCCCGGTAAGGCGTCGGCAGCTGCTGACACAATTTGGTGGCCTGCAGGGGGTCCGACGTGCGAGCATTGACGACCTGGCCAAACTAAAGGGCATTAGCCGCCAGATGGCCGAACGCATTTATCTAGAATTTCACCAATCGATTGTCGCGACGAAAGACGATGTGGCATCGATGTCCGGTAGCAACGAATGAAGCTAAATTTTGCCAATATCATCACGGGATTTCGGATCCTGGCGATCCCGCTGTGTGTATTGTTGTTCTATCTGCCGATTGAAATGGGGCGCAGAGCCGCCGCATTGACCTTCGCCGCAGCCGCAATTTCCGATTTTTTCGATGGCTACATCGCTCGGCGTTTTAACCAAATGACACCATTCGGCGCATTTCTTGATCCCGTTGCAGACAAGTTAATCGTTGCCGTGGCGCTGGTGTTGTTGGTGCAATCAGAAGGCACGTGGATGATGGCCATCATCGCCGCGATCATCATTGGCCGCGAAATCACCGTGTCAGCGTTGCGCGAATGGATGGCGAGTCAGCAGGCGAGCGCGACCGTTGCCGTGTCGATGGTTGGCAAGATCAAAACAACCTTTCAGTTAATCGGATTGTCATTCATGCTCTGGGGCGGCCCGTTGTGGGGCTTACCGATCATGGAGCTAGGCTTTATTGCATTGCTGATCGCTGCCGCCATGACATTGTGGTCTATGTGGGTCTATTTAAGTGCCGCATGGCCGGTCCTTCGCAAGGGGCTTTGAGTCAACGATTGCATTGCAGCGGGAAGGACGGTTAGATTCAGCGAAGGCTGGCATTGGTATCAGCCGCACGCTTTTTCAATTAATTGCTGCTCAATGCCGCTAGTCCCTTGACAGCCACTCGGTCTCAAGTAAAATGCCGCGCTCGGTGTTGCACAAGCACCAGACACACTCAAGCGGGTGTAGCTCAGTTGGTAGAGCGGTACCTTGCCAAGGTACAGGTCGACGGTTCGAACCCGTTCACCCGCTCCAGGTTAAGAAAAGCCCGGTTTTCCGCAAGGATGACCGGGCTTTTTGTTTGCCTAAATGAAATGGCTTGTATAAAGTAACAGATGAAACTAATTGAGGAGGTCGCATGAAGCTCGCAAGTTTGAAACATGGTCGGGACGGCAAATTGACCGTTGTTAGCCGCGATTTATCGTTGGCAGTCGACGCCACAGCGATTGCGCCAACCTTGCAAGCGGCCCTGGATGATTGGGCGGCCACATCACCGGCGCTGGAGGCACTGTACAGCGATCTGAATGACGGCAAAGCAGACGGGGCGTTTGCGTTTGACCCGGCCCAGTGTGACTCGCCATTGCCGCGTGCCTATCACTGGGTCGATGGCAGTGCGTATGTGAATCACGTAGAGCTTGTACGCAAGGCGCGAGGAGCGGAGATGCCAGAGAGCTTTTGGCACGACCCGTTGGTTTATCAAGGTGGATCTGACACCTTCTTAGGCCCGCGCGATGACATTCCCGTTCCCGATGAGTCCTTCGGCATCGATATGGAGGCCGAAACCGCAGTCATCACGGACGACGTGCCAATGGGCGTGTCTGCGGATGATGCCGGTCAGTATGTCCGCTTATTGATGATCGTTAACGACGTGTCGCTACGCGGCTTGATTCCAGGCGAGTTGGCCAAAGGCTTTGGTTTTTATCAGTCCAAGCCATCTAGCGCGTTCTCTCCAGTCGCGGTCACGCCAGATGAGTTGGGCGAACACTACGCAAACGGCACCTTCTCATTGCCGCTAACGACACATTTCAATGGTGAACTGTTCGGTGAGCCTGAGTGTGGCGTCGATATGACTTTCAACTTTGAGCAGCTGATCGCTCATGTGGCGAAGACTCGGCGTCTCGGTGCCGGCACCATTATCGGCAGTGGCACCATCTCCAACTATGATCGCAGCCGAGGCTCGAGCTGTATTGCGGAAAAACGTATGCTGGAGACGATCGAGAATGGTGCGCCGACGACGTCATTTATGAAGTTCGGTGATACGGTGCGAATAGAGATGAAAGATCGCGATGGCAACAGTGTGTTCGGTGCCATCGATCAGACCGTCATCAAAGCGTAGAGTGCCAAAGAGAGCAGGGGATAATGATGGCAACGCTTCAGTATCTGAGTGGCTTTGCGAATCACTTTGAAAGTGAGGCGCTCAGCGGGGTATTGCCCCAAGGCCAGAATTCTCCGCAGAACGTAGCGCATGGGCTGTATGCGGAGAAACTGAGCGGTAGTGCATTCACCGCACCTCGAGCTCGCAACCGACGAAGCTGGCTATATCGAATTCGTCCTTCAGTCGTCCAAGGTCGTTTCTCGCCGTACACCCACACCGGTGTTGTGACAGCACCTGATGCGCAAGCCGTCATCACACCGGACCCGTTGCGTTGGTCACCATTTGCGGCTGACGGCGAGCGCGATTTTGTGGACAGCTGGCGTACCATCGCAACCAACGGTAACGCACATATGCAGGTTGGCATGGCAACGCATGCCTACCACGCGACCTGTTCGATGGATCGTCGTTACTTTTACAATGCCGACGGCGAATTGCTGATCGTGCCGCAATCCGGCGAGCTCCATATTCAAACGGAATTCGGCGATCTCGATATTTCACCGGGTGAAATCGCGGTTATCCCGCGCGGCGTCAAATTCCGAGTTCAGCTGCCGAATGGGCCGGCAAACGGATATCTCTTGGAAAATTATGGTGCGATGCTGGAGTTGCCCGAGCGCGGTCTGATCGGCACTGACGGCTTGGCCAATGATCGCGATTTTTTGACGCCAGTGGCGCGCTTCGATGATGACAATGATGATGCGATTCTCATCGTTAAATTTTCTGGTGAGTGGTTCAGCGCGCGACTCGATCATTCGCCGCTCGATGTTGTCGCGTGGCACGGGAACCTCGCGCCGTATAAATACGATCTGCGTCGTTTCAACACCATCGGTTCGATCAGCTACGACCACCCGGACCCATCGATCTTCACTGTGCTGACATCACCCTCCGATACGACAGGAACGGCGAACATTGATTTCGTGATCTTCCCGCCACGCTGGCTCGTGATGGAGCACTCCTTCCGGCCGCCTTGGTACCACCGCAATGTCATGAGTGAATTCATGGGGCTAATTTACGGTGAGTATGATGCGAAAGAGGGTGACGGATTCGCACCGGGCGGTGCCTCGCTCCATAACTGCATGTCGGGGCATGGGCCGGACACGGTGGCTTATCAGAAAGCAATTTCAGCCGACTTGGCGCCGGAGAAGCTCGATAACACGATGGCATTCATGTTCGAATCGCGGTACCTGATGCGCCCGACACGGTTTGCGATGAATGCCCCGGAATTACAACTCGACTATGCGGATTGTTGGCAGGATCTGCCACGAGCAAAATTACCTTAGGCGGCAAGAAAAAAAGCGACAGAGACCGTGAAGTGCGTGTTGTGGTGTGCTACGCTTTCGCGCCTCAAACAGCTGACACCGGCCAGGTGGCAGAGTGGTTATGCAGCGGCCTGCAAAGCCGCGGACCTCGGTTCGATTCCGGGCCTGGCCTCCATCTTTGAATGCTCATCCATCGCCCGGGTGGCGGAATTGGTAGACGCTGCGGACTTAAAATCCGTTTTCCGAAAGGAAGTGAGGGTTCAAGTCCCTCCCCGGGCAC
>JBCAZE010000261.1:0-3074 GCA_039700805.1 Pseudomonadota bacterium | reverse complement strand
TCAGTCAGGCACCTCCCGGTCAGCGGCCACCGTCGGTGGCGACCGCGCACACGATGGAAAGCGCGGTATTGGGCATGTCCGTCCCGTTTCATATCTACTTGCCGCCAAGTTATCGCGACAATGAGGCGCGTCGATATCCGGTGATCTATTGGTTGCATGGCACCAACGGCAATTCTGCTCGTGGTGGTGCCATGATCGGGGGACTCTTCGACCGGCTAATGAAAGCAGGCCGGATCCCTGAAGCCATTGTTGCGTTTCCCGACGGCCTCAAAACGAGCATGTGGGTCAACTCTGCCGATGGTGCGGTGCCGATGGAGCGCTTCATCATGGAAGAGTTCGTGCCAATGATCGATGCGCAATATCGCACGATTGCGACACCAAGCGGCCGATTGATCGAAGGCGGCAGCATGGGTGGTTACGGCGCGGGGCGGCTCGGTCTCAAATACGTTGATACATTTGGCGCGGTCTCGATGCTGAGTCCAGGCCCGCTGCAACCGGTACTCGATCCGGAGAATGCGCCAATTGTTGGGCGTGACCATGCGACACGCATGATCAATGACGTCTACGGCGGCGATCTCGATTATTTTCGCGCGCAAAGTCCGTGGCATCTGGCGACGACGTTAAATGAGGAACAACGTCATGGCATGCGTCTTCGTATGATTGTTGGTGCCAGTGATCCGGTGTTGCCATTCAACAAGCAATTTTCAGCGCATCTCGACACGCTTGGGGTGCCGCATACACTGACGGTCATTCCGGACGTTGGACACGATCCACGCGCGTTCTTTATGGCACTCGCAAGAAGTGATGTTTACGTCTCGTTCTTCGCTGAGCTCGCACCCGTCGACACCGTGAGTGAGTAGCTGTCATCTCGAGTGGATCGCCCGATCAGTCGAACCCCAGCGTCGGGTACACTTAAGGGATGCAGGAACAAGCGGAAACAACGTGCGTTAGCTGTGGTGCTGTTATCACGGGACCGTTTTGTGCGCAGTGCGGCGAACGACGATTGACCGCGAAGGACAGAACCGTTACCGCGTTTTTCGGGCGAGCGCTTGAGGAATTCACTGATGTTGACTCGCGCCTTCTCAAAACACTCCGGGCGCTAATTTTCTCTCCGGGCAAGTTAACCGTTGCCTTCCGCCGCGGTGAACGCGTCGGTTACATCGCGCCACTTCAGTTGTTCCTGCTGATCAACGTGTTCTATTTCTTTATCCAGCCCTACACGAGCTTCGTGGGTTATAACACCAAACTCGACACCCACCAGACCCAACAAATCTACTCGGATTGGCTGCCGATTGCAGAATGGGCAGGCAACAAGGCGAAGGCACTGGGTGTTGCGTCAGATACCTTTGAGACGTTGTTTAACTATCAAAGCGAGATTTTGGCGCCAACCTTAGTCTTGTTGATGGTGCCCATGTTCGCTTTGGTGATGCGCGTTCTGCTGATCGAGCGCCGTGATTATTTTGTTGATCACATCGTGTTCGCGGTGCATTTCTTCGCATTCCAGCTATTGACGATGCATTGCTTGATCGCCTTGATCTGGCCGAAAGTGATGGATGCCTTTGCAAAGTTCTTACTGCTATTTCAGCCAGCAGGGTCGGACGACTACAGTTGGATTCAGGAGACGATCTACTTCACTTCCGAAGCCGGATTATCGATGGCGATCATTTTGCCGTACGTCTATATCGCGTCGCGACGCTTCTATGCACTCGGTATATTTCGTGCGCTCTTCACGACAGCGGTGGCTTATGTGCTGATCTATCTCGTGACTTTCATTTATCGGTTCTTGTTGCTGGCGTTAACCTTTGCGACCATCTAGAACCAGAATCAAGAGGCGGCATGATGACATGCTGCGTCCCCAACACGGGGAAGGACCGTATTGTGAAAAACAAGTTCGTATGGCCAGTGTTGTTGTTCCTGGTGATCACGTTGCCTGATCGTCAAGCAGAAGCGTCGGATTGCGAGGTGCTGTTTGATCTATCTGAAGAGCCTTCGTTAATGGCGTGGCAAACCGTCAACGACAATGTGATGGGCGGTCGGTCAATCGGTGGTCCGGCGTTCGTTGATGGTACGTTGCGTTTTCAAGGTGCAATCAACACGAATGGCGGTGGGTTTTCATCCATACGCGCCCGCTTGCAGCCGGAAGCTCTCACCGGACGGAACGCATTGAAACTTGAAATCCGACCGGATGCACGGACCTACCAAGTGAGTTTCCGAACAGGTAGTCGGTACTACGGCCGGCCGGTCGCTTACCGCGCCGATATGCGCAGTTTATCCCCAGGCGAGTGGTCTGAAACGACAGTATTTTTCTCGGAATTGAAACCAACCGTTTTCGGGCGTCGTGTCCGAGCGCGTGAGTTCGATCCCTTGGATGCACGCGACCTGAGTCTGTTTATTGCAGACGGTATCGATGGTGAGTTTTCGCTGTCTATTCGAAGAATTTCTGCCTGTACCATCTGACGACGACTAAAACCGCCAGAGTAAACTCGCCGATAACATGGATACGTCGGCATCTGCATCGCCAAAGTCGAACCGCTCGTACTCGGCGCGCACCTCGATCGACCCGATGCCGAACGCGGCTCCCAGACCGTAAGCCGGGTCTGTCCCACTGTCTTCAAGAAAATCGAGCGTCGCGCCGTCGATGGCGGTGTCCAATGACCAGGCGACGACACCGACCTTACCGAAGATGTCGATCAATCCGGCATCCAACGTCACAATACCGAACGCGCTTAAGCCCGTTGGTTCGGTGGTGAGTTCGCTGTCGTTTAGCAACTCGAGCTCCGGCTCACCGAACTGATTCCAGGCGGCTTCCACCGAAAGGTCGATGAGCGGCAGATCAAAGGTATAGCCCGCGAAAATTTTGAAAGCCGTGTCGTCTTCGTCGACGACGTTTGGCAACGGCGGCGCAGATGCGAAATTCAGCTCCTGGTCGGTCGACGCGCCGCCAACGCCAGCGCCGATGTATAAGCCATCGTCGTCCGCAAGTGCGGCGCCAGACATCGCGGCTAAGATGAAAGCGGTTGTAACAACTGAAGCGGTGGAATATCGGCATTGCATGGGTCTACTCCTGTCAGTGA
>JBCAZE010000089.1:0-13086 GCA_039700805.1 Pseudomonadota bacterium | reverse complement strand
ATCACGTCCATCGTGGCCATCGCGAGTCCAGCACCGTTCACCATGCACGCGATGTCACCATCAAGTGATACATAGTTCAGGTCATGTTCGGCCGCACGTGCTTCTTTCTCATCTTCTTGCGTGATATCTCGTAACGCGGCAATGTCTTTCTGACGGAACAACGCGTTGTCTTCGATATTGATCTTGGCATCAAGCGCCATGATGTCGCCGGCTTTGGTCGTGATCAGCGGATTGATCTCCACCTGGCTGGCATCGATGTCGACGAACATTTTGTACAGCGCGTGCGCGACTTTCGCAAAAGCCTTCGACTGCGCTTTATCTAGTCCCAACGTCGCTGCCATATCACGGACTTGGTATGCCGCAAGCCCAACGGCCGGCGAGATGTTGACAGTGGTGATGCGTTCCGGCGTCTTGTGCGCCACCTCTTCGATGTCCATGCCACCATCAGCGGAGACAATGAACGCGATGCGACGCGCATCGCGGTTGACAACCATCGACAAGTACAACTCGCGGTCGATATCGGATCCGGTCTCGATATAGACCTGGTTGATCGGCAGGCCCGCTTCGTCGGTTTGTGGCGTTACAAGCCGCTCGCCGAGCATCGCTGTCGCCGCATCGCGAACCTCGTCCAATGTTCTGGCGAGCTTTACGCCACCCGCCTTACCACGGCCGCCGGCGTGTACTTGCGCCTTTACGACCCAAAGCTCGCCGCCGAGCTCTTTGGCGGCGGCAACCGCATCGTCAGCGCTACTGGCGGGTATACCCATCGGCACGCTGATGCCGTAGTCCGCAAAAATTTTCTTCGATTGATACTCATGCAGGTTCATGCTTGTCCCCGAACACAAAAACGAAATGTTGGAAGTTGTGACACCGACGGCGCCCTTCGACAGTGGCGTATTGTGGAGCAAACCTTCGAGCGGCGCAAAACCGCGACTGGTTCACCGTGTTCTCGTGCTCAACCGCTACAATGCGCAGATGACCAATAAGATCACCTCAAACTGGCAACCCGACCAGATTCACCCGCAGCTGCTGGGTCTGGCCACCGGACACGACTTTGGCTGGCGAGCGCTCGGCGCGTTAGCAATATTCCGCCTATTGATCGGCGTGCTGTTGATGGCCGTGTTCTTATCGAGCACCTCACCGCGCTTTTTCGGTGAGCTCTACCCTAGTGTATTCCTGCTAACACTACTCGTTTGGTTTGGTCTCGGTGTCGGCGGCGCAATCGCCACAACCAAGCGTATCCCCGCGCTAGACACCCTGACGGAATTCATGCTGTTTTTCGATATTGCGGCCATTTGCTGTCTTGCGCTCGCCAGCGGTGGCGCAACATCCGGCGTCGCTGGACTATTGTTGGTATTCATTGGTGTTGGCAGTTTTATCTTACGCCTATTAATGGGACTGTTCTTCGCGGCACTCGCGACGGTGGGGCTATTGTCTGCCCAGACATTCCTTAATTTTTCCAATCAAGCCTCGACCATTGACTATCCGTCGGCGGGTCTATTGTCGGCGCTCGTGTTCGCCGTGGTGTTAGCCATGCAGCCGCTTGCTCGGCGCCTCGCGGCCAGTGAAGCCCTCGCGCGCCGCCAGAAAGTCGATATTGCCAACCTTGCGGATCTCAACCGATACGTCTTACAGCATTTGCGCGAAGCCATCGTGGTGGTCGACGGTGAAGATCATATCCGCTTATTGAATGACGCAGCAGCGGCCTACCTCGGGATAGAGCGCGACGCTATTAATGAGCCGCTCGCGCAGACTGCCCCTGCATTAGCGACTCATGTCGCGCTGTGGCGGAGCCAAGGAGACACGCCACAATCGGTTGATGAGGCGACATTGCCAGGATTCGATGGCGGCATGCTGCAGATCAATATCGCGCCGTTCGGGGATCAACAGAACCGCGCACCATCTTTATTACTCTTTATAGAGGACTCGAGCGTGCTGGCTGAACGTGTTCAGCATGGCAAGCTAGCGTCGCTGGGGCGGTTATCCGCGAGTATCGCGCACGAGATTCGCAATCCAGTCGGCGCGATGAGCCACGCTGCACAACTGCTGGCAGAGCATGCGAGTGATGATACGTCTCAGAAGTTGACGAACATCATTGAACGCAATGCATCGCGCATTTCAGAGATCATCGATGACATTATGCAAATGTCCCGCCGGGATACGGGTCGGCCGCAACGACTGAAGTTAGGTCAGTGGCTTGCAGATCTCACCCAGGAGTACATCGAAACCGAAGAGCTGGAACCGAATACGATCATCCTGGCGGGTGAGGAAGCAATCACGGAAGTGATCTTCGACCCTGGTCACCTGCGGCAAGTGGTCACCAATCTGTTGGATAACGCACGCCGCCACGCCGGTATTTCGCCAAATGCCCCATTGCGACTTAACTGGGGCAGAGTGGCAAGCTCAAGACGACCGTTCCTCGAATTTCGCGACCAAGGTCCGGGCATCGACCCAGCACTCGAGCAACAGATCTTCGAGCCGTTTTTTTCACAGCATGACGATGGCACCGGACTTGGTCTGTATTTGTGTCAGGAGCTATGCGAACTCAATCGCGCGACGCTGAGCTACAAACCAACCCAAGGCGTTGGCGCAACGTTGAACATCGTATTCGCTGATCCGGGGCGTTGGAGCGGCATCGGCTAGCCGTCCTGGCCAGTTGCTGGCATAGCAGCCAGAATACTGGAACAATGCAGCGCCATGGGCCTCCGAACACAAGCAAACCGAATCGTTCTGGTCGTCGACGACGAACCTGATATCCGTGAGCTTCTGTCCATGACAATTTCTGGCATGGGCATAGAAGCTGTGGAAGCGGCGAGCGTTCGAGATGCGGAACGCCAACTCAAAGAACGTGCGTTTGACTTGTGCTTGACCGACATGCGCTTACCTGACGGTGATGGGCTTGCGCTTGTTAGTAAGATTCAGGACCTACAACCGGGCCTCCCTGTTGCCGTCATCACGGCGCATGGCAGCGTTGAATCGGCGGTCACGGCACTGAAAAACGGCGCTTTCGACTTTCTTTCCAAGCCACTCGATCTTAACAATCTTCGAAACATTGTTAGTACCGCGTTGCAGCTGGGATCTGATGGCAGCGAGGACTCGACCGTATTGATCGGTCAATCGGACGTCATGAATCAAGTCCGTGACATTATCAGTCGCGTCGCGCGCAGCCAGGCCCCCGTGCATATTCGCGGTGAATCCGGAACGGGTAAAGAGCTCGTCGCTCGAATGATCCATGAGGCCAGCGGCCGGCGTGACCAAGCGTTCGTCCCAGTCAACTGCGGCGCTATTCCACACGAACTCATGGAGAGCGAGCTGTTTGGGCATCGTAAAGGCAGTTTTACAGGCGCAGTATCGGATAAGGAAGGACTCTTCCAAGCAGCGGA
This sequence comes from Pseudomonadota bacterium, assembly GCA_039700805.1. Lineage (GTDB taxonomy): Bacteria > Pseudomonadota > Gammaproteobacteria > Steroidobacterales > Woeseiaceae > CALBPI01. The sequence continues at coordinate 9,703 of JBCAZE010000089.1, read as the reverse complement.
TGGCGGCACACTATTTCTTGATGAAATTGCCGAGCTGCCGTTACCGATGCAAGTCAAATTGTTGCGTGTCATTCAAGAGAAAAAAGTACGACCGGTCGGCGCCGCGGCCGAGCAGCCTGTGGACGTCAGAATACTAAGTGCGACCCACCAAGATCTTGCGGCACTCTCTAAAGCACAGTCATTTCGTGAAGACTTGTTCTATCGCGTCAACGTCATTGAGTTACCGGTACCGCCATTGCGCGACCGTGGCAGCGACGTGGCATTGTTGGCCAATCGTTTCCTAGAGCAGTTCGCAGACCAACACGGCGTCGGGCGTAAAACACTAACGAGCGACGCACGCGCTGCGCTAAGCGCCTATCCATTCCCTGGCAATGTGAGAGAACTCGAGAACATTATTGAACGAGCGGTCACGCTAACCGCAAAAGAAACACTTGATGTTGATGACTTAAGGCTCGAACCACCGTCGGGCTCTGACACGCCTGCAGTGTCAGCGTCACCGATGGGCGCAACAGCATCGCCGGTGTCGGTCGATGGCCCACTGACACCGCAACTTGAAGACGTCGAGCGCCAAGCGATTCGAGAAGCACTCGAAAAAACGCGTTACAACAAAACAGCAGCGGCGAAACTCCTTGGACTGACGTTTCGTCAGCTGCGTTATCGCATCAAGAAGCTGGGCATCGAATAAGCCCACCGCTGATTTCACACAACGACTGTGGCCAAACAGACACACCGACAACGATAAGCGGCAATAATCGTCATCTTGTGACACTTTTTGTCAGCAAGTGACACAAGTGACGGAACTTCAGGCTTGAATGCGTCAGCCAGGTTCTGTGAAACCCATCACAAACGCATTTTTTTTATCTTTTTAGATCAATCACTTAAAAGCCATTTCAATTTTCTGGCACACCGCTTGCTTTATACCCCCTGACAGGCGGAAACGCCGGCGGAAAACCTTTAACAACATTGAAATTGGCTCTGAGGAGAGACAGAAATGAAAAAAGTACAACAGGGTTTCACCCTTATTGAATTGATGATCGTTGTTGCGATTATCGGCATTCTTGCTGCGATCGCGATCCCGGCTTACCAGGACTACACGATCCGTTCACAAGTATCTGAAGGCTTGAGCCTGGCTGCTGCTGCTAAAACCGCTGTTTCAGAGTCTTACCTGAACACGGGTACAGCGCCGGCTGCTCGCGTTAACGCTGGCATGTCTGCAACGCCTGCTGACACGCAAGGCAAATACGTTGCTGCTCTGGCGATCGACAACGGCACGATCACCATCACCTACGGTAACGACGTGAACAACTCTATCAACGGTCAGTTCCTGTCAATGCAACCGTTCGTATCTGCTGATGACTCAATCAGCTGGGTATGTGGCACGGCTGCTAACCCAGGTACGGCTGTACTGATGGCTGGTGCTGGCGCGAACAACACCAACATCGATAACAAATATCTGCCGTCAGCTTGCCGTCCGCAGTAAGCTAGCAGCTAAGGGTCAAACGACTTTGTCGGAACGACCTAAGTTGTATCGAGGAAAGGGCCCTATCGGGCCCTTTTCTTTTGGCTAAAGCGTTTCATTTTTTTGCCGAACAAAGTTAAGTTCCACAAGACTCGCGCGCACAAACTGTTACACTTGCATGACAACGCTATCATGTTGGTTATCCAATGACTTACAAGCTACCGCATCACACGCAATCTGGATTCACACTGCTCGAGTTAATGATCGTTGTAGCGATCGTCGGTATCTTGTCTGCGCTCGGGCTTAGCGCCTACCAAACCTACGTGGTTCGTTCTCAAATCACTGCGGGCATTAGCCTGCTGACAGCACCGAAGTCCGCGATCGTTACCGTGTATACCGAAACGGGGGCACCGCCCGCCAATCGCACGGCAGCAGGGCTCACAGCGACCCCCACAGACACACAGGGCAAGTATGTGACTTCCGTTGACGTGACTAACGGAGTGATCACGCTGACCTACGGCTACGACGCAAGCGCTGAGATTTCTGGCCAGCAACTGTACATGACGCCCTACGCGTCTGGTGACAACGGCGTGGTCTGGCGCTGCGGTAATGCGGCCGTACCGGCAGGCCTACTACCGCTCGGCACTGGCACCGCAGTGGTGGCGAATTACATTGCAACACCGATCGACAATCGCTACTTACCGGCCGCTTGCCGGCAATAAGGGCCGCCCAGTGTGCACAGCGCACACTTTCAGCCGATAAAGCAGCATTTTGTGACGGGGCACACACTCTCTGGTTGATACGATCGCAGCGATCAGAGAGACTAGACGTTATACATATTCCGGCGTCAGGACTGAGTTTGCCCATGGCAGCACCCGCAACACAAAACACGTTATCCGGCTTGCCCCGCCGCCTGGTTCAGGACGGCATTATTGCCGAGACCGCGGTACAGGAAGCTTTGGAAGCGGCGCGGAAGAAAAAGCAGCCTCTCGTCACCTATGTCGTTGAAAATTCTTTAGCGGAACCGAGATCGATCGCCGTTGCCGCGGCGCATGAATTTGGTGTCCCGCTGCTCGACCTCGATGCGATAGAGGTCGATCTCGACGTTATCCGCGCTGTAGACCAGAAACTCATTAGCAAGCATGGCGTGTTGCCGCTTTCACTTCGTGGCAAGCGTTTGTTCATTGCGATCGCAGATCCAACGAACCTCGCAGCCATTGATGAAATTCAGTTTCAGTCTCGATTACGCGTCGACACCGTTGTCGTCGAACAAGACAAGTTAGCTGAGAAAGTCGCGAAGACACTGGAAGCGATCGATACATCGATGTCCTCCTTCGATGACGATGACTTCGATCTCGAGAACCTCGATGTCAGCAGTGGCGAAATCGAAGACGATGACGTCACCAAAGATGATGTCGACGACGCACCGGTTGTTCGCTTCGTCAACAAAGTCTTACTCGATGCGATCAAACGCGGCGCGTCGGATATTCACTTCGAACCCTACGAAAAGTACTTCCGCGTCAGAACGCGGCTAGACGGCGTATTGCAAGAGATTGCGCAACCACCCGCGGCGCTCGCGGGCAAAGTATCGGCACGACTAAAAGTCATGTCGCGACTCGACATCGCAGAACGCCGGGTGCCACAAGATGGCCGGATCAAAATGCGGCTGTCAAAGAATCGAGCAATTGATTTTCGGGTTAACACTTGCCCGACCTTGTTTGGCGAGAAAATCGTGCTGCGTATTTTGGATCCGAGCAGCGCTAAGCTCGGCATCGATGCGCTCGGTTACGAAGAGCAACAAAAAGCGCTGTATCAAAAACACCTAGCCAAACCCTACGGCATGATTCTGGTGACAGGCCCTACGGGTAGTGGTAAGACGGTTTCGCTGTATACAGGCTTGAACATTCTCAATACGGCCGACCGGAACATTTCGACTGCGGAAGACCCATCGGAAATCAACTTGCCAGGGATCAATCAGGTCAACGTTAACCCCAAAGTAGGCCTGACGTTTGCCTCTGCCCTGAAAGCATTTCTTCGCCAGGATCCAGACGTCATCATGGTGGGTGAGATCCGTGACCTTGAAACTGCAGAGATCGCGATCAAGGCCGCGCAGACCGGTCACTTGGTGCTATCCACTTTGCACACCAATGACGCCCCAAAAACACTGACACGTCTTGTCGACATGGGCGTGAAGCCTTACGCGATCGCAACATCGGTCAGCCTTATCATCGCGCAGCGCTTGGCCCGGCGCCTGTGCGAAAAATGTAAAGAACCAGTCGAGATCCCTCGAGAGGCGCTTTTGAAGGAAGGCTTCACGGAAGCGCAAATCGACAACAATCTGACGATTTATAAACCGGTCGGCTGCGCGAGTTGCAATGAAGGCTATAAGGGCCGAGTCGGCATTTTCCAGGTCATGGAAGTCAGTGAAGACATGGGTCGCATCATCATGGAAGGCGGCAACGCGATGCAAATCGCAGAGTGCGCTGAGAAAGAAGGTGTCTGGGACCTTCGTCGTGCCGCACTGCAGAAAGTGATCGATGGCAAGACAGGACTCGAGGAAATCAACCGGGTCACCGTTGACTAGATTAGGTTAGCGGCGCAACACAGGTTGCGCCTCATTCGCAGGAACCACAACAAATGGCTACCGCAGCAAAAGAAATTTCATTCAATTGGGAAGGCGTCGACCGCAAAGGCCAGAAAGTCAAAGGCAAGGTCATGGCGACCAGCGAAGCGGAAGTTCGCGCCGACCTTCGTCGCAAAGGTGTCGTTCCGAATCGAATTCGCAAGCAAAGCACGCTATTTTCGAGCACCCAGAAGATCACCGCAGGCGACATCGCGATTTTCTCGAGACAGCTCGCGACAATGATGGCGGCAGGTATCCCGCTGGTACAAGCATTTGAGATCGTCGGAACCGGCCACGAAAATCAGTCGATGCAAAAACTGATTATGGACATCAAGGCAAGTGTTGAAGGCGGTAGCTCTCTGCATGAAGCCCTAGCGAAGCACCCGCTGCATTTCGATGATTTGTTCGTCAACTTGGTTGAGGCCGGCGAACAAGCCGGTGCGCTTGAGACGCTGCTCGATAAGATCGCCACGTATAAAGAGAAAACAGAAGCGATCAAGAAAAAAATCAAGAAAGCGTTGACCTATCCGATTGCGGTTTTGGTTGTCGCTGTCATCGTGACGGTGATTCTGCTCATTTTCGTGATTCCAGCGTTCGAAGATCTGTTTACAGGTTTTGGCGCAGACCTCCCCGCGTTTACGCGTATGGTGGTTGATCTCTCGCTCTTTGTCCGAACCAAGGGCTACATCATCGTCATCGTGGCAGGACTTATTGGTTTCACATTCTTCTACTTCAAAAAACGGTCGAAGAAGATGCGCGAGACGCTGGATCGGATGTCGCTCAAGATTCCCGTCGTTGGCGGTATCCTTGAAAAGTCAGCGATCGCTCGCTATGCGCGCACACTCTCTACGATGTTCGCTGCGGGTGTACCACTCGTTGAAGCGCTTGATTCGGTGGCCGGTGCGACCGGTAACATCGTGTATGAAAACGCAGTTTTAGAGATGCGCGATGAAGTCGCAACAGGCCAACGTCTCCAGGCAGCGATGGAGAACACCGACCTATTCCCGAACATGGTTATTCAGATGATTGCGGTCGGTGAGGAGTCTGGTCAGCTGGATGAAATGTCCGGCAAGGTCGCTGACTTCTACGAGGAAGACGTCGACAACGCAGTAGACAACATGTCCAGCCTCATCGAACCGATGATCATGGCTATTCTTGGTGTCTTGGTCGGCGGTCTCGTGATCGCGATGTACCTGCCAATCTTCAAGATGGGCTCGGTCGTCTAAGCGCCGACGCTCCGTTTTCATTCAGAACTGATAACCTCGATCAGTGGCAGCGTACTTCGCACAAGCCCCATGGCTGTTTTATGTCATGGTGTTCGCATTCAGCTTGCTTGTTGGCAGTTTTCTGAATGTCGTCATCTACCGTCTTCCAAAGATGATGGAAATGGCGTGGGATGAGCAGCTCGCTGAGCTTGCCGCAGAAAAATCGGGCGAATCGCTCGAGACCAAATCAGAGCAAAAAGAGACATTCAACCTCTCCAAACCGCGCTCTGCTTGCCCGCATTGCGGCCATCAGATTCGTTGGTACGAAAACATCCCGGTGATCTCGTGGCTGTTCCTTCGCGGCAAATGCTCGAATTGTCAGGCACGCATCAGCATTCGTTACCCGCTCGTCGAGTTGTCGACTGCCCTATTGTCATTACTCGTCGCGCTGCGATTCGGTATTGGATACGAAACACTGGTCGGTGTTGGGCTGACATGGACACTCGTCGCACTGTCAGGTATCGACATCGATACACAACTTCTGCCAGATAACATCACGCTACCTTTGGTTTGGGCAGGCTTAGTTGTCAGCTTGTTCCCGCAACCGGACGCCACCACGCTCTTCGTTGACCCAAGAACCGCAATCATTGGCGCGATAGCAGGTTACCTATCGTTGTGGTCGGTCTTTCAGTTGTTCAAGATTGTCACTGGAAAAGAAGGCATGGGCTACGGCGACTTCAAGCTGCTTGCCGCGCTCGGTGCATTTCTCGGTTGGCAAAAATTGCCACTCATCGTTATGTTGTCTGCAGTTGTTGGCGCGGTTTACGGCGTTGCCATGATTGCGCTTTCCAAACAAAAGCAAGGTCAACCAATGCCGTTCGGCCCATGGCTCGCAGCTGCGGGTTTTATCGCTATGTTGTATGGTGATGACTTGATCAACGCCTATCTTTCTTTCAGCGGCCTAAACTAAGCGACAGCGATGCAAGGACTTATGCGAATCGGCCTCACCGGCGGTATCGCTTCTGGAAAAACCCAAGCCTCAGACCACTTTGGCAAACTCGGCGCGAGCATCATTGATACGGATGTGATCGCGCGTGATGTCGTGGCTACAGGCACGGAAGGTCTTAACGAGATCGTCGAGCGTTTCGGGCAGCAAATGCTCAACGACCAAGGCGAACTAGATCGCGCGGCACTCAGGCAGGTTGTGTTTAACGACCCAGACGCGCGTCAGCGCCTTGAACAAATCACACACCCTCGAATTCAATCGCGGTGCTGGCAAGACTATCAAGATGCGACCGGGCATTATGTCATATTCGTCGTGCCATTATTGGTCGGATCACCGCTCGCGAAAGCGATGGATCGAATCGTTACGGTCGACTGTAGCGAAGCAACCCAGCTCTTGCGGATCCAGGCCCGAGATGGTGACGATCTAATCGCAGCACAACGAATTATTGCCGCTCAGGCCGATCGCGAGACTCGACTGGCGCTAGCAGATGATGTGATCGTCAACGAGGCATCACTCGAGGAGCTACAAGCGGCGGTTGAGCGACTACACACGTTCTACTGTCGCATTCTGTAAACACCCCAAAACCCCGCTGATTTGCGCATCAGTTCGGCAAGGCGCAGAATAGACGGGATATCAGCCAAAGTATCGGCTCTATGGCCTATGTTGTTGAAAATGCGGTTGATGCGGGCCAAGCTCCCGCGGAGAGCACTTACGAGCAGCCGCTGAACGAGCGGATGAGAACGTTTCTGCGTCTCGAATTCCTCTACCGAAAAACCAACTACCATTTCGGCCGACAAGACGAACTGGATACACGACAGACGATCGACTCCATTCTTGAGATCGGCGCTATTCTCGCGCGGGGTGACGTTCGCAGCGAAGTCCTCAAGGAAATCGAAAAACAGTCTGAGCAGTTGCAGTGCTTTCTGAATAGTCCTGGCGTTGATACTTCTCGATTGATGTCGGTGATCGAGGTTTTGGGTGGACACCGTGAAGCGGTTAATAGCATCGGGCCGCATTACCTGCAGACCATCAAAGACTCAGAATTTCTAAGCGCGATCAAACATCGAAGCGCAATCCCCGGTGGGACCTGTGAATTCGATTTGCCACTGTTCAGTCATTGGCTGCGCAGAGATTACGATGACCGAAAACAAGACATGAGCGCTTGGCTAAAAGAACTACAACCACTCTGTAGCGCCGTGACGGAAGTGATGTGGTTGATTCGGCAAAGCGGTCAATCGAGTGATTGTGTGGCGCAAGCCGGCATTTTTCCGCACTCACTCAGTCGAGAATCGAATTGCCGAATGTTGAGAGTGACACTGAAAGACCAGCGCGAACTATTCCCTGAAATTAGTGGTAGCCCGCAGCGCTTTACCATTCGTTTTCTTCGCTGGGATACCGTCGATGCAAGGCCCGTCCAAACCGATCAAGACGTGCCGTTTCAGCTAGGCATCTGCTAGAAACTCTTCGCGCAACCACGCCACCACTTCACGATTTGCCGGCAACAAGTTTGCGGCATCTAACGCGTCGATATCACACCATTTGAGCGGCTGCCCCTCAACACCGATCGGCGCACCGTCCCAATCGTCAACGACAAAAAAGTAAAGCTCAACCGTGCGTTCCTTGTAGGTGTGTTGCTTTTGCAACGCAGGCTTCGCGTCCGCAATGGTGATGCCCAACTCTTCATTGAGCTCGCGACGCAATGCAGCTATCGGTGTTTCACGGGATTCAATTTTCCCGCCGGGAAACTCCCAAAAGCCAGGGCCATGAACACTGGCGGATCGCTCAGCAATCAAAAAACGCCGCTGATCATCGATAAGTATGCCCGCGGAGACACGAATCACTTTGGTCTCGGGCACGTGGATGATCAGCCTAACGATCCGTGGCAGTGCTTATACTTCTTGCCGGATCCGCATGGGCAGGGTTGATTGCGACCCACCTTCGGCTGTTCCCGCTTAAACGTTTCCGCTGCTTGGGGTTGCGCTGGCGCGGGAGCATCTCCGCCTAAACTGGGCGCGTCCGCATGCTGAAACTTCAAAGCCTCGGCAGCGCGACGCTGCTCTTCCATCGCCGCGATTTCTTCTTCGCTTCGAATACGAATCCGCGCAAGCTTGGTGATGGTCTCGCGTTTGACTGAATCGAGCATCGATCCAAACATCTCGAAGGCTTCGCGTTTGTACTCCTGCTTCGGATTCTTTTGGCCATAGCTACGAAGACCAATTCCCTGACGCAGATAGTCGAGCGCTGCGAGATGCTCTTTCCAGTCCAAGTCGAGTTGCTGGAGCATGACGGCTTTTTCCAGCTGGCGCATTGTCTCTGAACCGATGTTTTTCTCTTTCAAAAGGTACGCCTGACGTAATGCCTCGCCGACCTTCTCCAAAATTCCCTCGGACGTCAGCTTACTGTCCGCGGCAAGCAACCCGGCGATGTCCATCCGGACTCCAAAATCCGTCTCAAGTGCCTGAGAAAGCCCCTGAGGATCCCACTGCTCTTCGATGCTGCCGGGCGGGAAGTAATCGCCCACAAGACCTTCGACCACCTCATCACGAATAGCAGCGACAGAGTCTGCGACATCGTCGGCGCTCATCAATTCGGTCCGCTGGTGATAAACGACTTTACGCTGCTCGTTGGCGACGTCATCGTACTCAAGCAATTGCTTACGCATATCGAAGTTATGCGCTTCGACCTTACGTTGGGCTTTTTCAATTTGGCGTGTCAAAAGACTACTCTCAATCGCCTCGCCCGGCTTCATGCCAACCCGCTGGAGCAGTGCCTTAGTGCGATCCGGATCACCGAAAATCCGCATCAGATTGTCTTCCATCGACAGATAGAATCGGCTCGAACCGGGATCGCCTTGTCGACCGGACCGACCGCGCAGCTGATTGTCGATGCGTCGTGACTCGTGACGCTCTGTTCCAATGATATGTAAGCCACCGGCAGCAAGTACGGCTTCATGGCGTTTTTGCCAATCCGCTTTGAGCGCTTCGCGCTCGCTGTCTGGCGCTTCTTCACCGAGCGCGGTCAGCTCAGCATCGAGACTACCGCCAAGGACAATGTCCGTACCGCGCCCCGCCATGTTGGTCGCGATGGTTATCGCACCTGGGCGCCCTGCTTCTTCAACGATTCGAGCCTCGCGCTCGTGCTGCTTGGCATTCAAGACTTCGTGTTTGATGCTTTTCTTCTTGAGCGCGGCAGACAACAACTCCGACATCTCGATCGACGTCGTACCAACAAGCACGGGCTGCTTGCCCTCTCGACACTCGGTAATGTCTTCGATGATTGCCTCAAATTTGTCTTGTTGGGTTAAGAAAACAAGATCGGGACGGTCGTCTCGGACCATGGGCCGATGCGTCGGTATGACGGCGACCTCAAGGCCATAGATCTGCTGAAACTCAAACGCTTCCGTATCCGCA
>JBCAZE010000260.1:0-3113 GCA_039700805.1 Pseudomonadota bacterium | reverse complement strand
ATCACGCCGGGTAGCGAGTACCGCGTTCAGTCCGGCGACAGCATCTCGGCGATTCTTATGCGCGCGGGTGTTGAGCGGCAAGCGCTATGGCCTACGATTGATGCGGTGGTCGCTGCAAATCCGAACGCGTTCGTCGACGGAAACCCAGATAAGCTCATGGCGGGCACCGTCCTCGTTCTGCCGGTCGTCACGCCCGCGACCGCAGCAAGCAGCACTAACGTGCCAACGTCGAACGTGACCACATTGCAGACGCCAGAGATTGAAGCGGTGGACGGTCCTGATGTGCCGCCGCCGGCTGCCGGCGCGACCATCGCCGAACGCACCAACGTACTTGAGTCAATTGCGAGAAGCGACGCTGAGTTAGCGCGTGTGCAATCAGAAATCGCAAGACTGAGACAAGAATTGGCGGAACAACCTGAAACGCGTCAGCAGGTAGCGAGCGACAGTCCGTTTCTTCAATCGCCGACTACGGTGACCAAGACGGTGGTCGTCGAGACGCCCACCCCTGTAGCCGACACCGCTCCGGTCGAAACCACCGTGAGCGAAACTCGTGAGAGTGGCTGGTCATTTGCGGCAAAACTAGTCGGCCTCTTCGGCAGTGCGTTTTTGATTCTCATCGCTGCGATTCTGTGGCGGATGCGCAGCCAGTCAAAACAGTTGCGGGCCAAGCGTGCTGCTGCGCAACGCCCAGTCCGCGAGGTTGCGACGGTGACCAGCGCGGTGGCGCAAAGCGCAGAGCAACGGACACGACAATCGCAGTACTTTGTCAATGAAGAACGACGTAACGACAACGATAAAGGTGTCGAACTGGATTACGAATTCGGCGAGACAATCGCACGTGATGATGAGCTCGCGATAGACTTCGATGTTTCAAGCACGCAGGCGGCGCCAGTGGTGACGACGGAAACCACCGAGAGCTTACCTTCGGAAGACAACTGGTTAATCGAGAATACCGATCGATTCGAGTTCCCACGCGTGGGCCAGACAACCGACTCGATGGAGGCAACGTTAGTCGGCGATACCGTTGAACAAACAGCCATTGACGAACAAGACATGGACTTGTTGCAGAAAGACTACGAAACGGAGTTCACAAAGACTCAGCAACTGGAACGAGAGCTGGCCGAAGCGGCACTTGCGAGCGGATTGGACGGTATGGACGCAGTAGCGCGTCGCGCTGGTGAGCCAGTCGACCTAGAGCCAACCGTGGAACAACCCGTTGCTGAAGCGTCAATAGGCGATACAACACAGTCCATGCCGCCGGAGGAACTCCTAAACGATGCATCGCGGGCTGCGGATGCTTACGACGACCTCTCCGAGACGATGGCCGATGAAGATGCGACGGCGCAGATCACGTTGAACTCACGCGCTGCCGATCTCGATATTGACCTCACGTCGACCTTACAGACCGACATAGACGATATCGCCGACATCGATGATGACGATGATCGAACGGCTGTGATCCCGAAAACCGGTAAAGCGGGTTAGCGCGAATAGGAACGTCGTCTATCGCTTGGCTCTATTCGGCCAACGATAGACGGTCAACCTTGCGATAGTTTCTGCTGAGCATTTGACCGCGATTCCCGCGGGTGCCGATATATTTTTCGAGATCCGCAGGCTTCAGCGTCATATGGCGATCACCGCAATGAACCATCAAACTGGCATCTGCGGGAATCGCTTGCACAGCGACCATATGCTCTTCGCCAGAGACAAATTTCTTTTTGGGAATGTCCATGATCTTGTTGCCTTTGCCGCGCGCTAGTTCTGGCAAATCGTCAAGATCGAACACCAACAAACGTCCGATACTGCTGACAGCCGCGATCAATTCGCCTTCCAGCCATTGCGTCGTGGAGGGCACCAAAACCGATGCACCGGCCGGCACATTCAACATCGCCTTACCGGCTTTCGCACGACTCACGAGCGCGCCGCCTTGAACAACGAATCCATAACCAGCGCTGGTTGCCACAACGTAGCGCTGGTCGGGCTCGCCCAACATCACGCCGGCAAACGTCGCGCCATCCGGCGGGTTGAAATGGCTTGAAAGGGGCTCGCCTTGCCCACGGGCCGATGGCAGCGTGTGCGCCAGCAGGCTGTAGCAACGCCCTGCACTATCAAGAAACAACGCCGTTTGGTTGCTCTTACCTTGCGCTGCATCCAGGTAGGCGTCACCCGATTTGTAGTTTAGCGCTCGGGCATCGATTTCATGCCCCTTAGCAGCGCGAGCCCAACCGCGTGTCGACAACACCACAGTGACGGGTTCGCTCACCACGAGAGACGTCTCGTCCATCGCTTTACCGGCTTCGCGCTCAACGATACGCGTGCGACGCTCGTCGCCGAACTCTTCGGTATCTGCCTGAATCTCCTTTTTGATCAGCGTTTTCAATCGTGCGTCGCTACCGAGAATTTTCTCAATATCCGCTTTCTCTTCGGCCAACGTCTCCTGCTCACCACGTATACGCATCTCTTCAAGACGAGCGAGGTTTCTCAGCCTCAAATTCAAAATCGCATCGGCCTGACGTTCGGAAAGCTCATAACGCGCCATCAGCTCGGCCTTCGGATCATCCTCTTCACGGATTATCCGAATGACTTCGTCGATATTGAGGTACGCAATCAGCAGCCCTTCAAGAATATGCAAACGATCGGTGACCTTCTGCAGACGAAACTCCAGCCGTCTGATAACGGTTGCCTTACGGAACTGCAGCCACTCCGTCAGCATCTCTTTCAAATCGAATACATGCGGTGCGCCGTTCAAAGCGATGACGTTCAAATTGACGCGTAGGGTTTTCTCAAGTGCTGTCGTTGCAAACAGGTGCGACATCAATTGCTCCGCATCAACCCGCTTGTTCTTCGGCGTTATGACCAGCCGAACGGGCGCCTCATGATCGGACTCATCACGGAGATCCTCGACCATTGGGAGCTTCTTTGTCCGCATCTGGGTAGCAATTTGCTCAAGCACTTTGGCGCCTGACGTCTGGAACGGCAGCTCAGTAATGACGATGTCGTCATCTTCACGCGTCCAAACAGCGCGAGCGCGCAGTGTTCCGTTGCCGGTTTCATAAACCTGGCGAATTTCTTCCGCCGAGGAGATCAGCTCACCGCCCGTGGGAAAATCCGGA
>JBCAZE010000259.1:0-3129 GCA_039700805.1 Pseudomonadota bacterium | reverse complement strand
GCCAACAATCATCCGCAAGCGTAGATCATCGCGTTGGTCGTCGGGCAATGTTGTCGCTAGATGCCATGGGCTTTGTGCACTAAAGTAGTCGAGATCACCGCCGTAGACTTCGTTGATCATGCGGGTAGCGTGATCGCGCCCGACAATCGGCGCATTCTCTGGGTCCAGTACCGGCTGGAGCGGACCCGCACTCAACATCGATACAGCACCGAAAATGTCGGGGTACTTAAGGCCGAGTCTCGCAGAACCGTAACCGCCCATACTGCCGCCTTCGATCATCCGTCCCTTGGCTGTGGCGACTGTTCGATATTGCGCATCGATCATCGGCACAAACTCATCGACGATAAATCGCTCCATCGGAACAGCACCGTCAGCCGAGTCGACCCACATGCTGGTCTTCAAACCGTCGGGGAAAGCAACGATCGCTTCGGGCATCCGCCCCGCTTTCATCAGCCTATCAAGAAGACCGCCGATCATCGCGCCGCCGCGCGCAGAGTTGCCGTTGGTGCCATGAAGCCAATAAATCACCGGATACCGTCGCGCGTCGTTGCTGTCGTAACTCGGTGGCAAGTAAACATGGAACGGAACCGTCTTTCCGAGTGCTTCGCTATCGATCGTGTGCGCGCTAGCGACGGACGGCGGGCGCTTGCCGGACGGTGCCTGACCGAATGCCGGTTGGCTCAACACAAGCATGACCAATAGCATGATGCTCATCTTTGGCATTGCCCGCTCCTTTGTTCTTGTGGCTTATTCGCGTGAGCAAACGGTAGCACACGCTAAGCGGGGTCGCGCTGACTGTGGAATAGACGAACGGACGGATTTCGCAAACGAGGTTGCAAACTGTGCCCCCGTGGCATACCAAAATCCTAGGTGCCAATTTGCAGAATACAGGGACATAGAGTCCGCGGTTTTGGACGAGTGGGCTACTTGCCGCAAGCCGAGGGCAAACCTATTCCTCCGTGGCATACCGGAAGCCCGGACCGACGATAGGGCGGTTTTCGCTAGCGACGTGCCAGCGAGCGCCTCCGCGGCATACCGGAAGCCCGGGACCGAGGAACAGGTGATGGGCGCTGACAATCTGTTCACTAGATGTGTGCAGAGCAAGGCGGATGAATCAGTTCATAGCCAAAGCTATGGGCTGATTTATCCAACGAAGCTATGTGCGCGGCTAGGGGACTGAGTGGCGCGACCACCACCTGTTCCTCGGTCCCCAATAAAAAAGGGCGGCCTGTTTAGGGCCGCCCTTCTCTTTTTCCGTTTGGGAAAAGGTGTGCTTAGAAGCGCACCTCAAGACCCATACGAACAGACCACAATGACCGGTTCTCAATGAGGTTGGTCAATGGGCGATCAGTGAAGTCTGTGTAGACATACTGGCCCTGGTCATTAACTTCAGCGTCGACAACATCGATCGAGAAGAACTGGGCGTCATAGACTTTGCCCCAGCTATCGTTCAGGAAGTTACCGAAGTTGTAGAACTTGACGAAGGCTGTGCCTGTAACACCGTCAATGAACGTCGGGATTTCCTGGTCGATACGAAGATCGATGCGGTTGGTCCAGCGAGCGTGGGTCGAGTTACGACCAACGAAACCTGGCGCCAATCCTTCACGTCCAACAAAGTTGAAGAATGCTTCTTGATCTTCTGGCGACATCGCGAACACAACGTTCGGATCGTTAACACCCGTTGGTACATACAATAGGTGACGACGTGAACGGTTGCCTTCGAGATCGTTGGTATCCATCACGTAGCTCTGCGGCTGACCCTCTTGAGCGAACGCGTTAACCGCAAAGCGGGTTGCGTAATCGCCGAAGATGTTCGCCGTGTACAGTGCACGCAACGTCAAACGATGCGGTACCACGTAGTTCGAAGGACCCACTTCTGGATTGTTGATATCGATCAAAGCCGTGTTCGAGAAGTTCGAACCCGCCGTTGATGATGTCATCGGAGACACGTCTTCCGCTTCGGTGTAGGCATAGCCCAACAGAAGGTCGAAGCCGTTGTCCCATTCCTTGCGAAGCACGATAGATGCAGAAACCGACTCAGGGTTGAGATCCGAGTTGGTCAACATCAGGTTGTCTTCACCACGACCATCGATGTAACCGTAGATCGGCGCACCAGCAGCTGTCTGGCCAACGATCTCTTGAGACAAGTCGATGTAGTAAGCCGGGTTTTCAGCGCGGGTGTAAAGGAAGTCTACGTCCGCTTGAATGCCCCACCATGGTGTGTCGTAAGTCGCACCAAGAGCCACTTTCCATTCAGCCGGTTGCTCGTAGTCAGGGTCCAACAACGCCAAGTTGCTGTCGCTTGCATCCGTCGGCGTAACGCCTGCAACGGTGTCGAACAACTCTTGCGGCGCACTCGCACCAGCAGCGCCAACGAGCGGGATCGTACCGTCGAAGATAGAACGCGCGCCATCGAAGTTTCTAAGCTGCAACTGAACGTTGGTCAAGCCATCGTTCGAGTAAGAGTTAGAAATCCAAACGAATGGGTTACCGCCACTGAACAGGCCAGCACCGCCACGGAACGTCAAGTCTTGGCTGTATTCCCAGTTGAAGCCCAAACGCGGCATCAAGATGTCAACGCCGTCGATGTTCGCGTCGTTACGGATGCCGTTAGCCGCTGAGAATGTTGGGTTGAAGTTCGGGCGTTCGTCAGACTTGAAGTTCTCCCAACGCAGGCCAGCCGTGATGGTCAGACCCAAGTTATCGAGGAAGAATTCATCCTGAATGTACAAGCTTTGTTGCGTGTACTCGTAGTCCGCTGCAGCGTCCAACGCGTTGTTGGTGCCACCACCAGAACCGTAGTAGATACGGCTCGGACGACCGAGTTCAAACTTATCGATACCAGAGAGTCCGCAAGCCGGATCGTCGAAACGACCCTGAGCACTCAACGCAGCACAGAATGCCGGGTTGTTTTCAGAATCATCGAAGTAATCCCACTCACCGCCGCGAGCGTGCTGGACGAACAGGTTGAAGACATCAACGGTCTCTTGCTCGTAACCAAACGTGACAACGTGATCAGAGATCAGCAGCTGACCAATCGCTTTGACGAACTGTGAGTCATAGCCAAGGCTGTTCGCCTGACGGGAGTCATCCGCACCGAGATAGACGGTGTTGCCGTCAATTTCGATT
>JBCAZE010000088.1:0-13314 GCA_039700805.1 Pseudomonadota bacterium | reverse complement strand
TTGCGCCCATCACGCTGTTCTTCGACGATGCGAAACGCGCGCAGCAGCGATAAGTGTTGCGACACGCGTGGCACTGACAAACCGATCGCGCTGGCAAGTTGATTCACGGAGTAGGTTTCGCCGTCCGCGATTCGGCCCACCAATAGGATGCGGTCCGGGTGCGCGAGCACCTTCAAAAGACTAGCCAGCTCTTTGGCGACAATCTTGCGACTAGGCATTGGTGATCTCGCTGTGACCGCGATCGCCCAGCACAAATTTCTGGTCAATCACGTTAACGGCTGGCATTGGATGCGGGTACTATGATTGTTATGCTGCGCATGACGCTGTTTTGAGTTTTTATCATGTTGCTCAAAGCGTACAGGTGCACTTCACCGTTGTCGAACCGCACTGGGTGGCACTCGTGTGAGCAGCGACAGCTGCTGAAGCTTAGAGTCAATGAGGGGGTTAACAATGAAAAGAGTTCTCGCAAGCACGATACTGGCGCTGCTTTGTAGTGCTGGCAGCACGCAAGGGCTGGATGAGATCGTCGTCACGGGCTCACGAATCTCGCCGAGCAGTATCGATTTTGACGCCGTCCCGGTTGTGCATATCGAGCGACGTCCTGATTTCATGGTCGTCAGTGCGTTTGTCGAGTCTGACTCTCGTCGTGCGGATCTTCGGCGCAGTGAGGTGAACAAGACGCTCGCCAATCTTGCCAAACGCGCGGAGAATGAAGCGCTGATCGAGCTCGGCCTGCTTCGTCGATTCGAAACGGGTGACGATGACATTGAGTATGTCATTCCGTTCAGCATGGATGAAGCCGTCATGGTCAACGGCTATCGGGCCGATACCTCGCGGGTCAACCTGGTCGTTAAGTCGCCGGTGCGAGAGAGTGATGCATCGCCCGATGAAATCTATGAGCGCATTGAAGCGTTCTTGGATGAAGTCTCTGTCAATGGTCGTGCTGTCGTCTCGGACACCGGAGACACCAACTTTAGCTTGGTGAAAATCGCGCAATATCGCGAACCTTTACTGCGTAAGCTCGCTGATGAGACAGCGCTACTGAGAAGCATTTTTGGTGATGAATACCATGTCTCTATTGGCGGTTTCGATGAAACGTTACGTTGGCGTACGACAGGGCCGATGACGCTGGCGATCTACTTCCCGTACAGCGCTTCTATTGCGGTTGACTGACGTCTTCTGGGTTCGTCGCACGGATCTCGACTAAACGGTCACAGGGCGCGGCTTCGTCACACGATGTACTCGCGATGCGCAGCGCGTTGTCACCGCCGAGTGCCAGTTCGCGCCAGGTCGACTGTGAGACTGTCGTCAACGCATGAGATCGGAACGAATAGCGCACGCTTGAATCTTTAGTCGTGAGTGTCGCTGTTCGGCCGGCGGGAACATAAATCAGCCAGCCGTTTTCGAGCGTCAGGCAGTAGGCTTCTGTGAGTTCACTGGAACAGGGTTCGCTGTCGTTCGCGCCAAGCGAGGTCATCAGGTCATGTGCGCGCTTCGATTGCTGCCACAGTGATGCGCGCTGGCGGAAGTCCTCGGCGGTCAAGTCATTGTGTGGGTGTTGCGCGCCAAAATACCATTCGACGCCATCCGCACCTGCCAGTAGGCCGCCCCAAAGCGCATGCGCGCGGAGGTTGGCATGCGTATCGCCACCGTCATCTGGAACCGCACCGGTATACCACGGTCCGACTTCATCGACACTGACAACCCACGGATGACCATGCGCTGCGGCGAGCGTTTTCCAATGTCGCGTATCCCCATTGACACGCGACGGATCATTCACCTGCAGCGACACGCCATCTAGTGCGCCGAAACCGAGCAGCGGCATAAGGATGCGCTCTTGTCCTTCCCGATCCGCGTGCGAGTGAATCAAGCGGGGATGATCATACGGATCGTTCTCGGCGAGAAAGGCGAGCATCGCCTGACGTTGTGGTGTGCTTTGCCCATTCGGAGAGAAGTCAGCGGGACCGTTTTCTTCGCCGATGTTCCAAACGAGTCCGTTGTGATGTGCGAATCGAGCGATGAGTTCGAGGAGATAAAGTTGGCGCAGTCGTCCGACGTCACCGTCATCGAGCAAGCGTTCGTTTTCCGTTTCCTGGAGAACAACATGCAATGCGATGCCCTTTGATTGCATGTGCACAAACAGTCGTTCCCACTGCTCGAGCTTGCTGACGTCAAAACGGTCGCGCTGGTCCGGAGACAAATATGGCCAGACGTCATCGCCGTCACCCTCGATGTTCATCGTCAGAAAGTAGGTCGACCGAACCCCCACATCCGCGAGATAGTTGATCGCACCGATCAGCGCGTGACCCGCTTGGCCATCACGCCAGAGTCTATCTCCATCGAGCCAGTCTCGACGGTGCGCGTCGAACCGGTGCAGGGTCTCTGCACGTCGCGCTTCGCCGTCACGACTTTCGGCTGTGCGCTGAAACGTGCCATCGAATCCAGTAAATGCGAGCAAGTTTTCAGGACTGTTGTTGCCCATCTTCAGCCACCGACGACCATCGACCACAAATCGTCCATCGCGTATCTCTAAAGGTCCGTTCGCGCGCCAGTCAGGCGCAGCTTTGTCGCTGGCGATCACCTCAAACGTGCCTGATGTCTCGGCGACTGTTTCCCCGACCGAAATCGCGTCGAGTGCCGCATTTTTGCCCCGTACCAAAGTCAGTCGATAGGTCCAGAGTCCCGTTCCTTCGGGTCGAAAGCGAACATGCCAGCGATTACCGCTGGTCGCCGAGCTGTCGGCGGCATCGCCATCGGCCGCGAAGAAACCCCGTGCTCGGTATGAGCGGTTACCGTTCTCAAACACGGCGTCGAGTCGATAGTCAGTGAACGGATTGACCACATCTGTTTCGTCGACCGTTGGCCCTTCGATTCCGCGCGTGACAGTATGGAGTCGTTGCACGATCTGATGCGCTGCGATCGGATCCGTTGTCAATGGCATTCCGTTGGCTGGTAGCGCTAAGGTCTCGACATCGGCTAGCTCGGGCGCGCCGCCTTTCTCGCCGCTACCGGCGGCCGTGTAAAGCACATCATCGACAATCGCAAAACCGCTGCCATGCCGTCCGAGATTCAGGTCAGGCCAGCGGTACCAGCGATGATGGATCGTGTCATAGGCTTCAATCTCATGGTGGGCCAGCTGCTGTGTGGCGCTTTCGCCGCCGCCAACGATCAACCAATGGCGCCAACCGATCACCGAGTTGCCGGCACGCAACGTGGGTGGTGCCATCGCACTGCTGACTTGCCATTCGCCGGTTCTGAAGTCGTAGCGATTAAGGTGTCGCGTTGTCAGGCTGAGGACTTCCCCGGTATCGAGAGATGTACGGCGACCGCCGGCGACCCACAGCGCATCATCGATGACAGCAGCTTGCGCATGATCTCGCGCATCCGGTGCGTCGGCTAATGCTTGCCAAGCGCCAGTGCTGGGCGAGTATCGATCCAGCCAGGCACGTGAGCCCGATCGGTGGCCGTTCGTGATACCGCCAACAAGGTAGATCGCGTCTCCGTGAACGACAGCTGCTGCGCCGCCGCGTTGTCTGTGTGTGGGAATGTCGTGGGTCCACTCGAAACGGTCTTCTGCCGGCAAATAACGCAAGACCCTGCCGATCGGCTTCTCATCGGGGTAGCCGCCGGTCATCGCGCCGATCAAATAGATCGCATCACCTAACGACACCGCTTGAACATGATGAATCTCTAGAGGTGGCGTAGCCTTTGTTGTCCACTCGCGTGTTGCTGGATCGAACACGGTCACGGGCTTAATGCCGCGACCTCCAATCAAGTAAAGCTTGTCATCATGCGCAACGAACGTTGCCTCATGACGCGCGACCGCATCGCCGCTCGTCTCAAGTGTTCGCCAAGTCTTTGGTGCTATCGAGCAACCGCTAACGAGCAACGCAACAACAATGAGACAGGCAGCGGTGCGCGACATGTGTCTACCACCAAGTGGCATAGAGTGCGACCAGCATCGCAACGACGGCGAGGCTACCAACGTTGAAGGCCGCGCTCGTACTGGTATCGACCCCCGCGATATCGTTGCCCACTTGCTGGCGCGGCTTCGTTAACGAAACGAAAACCCCAACCAAGAGGCAGAGTACAAAGACAATGCTCACGCGATCGATGAACGGAATTTCCGGTAGGAACATACGGAAGAGCAAAGAGAACAAGAAGGACCCAAACGCCATCGCCAGCGCCCCGTTCGCATTGGTCTTAGACCAGAAGAGCCCCATGCCGAAGATGGCACAAACACCCGGTGTGAAGAAGCCGGTAAATTCCTGGATGAACTGGAAGGCCTGTTCCGCTTCACCAAGCAGTGGTTTGGCGAGTACCAACGCGACAATCATCGCCGCAATCGCGGCAATACGGCCGACCTTAACGAGGTGTTGTTCGCTCGCATCGCCGGCGCTGTAGTGGCGATACAGATCCATCGTAAAAATGGTGGAGATCGAGTTCATCATCGACGCTAATGAAGAGACTATCGCACCGATCAGAGCGGCGAATACAAGACCCAACAAGCCCGCGGGTAGCAGCGTCATCATGGTCGGATAAGCCTGGTCTGGTGCCGGCAGGTCCGGGGCTAGTATCACTGCGGCTACGCCAGGTAACACGACGATGATCGGCATCAACATTTTTAGAAACGCAGCGAACAGCAGTCCTTTTTGTGCCTCTTCCGTACTCTTCGCGGCGAGTGCGCGCTGAATGATGTATTGGTTGAAGCCCCAATAGGAAAAGTGCATCACCCACATACCGCCGATCAGCACCGAAATACCGGGCAAGAGGTTATAGTGCTCCGAGTCTTTGGTGAAAATGAGGTCGAACTTCTCGGGTACGGCAGACACCAGTGTCGAAAAACCCGCAGCGATACCGGCACCGTCGCTAATGCGATCGAGTGAGATGGCCGCAATGAATAGCCCGCCAACGATCAGCAATACCACCTGAATGATATCGGTCATCGCGACAGCTTTTAGCCCACCGTAGAGCGAGTACGCGACAGCGAAGACCGCTAATGCAATCATCCCTGTACTTGGATCAACACCCGTCACGGTATTCACGGCTAACGCGCCCAGCCAGAGAATGGCGGTGAGGTTGACGAAGACATAAACGACTAGCCAGAAAACGGCCATCAGGTTGCGTACTCGATTGTCGAAGCGTTGCTCGAGATACTGCGGCATCGTGTAAATCTTTTGCTTCAGGAATACGGGAAGCAAGAACTTACCAACGACGATCAACGCGATCGCGGCGGTCCACTCATAGACGCCAATCGCAATGCCCATAGCCCATGCCGATCCAGACATACCGATGATCTGCTCCGCCGAGATATTGGCAGCGATGAGAGAGGCACCGATGGCCCACCATGGCAATGCACGCCCCGCTAGAAAGTAGTCGCTGGCATCCTTGCTGGCGCCGTCATGTTCTCTGGATACCCAGAGCGCAACGGCGAGCAGGCCGATCGCGTAAACCGCGATGACCGCGATATCGATTGATTGCAGTGTCATGGTGTGTCCCCCAAGAAAAGATTCGTTTTGTTTTTACTGTGACTCGTGTTTGATCAGTCGTATCGATCCAAACACGCTGCTGTCCTTGTAGCCGAGATTTCGGTCGCCATTCACCGGCGCGATAGTGATGTCACCAACAAAATGTTGTCGGCCGTTTGCATCGTCCGCGTCGCAATAGGCGAGCATGAAACCGATGATCTCGTCGGTCTCAAGCTGCCGAAATCCTGTGAGCGTTTGCCCATCCGCTGTCGCGGTGGCGATACGAATCTCGGCCTCCCAAATAACAGCATGCGGTGATTCGTTGGCGCGTTGCCACGCGGAATCGACATGGTCTGGAAAGACGGCTGGTCCCGTCGGGCCGATGTCGACGGATTGATTGTCGAGGGCAATGTGATAGGCAAACGCGCGGTAGTCATCGAGATGTACCCCCCGAGCACCATCTGCGTCGATGAATACCTCTAACGCATCGTCGTCCCAATAGGCTTCTAGCGGATCGGGTCTAGCGTCCACGAGCTGATCGTCATGAATCTCCGCGAGCAAGTACAAGGCATTCTCGCGCCAGAGCAGTTTGTATCGCCCACTGAAATCATCAGCGCTTGGCAATTCGCCGAGAATCAGTGCATCCATCGGGCGCCAGGATGCGCGTTCCCATGCCACATCGATTCGGCCATCGATGGTTGGCGTCTCGGTCGCATAGTGAACATCCTGTGAAGATTGACTCTGCGCCAGCGCGCACCCACTCAGCGTTAAAGACGTGAGTGCGACGGTCACGTGGAGATATCTCATACGCTGTGAACCTCCAATTCGCCGATGACATGGTTGGCGCGCTGCAGTAATTGATCTGGTGTCCACGCACAGTCCAGAAGCGTGACGTCCGGCTCGTTGAGCGGCGATTGCAGTGCGGAGAGTTGGCTTGCGAGCAATGCGGAAGGCATAAAGTGACCTTGCCGATTCTGAAGCCGTCGATGAATGGTCTGCTCAAGACCATTCAAAAATAGAAAATGTGTTTGCAGCCCAGCGCGACGAAGTTGGTCGCGGTGATGTTCGCGAAGGCCACTGTGTGCCAGCACAATGGAGTCGCCGCCGTCGGCCGCGTGCTGTACAGCAGTTACCACACGTCGCATCCAAGGCGCTCTGTCGGCATCTGTCAGCGGCTGGCCAGCAGCCATCTTTGCGATCGCTTGTTCACTATGCAAATCGTCCGCATCAATGAATTGCCAATCGCGGGCGTCTGCAACAGACTTTCCGAGTGTCGTCTTGCCAGTGCCACTGACCCCCATACAGACAATCAACATCGGTTCGCTCATTCTTTTTCCTCTGGGACATGGACTTCCACGTCATACGTTTTGCCTGGCTGAAGTCCGGTCAATTGATTGTTCTCTTGTAATTCGTTATTGAGGAAAGTGCGCAGCACGCGACCGCCTCGTTGATAACGCACACGAACCACCGCGTCTCGAAAGTGACGCGTCACGCTTGCCGAGCTCCATTGGCTCGGTAGCTGCGGCGCAACGATCAATCCGTCCGATGTACCGCGAAGGCCAAATAGTTGCTCGATGACAATCCGGTATAGCCAACTGACCGCACCGGTATTGAATAGCTGACTGGATCGTCCCGCTGTTCTTGGAAAGGCGTCTACAGCACCCCGATAGTAGTTCGGCAAAAAGACGGGCAATTGACCGCGAGCGATCGGGTCCTGGTCTCGAACGCCCGGCAGGCAGCGCATCAGCACATCGAACGCCGCGTCGGATTGTTGCTGTTCGTAGAGTCCGTACACGTAAAACATCGCGGCATGACAGTAGACCGAGCCGTTTTCCGCATAGCCCGGATGCTTTTGCGTTAAGCGCCCAATATCGTCGACAAACTGCGTGTAGGGCGGTGCGAGCATTTCCGGACCGAACGGTGTGAGTAGTTTGTCGTTGACGGCACTGATGATGGCATCGCGCTCTTCGCCATCGACAAGGCCCGCCATCAGAGCCCAGCTCTGCGGGTTCAGAAATATCTGCCCTTCGGCATCGTCCTCTGTGCCAAATCGGCGACCGTCGTCGGTGATGCCACGTGCGAACCATCGGTCTGCCCAGAAATGAGACTTGACGGCTTGTTGAATCCGGTCAGCGGCATCCTGCCAATGCTGCGCACGCGTTGTCCTTTTAGTGGCAACTAAAACATCCTGCCAAAGCTTGAGCGCATAGATCGTTGCCATCGACAACCAAGCCGATACGCCCTGACCACGATGACCGACCATGTTCATCGGGTCGCACCAGTCTCCCTGTGCGATCAAGCTCAATGAGCGGTCATCAAGGTTATCGAGCAGAGCGTTGAGTGCCGATTCCGTGCGCTCGAAAACACTCGCTTCGTGTGACTCGCAACGCACAGTCACATCGAGGATGTCGTGGTCTCCGGTCTCATCGATGTAGGTATTCAAAAGAATCGGCAGCCACACCGCATGGTCGGTGTGTGGCACCTGATTGATGTACTTCAACTCAGCGTCATCGGTGAGCAAAATACCGTCGGGTAATCCACCGCTGGGCTCTTGCTGCGCCAGTGTCTTTAGAATCACGGCCCTGGCGCGCTCAGGCGCGATAAACACCTGCCCTAAACCATCTTGTAGATAGTTTCGCGTTTGTGGGTCTGTCGTTAGCCGATTCAGTGTGCCGTGATAATCGATCTGCCGTGGCAGCCAGTGCGTCACAAATTGGTCAAACGATGCCGCGGGTGTTTGGATCGCTGTGATCGCCTGCGGGCGACGTTTGGCGGACCCAACATCGGTGGTGTCTCCGCCGCGTATATAACGAGCGACCAATCGCGCGACGTCCTCGTCATCGCCCGCGGGTCCGAACACGAAAGACAGCGCTGCAGTGGCGCCTGGTCGCAGTGTTTCACGAAATTGCATGGCGGCGATTGGCGATTCATAAGCCGCCTCGTTGCAGCCGAGCGTATCGTTCGAGAGCGCATCCGGCGCATGCAGACCGCCATCGCCTTCAAAAATCGCGTGTACGGTTTCGTAGCTATCGGGTGTGCGTGACGCGGCGAGGAACGTCGTGGATTTCGCGGCCATTGCCGCCTCGTGGTCTCGAAGGTGCTGATACGGCGGCACCGAGCGCGCGATGATCGCGTTAAGGTGTGGTTCGAAGCCTGCCGACTGATTCATCCAGCTCATATAGCCGATTGAGAACACCGGAAACACACTGAGACGGCGCTTGCGTTGTCCTGCGTTTAGGATATGAAGTTCCCAGCGCTCGACAGTATCTGAACTCGCCAACCTGACCTGCCATTCGAAAGTCAGTGATCCATGATGAATGGTCCAACCGATGCGCTCGTCGCTTACCGTGAATCGGAACGTGTCATGAGCCGTACGCATTGGCGCATACGGGAGTGAAAACAGCGCGCCAGAATCGTCATCACGGACATACACGAAGCGCCCGGGATGCTGACTGTATAAGCCAAGTTCTGGTTGTTCGAATGTGGTCGCTTCCAGGACAGGCCCATGAGAATAGGCAGACGGTTCGGGTTGCAGAAACTGGGCTCTTGCATAGCCACGACAGTTCACCCGAACGAGCATCGCTTGATTCCAAAGAAACCCGGATGCGAGAGGTATCGCCGTCGGTATGGTTAGGCTGACAGCACCATCGTCAGGGTCATGCTCAACGACTGCTTTGGCGGCTTCGAATGCGATGTCGTCACTTGCTCGCATCGCGCGCCTCCAGATCTGCTTGGATGTCCGCAAGCTTTTCGCGTGTCAAGGCATAGCGACTGACGGCAACCATAGCGAGCAACGCGAAGACACCGGGAAGCAGCGTTTGCAGAAGATTGATGCCCTGCAAGGAGGCCTCGCTTTGCGCCTGTTTAGCGGCATAGCCGAGCCAACCGAGGATAGAGAGCATCATTGCGGCGCCGATCGAACCACCCAATTTTTGTGCGAAGGTGGCTGCCGCGAAAGTCATCGCAGTCGCACGACGACCGACTCGCCATTCGTTGTAGTCGGCGGAGTCCGCATACATTGACCATGTGATCGGCGACTTCGGTCCCATCGCAAGACTGATCAAAATGTTCAGCGTGAAGATCAGCTCGATCTGATCCGCTGGTACGAAGGCGAATGCGACCGAGAACAAGCCGACAAGCCCCATGAGAATCATCAACAGCTTGGCCTTATCGATGTAGACGGTGAGGAACGGCGCCGCGATGGCGCCCGCCGCATAAGCGATCGACTGCGAGAGTAGGTAATTGCCGAGCAAGTCCGGGCGCTCGAGGTAGTAGTGGAAATAGTAGTAAGCCGAGCCGCCTCGCATCGTTACCGTCATCATGACGAGCATCGACAGCAAGAACAGAATGATCCATGGTTTGTTACGCAGTAAATCGAGGATGTCCTGCTTGGCAGCGGCGGTTTTTGCTTTCGGCGGTTGAATGCGTTCCTTGGCGCTGAAGAACGTCACCCAAAACAGCGGAATAGCGACGGCGCCGTAAAGCACCATGGTTTTTTGCCAACCCAATGCGGCATCACCATCGCCGAAGTAATCGACGAGCGGTAGCGTGTATTTATTGACGAAAGCACCGCAGGCGAAAGCGAATACAAAACGTGCGGCATTGAGTCCGGTGCGTGTCGTGCTGTCATTCGTCATGACACCAGAAAGCGCAGAATAGGGCGTGTTGACGACCGTGTAGCACAGCATGAGCACGGTGTAGGTCGCATATGCCCAGATCAGCTTCCCGGTGTCGCTATATTCCGGCGTTGTGAATGCGAGCACACCGGCGATAGCCAGAGGGATGCCGCCAAACAGCAAGTAAGGTCGATACTTGCCCAATCGCGTGCGTGTGCGATCGGCAACAGCGCCCATGATGGGGTCGGTTACCGCATCGACGATACGTGTGACCAAAATCATCGTCGCCGCCGCGGCCGCGGTCAGTCCGAACACGTCGGTATAGAACGCCGCTAGGTAGGAGGCGAGTGTGGTCCAGTAGAGATTAAAACCAAAGTCGCCAGCACCGTATCCAGCGATTTCTACGTGGCGCAATTTGTACTGACGGCCGCTCACTGTGTATCTCCGCGACGAGAAGGCGCGGACACAAAGTCTGCATGGGTCGGCATGACGTTCGCCGCATTTCGAATCACGGTGTGCATCTCGTTGAGTCGCGCACTGATCTCGTCGTTGCCGAGTCCCGTCACGACCGGGTGATGCCCACGGGGTGTTACGCCTTGGCCATGCATGACAGCGAGCCAGCTTGTTTCGGTGAACAACTCATCGCGCTCACGCACGATGCGTCCATTGGCGCTATATAGCGCGAGCTTGCGTTTGAGATGATCACTCGCGGGTAGTTCTTGGCAATGCCGCCAGAACGCGGTGTCATCTCGCTCCGTCTGCTTGTAGTGCAGCACGAGAAAGTCGCGGACATATTCGTATTCGACTCGGGTGGCGCGGTTATATTCATCGATATCCGCCGCGTCAAAATTCGCGGTCGGGAACAGCGTCATCAGACGTGCGATGCCGGTTTGGATGAGGTGGATGCTGGTGGACTCAAGTGGTTCCATAAATCCAGCGGCCAGGCCCAGTGAGACGACATTGTTTTTCCAAACTGACTTTCGCATGCCGGTGGTGAAGCGCAACGGTCTCGGGTCGCCCACAGGTTTGCCTTCGAGATTATCGAGCAGCGTTGCAATGGCGGTCTCATCGTCGGTGAAACCGTCGCAGTAGACATGCCCGTTGCCGGTGCGATGCTGTAATGGGATGCGCCATTGCCAGCCTGCGTCGTGCGCCGTTGAGCGCGTAAATGGCGCGGGATCACCGGAACGTTCGCACGGTACGGCGACAGCGCGGTTACACGGAAGCCATCGCGACCAATCGTCGTAGCCTGCCTTCAGTGTTTGTTCGATCAGCACGCCGCGAAATCCTGTGCAGTCGATAAAGAGCTCGCCATCGACCGTGCGACCGCCGTCGAGCTGCAGCGACGAGATAAACCCAGACGTTGGGTTTTGGTTGACTGATTGGATCTTGCCCTCGATGCGCCGCACACCTCGTGCTTCCGCGTAGCGACGCAGAAACTTCGCATACAAGCTTGCGTCGAATTGAAACGCATAGGCGATGAACGCAAGTGGTGAGTTCATCTGCGATTTGTCGGGTCGCATGAATCGACCTTCGTAAGCCGCGATTTCTTGCAGACAGAACTCGCCGAGCGATGGGATCTTGCCGGTCTGTGATTGATGCAGCCAAAAATGATGGAAGGCGACCCCTTCCATATCGGCCCCGTAGTTGCCAAATGGATGGAAGTAACGGTGGTTCTTTGCTTTCCAGTTGACGAACTCGATACCGAGTTTGTACGTCGCTTGGGTTTCGCGAACGAACGTATCCTCGTCGAGATCCAGTAAGCGATTAAACAGTGTGATCTGCGGGATTGTCGCCTCACCCACACCGACGGTGCCGATAGCCTCCGACTCAACCAACGTAATTTCGACGCCCTTTGGTGCCATCAGGCGTGCGAGCGCGGCGGCAGCCATCCAACCCGCAGTGCCGCCTCCCGCGATGACCACTTTCTTAATGGGTTGTGCGTTTGTCGTCATGAAGCTTTGTCCTGATAGGCGTTGTCATCAGCCATACAGAACTTCTGGATGTAGGCTTGATGCGGTGGCATATGCTCGCTCGCTTGACCGTAGACATTGGCCATCTCGTTCAGTTGTTGCTGGGTACGTTGGGTATCCAGCGAAGCGAGAAGCGGATGATGATTCGATGGCGCGAGACCCTGGCCCATCATTACCGCTACCCAGCTTGTTTCTGTAAACAGATCCGCGCGATGTGCAAACCACTGTCCACGCGCTTGAAAGCCGTCGATCCGCTCCGCCAAGGTGTCGGGTATTTTCATCTCCCGGAGCGCTCGCCAGAACGGTTGCTCGTTCCGGTTGACGTGGTAGTGCAGCACAATGAAATCACGGATGTCGTCATAGAGTCGGATCATCAACTGGTTGTAGGTCGTGCGTTGATGGGCTGCATCGTCTTCACCGGGGAACAAGGCGAGCAATTTGCTGATGCCCTCTTGGATGAGATGGATGCTGGTGGATTCCAGCGGCTCCAAGAAGCCGGATGACAGCCCGATGGCCACACAATTGTGATACCACAGTGCATCACGTCGTCCTGTTTGAAAGCGCAGCGGGCGCGGTGTGTCCGTCGGCGCCGTATCGAGGCCAGCCAACAGGGTTTGCTCGGCCGCCTCATCGCTCATAAAGGCGCTGCAATAGACATTGCCGTTTCCCGTGCGATGCTGCAACGGGATGCGCCAACACCAGCCGGCGTCATGCGCGGTTGAGCGCGTGGCGGTATCGAGCCGTCGCGCCGGCTGACTCGGGACCGCAATCGCGCGATCGCAGGGCAGCCAGTGCGCCCAATCAATCCAGCCTGCGCCGAGTGTCTCGCCGATGAGCAACGCGCGAAATCCTGTGCAGTCGATGAAGAAATCGCCGTGGACGGTATCACCAGACGCCAGTGTCAGATGGGTGATATCGCCAGATGTCTCGTCCCTTTGTGCAGATTCAATGCGCCCATCGATGTGCACGACGCCGCGTTGTTCGGCGTAGCGTCTCAAGAACGCCGCATAACGTCCGGCATCAATGTGATAGGCGTGGCGAAGCTGCGATAGCGGTGAGCGTGGATCGTCGCTGTTGGTTCGCAAAAACTTCGCTCTAGCGGCAGCTTGCGCGCCGATATTGAAGACATCCAGTGGTGGTTGTTGTTGTTTGTCGCTCAGCCAGTGCCACACTTGATGAAAACCAAGCCCGTCGATATCGAAACCGAATGCACTGAACGGGTGAAAATAGCGATCGCCAGTGGCACCCCAATTGACG
>JBCAZE010000258.1:0-3150 GCA_039700805.1 Pseudomonadota bacterium | reverse complement strand
GCCGGCATAGCTCAGTTGGCAGAGCAACTGATTTGTAATCAGTAGGTCCGCGGTTCGAATCCGTGTGCCGGCACCATCTAAAAAGGCCCCGAAAAATGTCTCCCTCACCGATTGAGGGGAGAGATTTTTCGGGGCCTTTTTCGTTGGCGCCACGGATGGAACCGCGCTGTCGGTTCGAGCCGAGGGCTGCGAAGCAGGCCGAGACCGGCGAGCGCGGAGCGCGAGCCAATCCGTGTGCCGGCATATTCAATAAATGAACTTGTGCGTTGCGCGTTCGTTTGGTTCAAGGCCGTAGAAGATGATCGATTGAATTTCCTCTTGCCATTCAAAAGATCCATCAGTGTATGGATCAACAATTTCGTTTGCGCTGATGTATGTGCTGGCGTCGGCATTGCTGACCCCAACCCCACGCATATTGGCAGTCAGCAACGCTGCACGACGGACACCCTCAAGGTCGGAGACGCGAACCGCATAGCTAGAAAGTGGCCAAGTTTGCTGACCCATAAAATAATCGCCGGTGATGTTATAAAGCCTGCTAAGTGGCTGGTACGCTGACGTCTGCAGATCGTCAGCGATATCTGTGACGTCAGGGATTTGGTTAAAGGGAATGTCGAATACTTCAGCGAGCTGTAGCATCAGCTTCGCTTGCCTGTTGGTGACGTCTTGAGGTTGATAAAAGGGTTTGAGTACCAACCACTTAGTGCGTTCCCAGATCGACGGCTTTGTAGCGCCTGCCCAGTTGGCTTCCTCGACAAATGGGTTTTCTTCGCCCTCAATTACCCGTCTGGTTATTGTCTCGAAGAACACCCACTCGCCAGCTAGACTCCGTCTCATTGACCGCTCGTTTCTGGAGATCGGTGCTCGCCATGACGGCGGGATACCCTCTGGCTTGAGGCGTTGAGGGAGTCGTCGCAATGCTAAGTTGCCGAGCTTGAAGTGTTTATCTATAGCAGCGGTGGCGATCATTTTTGTAATCAGCGTGTCGGAGTTTTCAAGCACCATACGCCAATAAACGAGGTCGCGGTTTAGCGCGACCTGGACCGCGGCCGCATTTGACTCGCCTGCCAAGTGCCATGCGTTAAGTATGTGCAGGCGTTGTGCGTCGAACATCAGATCGTATGACGGGAGCGGTGCAAGCAATTCGAACGGTACAGTCTCTCGAAACTGGCCGTAACTGAGTAGCTCACCATATCGTTCTAGAAGCCAGCGCTCGTCAGTCGACCATCGCATGACACTGTCGCTTTCGGATTCAAGCAGATGCAAGCAGTCAATATCGGATTCGGAGCAAGTGTCTGCAATAGTCACGAAGGCTTCGCGTCGTTTCCCTAAGTAGTCGTAATCCACTCCGAGCGGGTCTTCCTCGAGATGGAATTCAGGTGCTGCCTGCTTAAGCCATTCGTTGCGTTTGAGGCCAAGGGCCATCGGGTCTGCTTGTGGGGGTCCACCGAACCCCAGCATGAACAGGTGGGCATTCTCGCTATTCTCAACGTGCGGCAAGTTCCCAAACAGTGACGTTATCGTCTCTATTTCAGCTGCGGGTGGTTGGTCTTCGAGGTTCGCAAGCAACAGAATCATATATGCAGTGAAGGCCACAGCAATCGTACCGCCGAGCAGCCAAGCAGCAATCTTTACGAAACGGCTAATCACTTCAACACCTGATTTGTACCTTAAGCCATCACCAGCTTCCGTCCGAACACCGCTTCAACTTGTTCTCCAAGTCGATCGAGGCGAAGTTCATGCGCCGAATGCATCAGTGAGTCGTCTAGTTGCCGGTAGTCATCAAAGTGGCGGCACAGGTATGACTTACCGCCACTGCTGAGGCGTTCGGCGGCTTTGCCGACCAAGCCGCCAAGCGCGCCACTCCCGGCTGCGCCCAGTGCCCCGCCGCCCAGCGCCGCGTCGACAGCAACACCCAGCACAGCGCCGATACCGGAGCCGCCAATGGCTTCGGCTGTCGTTAGCACCGGGCAAACGAAACGTTCCAAGAGTGTTGGATTGTTGGATCGTGATCGGTGTTTCAGCGCATTTAATTCGTCACTTAACGTTCGTTCAATCTCGACGTGATATTGATCCAGTGCATGGTCACCAACCATCGTGGTCCAGCCATCTTTGGGCGGCTCGATCTTGCGTGTTTGACGCCAGAACTCACGGAATAGTGTGCCGTATCGTTCAAACTCCGAGACGGCGCCCGCGACGACATCCATCGGTCTTGCGTTCGCACTCGCGCGCATGAGTGCATACAAACCAATGGGTGGCAGCGAGATATCCAGCTGACCGTCGTGTTCTTCGTGAAGTGCGGCTTCGAGATCGTGTTTCAGCGTATCGGCGTGCTTGCGTGCGAACTCTTGTCGGACAACTTCGGCGAACGTCAATGCATGCGTTTCGGACAAGCCCTTCCAACGTGATGCTGGCACATACACATCTTGCGCACCGAACGCGAGTTGCCGAACATAGGTGAATCGGAAGCGGTTGATGAGCACCGACATCGCTTTTTCGGGTGGGATGCCGAGCGTCTCTGGCAACGACAGCGCTAAGTCGGTCGCTTCAGATCCGGCGAGCGCGATGCCGGCAATACACTTGCCGCCGGCAATGTCTTTGGTCTGCGCAAGATCACGCACGAGTTGATCGTCAAGCTCATCTTGGTCTGTAGCTTTGAGCGCGTCATGCGTGCGCCGCAACGCGTCAAAAAACGCGGCGCATTTCTCTTCAGCGAAGTGTTTGTCGAGGCCTTGCAGCACAGTGGCTTCGCCCTTCTTATGCTGTTCGATCAGGCGATGCACGTCGTCGAGGCCGCGTGCTGCGGACGACATCAGGAAGCGCTTCTGTTCATCCCAATCAACGGGTTTGATGTCGGCGAAGTAATGCTCGCCGATGCCGCTCGCGCCGGCGAATGCGTCGAGCCTGGTCCGCAGCGTGTTGATGAATTGCGGCGGCAGCGTGCCATCGAAGGTGATTGCCTTTGAGACGATGCTGAGTTCCAGAAACCACAGCGCCTCCATCAACGCATCGAAGGTGATGGGTGCTTCGGTTTTTTCTGTTGGATCGAACAGATCACAGGCGGTCAGGATCGATCGTTGATTCAAACACGCGCCGCCATCGAGGCGCTCCAGCGCTTTGTCCATGGTCGCATTGCGTGTCGCCATCAGCGGC
>JBCAZE010000087.1:0-13411 GCA_039700805.1 Pseudomonadota bacterium | reverse complement strand
ATCTTGTGTTGATACTTGAGCACGAGCAGGTCGAATGCACCCTTATCCCCTTGTTGTACACGCTGGACCAACTGCGCGTCGCTGTTTTTTGAGCCCATAAGGGCGCGCCCCTTTATTGTCCTTCATGCAGCGCGGCACGGTTTCCATGGCTTATGACCTAAGCCACTCGCAAAAGTTCGTCAAATGCATCACATTTTTAGAACTTATTTTGACCCGTTCCAGGCGATGTCCTGACAATCTATTGTAGCCGAAACTACCGCGAATCGTTGTCCACGGCCCACATACAGATGACCCGAAAATGGCGCCAGACCTTACGATTAGTGAATCTCAAGACCCAGATGACCCCAGAGCGCCCCCACCCATCTGCCGGGCGCCAACGTATTCTGGCAAAACGAGGCCCAAAATAGCTGCCAGACATCACCTTAATGGTCGTCCATTGTTCCGTGAACAGAACGCCACACTGACCATCAGCGCCAATGCGAACCGAGCTTGGGATCGTCGCTTGCCGGTGAATGATCAATAAATCAACGCTAATGAGCGTCAGCGAGAGCAGGATGATTGGGACATACAATGCATGTGGAAGCTTGGCCACTGACCACCAAGCGGCGCACTGTGCGGTGAGGAGAATCCCGAGTTCGAGTTCAAGACTGTATTTTGCGGGTATCAGTATCGCTGAGAATCCGCTCAATGATTTCCCGAATGTCCTCATCTTCGGCGACCTCGCGTCGAACTAGATACCCAAAAATAACTGGATCTTGTAATTCGAGCAGTCGCACAAAAGCGTCTTGAAGCCGCGTTTCAGCACTTGCGTAGTGCTGAACCAAATAACCCGCTAGCAATTGGTCGAGCTCCCGCATGCCGCGCCGGCACCGCCATTTGAGCGCTCTGATTTGCGCCTCATCCGTCATGATCGCATCCCGGTGTGCCAATAGACACCTGCTCTCGTGTCTGTTTCGCGGCGCACATCGATCAGTTGTCGCACCATCCGATATCTAGTGACGGCGTTCTGCCATCATCTTTTTGGTTTCTGCAATCGCCTTTGCCGGATTCAGACCCTTAGGGCAGGTTTGCGTGCAGTTCATGATGGTGTGGCAACGGTAGAGCCTAAATGGATCTTCAAGATGATCGAGCCGTTCACCAGTGGCATCATCTCGGCTGTCTACCAACCAGCGGTATGACGCGAGCAGTGCCGCCGGGCCAAGATACCGATCGCTATTCCACCAATAACTGGGGCAGCTGGTAGAACAACACGCGCAGAGGATACACGCAGAAGGCTCGTTGATGAGCTCTTGATCGTCTTTCGACTGCAGACGCTCCTGGTCAGGCGGCGGTGGTGTTTTCGCCTGCAACCAAGGTTTGATTGACGCGTACTGCGCATAGAAATTTGTGAGATCCGGTACAAGATCTTTGATGACCGGCATGTGGGGCAACGGATAAATTTTGATCTCGTCACCGATCTCTTCACTCGACTTGATACAAGCGAGCGTATTGCCACCATCGATGTTCATCGCACAAGAGCCGCAGATACCCTCACGGCACGAACGACGAAAGGTCAACGTTGGATCGATTTCGTTTTTGATCTTGATCAATGCATCGAGAACCATCGGCCCACAGTTGTCAGCATCGATATCGTAGGTGTCCATGCGAGGCGCATTGTCCTTGTCGGGGTCATAGCGATACACCACGTAACGGCGGACGTTCTTGGTTCCCTCAGGTGCAGGGTAGTGCTTCCCTTCCGTCGGTCGCGAATTTTTGGGTAGTCTGAACTCAGCCACGATCTACGCTCCTCACTATGCTGTTGGTCAACAAGACACTTGTCCTGCCCAACGATCTAATACGTTCTTGCCTTCGGTGGAATCGCGTCCACTTCGTCAGTCAAAGTCTCGGTGTGCACCGGCCGGTAATCGATATCTACGGCGCCCTCGCCGTCGACCCAGGCCAATGTGTGCTTCATCCATTGCTCGTCATCGCGATCCGGGTAGTCCTCACGTGCCTGAGCACCCCGAGACTCATGACGATTCTCGGCAGAGACGATGGTCGCCATCGCGTTTGCCATCAAATTCTCGAGCTCCATCGCCTCGATGAGATCCGTGTTCCAGATCATCGAACGGTCAGCGAGACGAATGCTGCCCATACTCGTTTGTGTTGCCTTTAGCTTTTTGATGCCTTCTTGCAGCAACGTCTCTGTTCTAAAGACGGCAGCGTGCTGCTGCATGGTCTTTTGCATCTCAAGCCGAATCTCTGCTGTATTACGGTCGCCATCGGCATGTCGAAGCTTGTCGAGACGGTCGATGCTGTTCTGACCATCATCGGCCTTAAGCTCCGGTTGTGCTTCACCAGGACGCATGGTCTCGGCACAGAATTTTGCCGCGCCTCTGCCAAAAACGACGAGATCAAGCAGCGAATTCGAGCCCAGGCGATTGGCACCATGAACCGACACGCAGCCCGCCTCACCAATAGCCATCAACCCAGGCACGACACTGTCAGGATTGCCGTCTTTCAACGTCACCACCTGGCCCCGATAGTCGGTGGGGATACCACCCATGTTGTAGTGAACCGTCGGCAACACCGGAATCGGCGCTTCGTTGACGTCAACATTGGCGAAAATTCTGGCTGTCTCCGCAATACCGGGCAGGCGTTCTTCGATCACCTCTGGTCCAAGGTGCTCCAAGTGAAGGAATATATGGTCTTTTTCTGGGCCAACGCCGCGACCTTCTTGGATTTCGATGGTCATCGAGCGACTGACGACATCACGTGACGCCAGATCTTTCGCGTTCGGGGCGTAACGTTCCATAAAACGCTCACCGTCAGCATTGGTCAGATATCCGCCCTCGCCGCGCGAGCCTTCAGTAATGAGACAGCCTGCTCCGTAAATGCCCGTAGGATGGAACTGAACAAACTCCATGTCCTGAAGCGGCAGCCCAGCGCGAGCGACCATACCACCGCCATCACCTGTACAGGTATGCGCTGAGGTGCACGAGAAGTAGGCACGACCGTAACCGCCGGTCGCGAGGATCACTTTGGCGGCACGGAATCGATGCAGCGTGCCATCCGCCAAGTTCAGCGCGACGATACCGCGGCACTCCCCGTCCACCATGATGAGATCGATCGCGAAATATTCGATGAAGAACTCGGCATCATGTTTGAGCGACTGCTGATACAGCGTATGCAGCATCGCATGACCGGTGCGATCGGCGGCGGCGCAGGTACGTTGCGCTGTGCCTTCACCGAAGTGCGTTGTCATTCCGCCGAATGGACGCTGGTAAATCTTGCCCTCCTCAGTCCGCGAGAACGGCACGCCATAATGCTCCAGCTCGATCACTGCTTTCGGTGCCTCTTTGCAAAGATACTCGATCGCATCTTGATCACCGAGCCAGTCCGCCCCTTTGACCGTGTCATACATGTGCCAACGCCAGTCATCCTCGCCCATGTTTCCAAGTGCGGCGCTAATGCCACCCTGTGCGGCAACGGTATGACTTCGTGTAGGAAACACCTTGGTTACGCAGGCGGTGGTGAACCCCGCTTGCGCTAGGCCAAACGTGGCGCGTAAGCCTGCACCACCGGCGCCGACAACCACGACGTCATAGGTATGGTCGATGTATTTGTACTCAGCAGTCATTAATCAGCTACCCAGTGAAATCTTGAAAATGGAGAAGACGGCGCTGACGCCAAGCGCGATGAACGCGAAACGTAACAACACGAGTGTGACGACCTTTTTCGCACCGCGCACGTAGTCCTCAACGACGACTTGCGTGCCTAGCATGGCGTGATAGAGCAGCGTTGTCGTTAACAGGAGCAGCATGACTGCATTGAACGGCTTAGCGATGAAATCGACTACGTCGCTGTAGTCGAATGACGGCAAACCGATCATGGCAAACACAAACCAAATGGACAGCGGCACCATAGCCACCGCGGTCATTCTTTGGCTCCACCAGTGCTCCGTTCCGGTTTTTGCCGAACCAAGGCCGAGAACTCGACCCAAAGGTGATTTAAGAGACATTTTTTTCCCCGAAAGAAACGCTATCAGTCAGCTAGGACGTGAACAGCCACAACCACATCAGTAGTGTCAGACCCGCACTGGCGCCGATCACGACACCGCCACTTGCTCTTGCGGTACTCATCTCAAAGCCTTTACCCGCATCCCAAAACAAATGCCGAATGCCATTGCACAGGTGATAAAAGAATCCAAATATCCATCCTGCGATTAGAAGCTTGCCAACCACAGAGTCAGCGAAGCCAGAGAAGTGCGCATAGCCTGCTGGCCCCGATGCGGTTGCCATTAGCCAGCCAACCAACATAACGGCGCCAAGACTCATAGCGACGCCAGTCATTCGATGCAGAATTGACAAAGAAGAAGTTATTCTGAATTTGTAAGCCGACAAATGCGGCGAGAGCGGTCTGGTTTTGCCCGTCATAACTGTCCCATCAAGCGCGCAATCAAAAATCGATGCAGCGCCCGTTTTTTTCCCAATCACCGTAGCGTGTCGGCTCCGGTCCTTTTCTGCCACCAATTTCGCGCGGCGCAGTGCCCTGTTGTGGGGCCTCAGTCGACGGGTTGTCCGCATCCTTGTCGACTGTCTTTTCCGCCATACCGCGATCGCTGCCCTCGGCCTCAGACGATGTATCGGCTGGCCGCCAGGATTTTACAGTGTTATCGGTCATACTGAATCAATTCCTGAAATGAGTCGCTGTTTAATTAACTGCTCAGCGCCGCTGGCGAAGCCTTATAATTATGCCAGATCGAGCGCGCCATGACAGCCAGACAGGCCCTCGACATCGCAACCAAAACAAGGCCTAGCGCATGACCTCATCATCCAGTAATTCCGCCGCCCTCACCGTCCTTAGGGCAAGCGGCGTTGACCATAAAACGTTCTTGCAAGGCCAACTGACACAAGACATCCAATTACTCTCCGAAGATCGGCCTGCAATGCTAGCCGCCAGCTGCGATGCAAAAGGCCGCGTGTTGGCTGTTTTAACCGTGGTTCATGATCCCGAAGGGACACTTATCGTTATTCGAAGCGACATCGCTGATGATTGGATTGAGACGGTGCTTCGATATCGACTGCGCGCCAAAGTCGATATCGATACGGTGCAAGATCGAGCAATACATCGGAATGATCTGGACACACCTGGGCTCTTTGAGCTGACGCAACAAGCAGGAACGCCGGCGCCGCTCCGATGGCGTGTCGGAGACAGCGTAGAACACATCGCTAAGGCTATCGGCGATCCCTTTGAATATTCGACAGCGCGTCGACATCGCTTACTTGCTGGGATTGCAGAGCCCGGTCCACTGACCGTAGGCAAATTCACGCCGCATATGTTGGGGCTTCAGCACCAAAACGCGATCAGCTTCAACAAAGGGTGCTACACAGGCCAGGAGATAGTGGCACGGACAGAACACCTCGGCGCGGCGAAACGTGGACCGATCATCATCGCAAGCAACGATGGCTCGACGCTTATTGAGGGCACGAATGTCTTGGCGGACGACAAGAAGCTTGGTGTGATCGCCTCAGCGGAAGACTCGCTCGCCATTGCGGTTGTCAATCTAGGCGTCGACGACGCGTTGTCGACGGCAGATGGCCGTGCGCTAAGGCGGGTATAGCCCGCTTCTGCGCGCAACAACCAACTATTCCAAGACGCGCTCTTACTCGCCCTCCGAGCCCTACTCGCCAGCCTCTGGGCGCATATGAGGGAACAACAAGACATCGCGAATCGACGCGCTATCTGTCAGCAACATCACCAACCGATCGATACCGACACCCAGTCCCGCCGTGGGTGGCAGGCCATACTCGAGTGCACGGATATAGTCGGCATCGAAGTGCATCGCCTCCTCATCACCTGCGCCCCGATTGCGAACCTGGGCATGAAAACGCTCAGCTTGCTCTTCCGAGTCATTAAGCTCAGAGAACCCATTGGCGATTTCCCGGCCGCCGACGAACAACTCGAACCGATCCGTGACAAATGGGTCGTCGTCATTCGCGCGCGATAGTGGGGACACTTCCGCGGGATACTGCAGCATGAACGTCGGTTCCATAAGATTCGGCTCGACGAGCTTCTCGAAAATCTCGATTTGCAGCTTGCCTTCCCCATAGGTTTCCTCGATCTTGATACCGAGTGACTTCGCAACTTCCAACAAGGTTGAGCGGTCTCTGACGTTGTCTTCTGTCAACACATCAACGGCGTCGATGATGCTTTCTGCAATCGTGATGCGTCGAAACGGCTGGGACAGATCATAGGTATGACCCTGCCATGTGACTTGGCCGTCGCCACAGATGGCTTCCGCCAAACCACGCATCATCGCTTCTAGCATATTGATGAGATCTTCGTAGTCGGCATACGCCTGGTAGAGCTCCAACATCGTAAATTCGGGATTGTGCTGTGTCGACAACCCTTCATTGCGGAAATTTCGATTGATTTCATAAACACGCTCAAAACCGCCGACAACCAGGCGCTTTAAGTTAAGCTCCGGCGCGATTCGGAGGTAGAGCGACATATCGAGCGCATTGTGATGCGTGACAAATGGACGCGCGATAGCGCCGCCAGGCGTCGTCTGCATCATCGGCGTTTCGACTTCCATAAAATCACGGGATTCCAGAAATGCCCGAATGAAACTCACAATACGCGTGCGATCACGAAAAACGCGGCGACTGTCCTCATTGATAATCAGGTCGACATAGCGCTGCCGATAGCGAGTCTCCTGGTCTGAGAGTCCATGAAATTTCTCAGGCAATGGTCGTAATGACTTGGTCAGCAGTCGAATCTCATCAACCTCAACCGTCAACTCTCCGGTACGCGTTCTAAACAAGGTTCCCGTACCGCCGACAATATCGCCGATATCCCAGGTCTTGAATTGCGCATACACGCCTTCAGGCAACGCGTCACGCTGCACGTAGAGTTGTATTTGCCCACTACGATCAGCGAGCTTAGCGAAGCTCGCCTTGCCCATCACGCGCTTGTTCATCAAACGCCCAGCAACGTTGACGCGTATCGGCGTCTCCTTTAACGTGTCGCCATCATGCTCGCTGTAGGCCGCATGCAGATTCGCCGCCAGTGAATCCCGTCGGAAATCATTCGGATAGGCAATACCGGTCTCGCGGAGCGTATCGAGCTTGCGCCGACGTTCGGCGATCAACTTATTCTCATCGGCGGGTTTTTGTTCTGTCATTGTCTTGGTTTTCCCTAGAGCCCTTGTTTCAGACTGGCTTCAATGAACGGGTCCAACGCGCCATCGAGGACGGCTTGCGTGTTACCGGTTTCAACGCTGGTTCGAAGATCCTTGATGCGCGATTGGTCGAGAACATAGGAGCGGATCTGACTACCCCAGCCAACGTCGGCCTTGGTGTCTTCAACCTCTTGCGCCTCACCACGCCGCTTCAGCATCTCCAATTCGTAGAGCTTTGACTGCAGCTGTTTCATCGCGGTCGCTTTGTTCTTGTGCTGTGACCGATCATTCTGGCACTGCACGACCGTGTTGGTCGGCAGGTGCGTGATCCGAACCGCCGACTCCGTGCGGTTCACATGCTGCCCGCCCGCACCGCTGGCGCGGTAGACATCGATCCGCAAGTCAGACGGATCGATATCAACCTCAAAGCTATCGTCAATTTCGGGCGACACAAACACCGAAGCGAACGATGTATGGCGACGATTCCCCGAATCGAATGGGGATTTGCGAACCAAACGGTGCACACCTGTTTCCGTTCGCAACCAACCAAACGCATGGTCTCCATCAACACGAATCGTTGCACTCTTGATACCTGCGACTTCGCCGTCAGAGACTTCGACAACCTCCGCTTTGAAATCATGCGCCTCCGCCCAGCGCAGATACATCCTTAAGAGCATGCTGGCCCAATCCTGCGCCTCGGTGCCTCCGGCGCCCGATTGAATATCGACGAACGCTGGGGCGCCGTCTTGCTCTCCGCTGAACATACGACGAAATTCAAGACGCTCCACGCGCTGTGTGACCGCTTGCACATCATCATTGATGACTGCCAGCGTATCGGCGTCCGCTTCCTCGACGGCCATCTCCATCAGCTCAGCACTATCTGCAAGTCGCCCGGAAATCTGATCGAGACCGTCAACGATTTCCTCAAGCGTTGCGCGCTCCTGGCCCAAGGCCTGCGCACGCTCTGGTTCGCTCCATACGTCGGGGTCCTCTAATTCGCGCCGCACCTCATCCAGACGATCGCGCTTGTCGGCGTAGTCAAAGATACCCCCTTAGCGACTCCGTGCGCTCAAGAAGGTCATCGATAGCTTGGCTTAATTGATTCGTTTCCATGCGTGGTCTCGTGCTGGAATGGTCAAGCCCGTGATTTTAACAGGTTGTTAATCATCAACCACCTGCCATTGTTCGATCATCAATTGCAGCATGCGACGTTGGCGCCAAACATTGACATCCAATCGGTAGCAAACCTCCACCCTTTGCCCGGCCGCTGGCAAAGTCGGACGGCGTTGCCCGAACGCGATGCCATCGATTGGCTGGCCGTCGTGATCAAACACAAACTTCACATGTGACTCACCGACAAGGCGCGCTGTCTGGGCCGTGAACCGGCCAACAAAAATTGGCTCGGGAAACTGCTGCCCCCAGGGCATCCATGCTCGAAGTTTCTCTGCAAACTGAAGGGACAGGTGCGAGGCAGGCAGCTCACCGTCACAGACAATAGCCGGATTAAAGTCGGCCGCTGGATAAAGACGGCGCATCGCATCAACGACAGCCCCCCGAAACGCCACCAATGCATCCTTGCGAAGCGTCAATCCGGCCGCCATCGCATGACCGCCGAACTTAGTGATAGCGCCCGGAAGACGGTGGCTCACCTCAGCAAGTAAATCTCGGAGGTGCACGCCGCGAATCGATCGCCCGGACCCCTTGAGCAAACCGTCTGACTCCTTAGCGAACGCGAAAACCGGTCGATTGACGGTGTCTTTGATACGCGAAGCGATCAATCCAACAATGCCTTGATGCCAATGCGATTCGTAAAGGCAAACGCAGGCAGGCATTTCACCGTTATCGATTCGCAGCGTTTCAATCGATGCATCAGCATCTTTTTGCATTTCGTTCTGCAAGTGACGACGCTCTCGATTGATCCCATCCAAGGCAGCAGCAGTCTCACGCGCCGCTTCGGGACTGTCGGTCGAGAGACAACGGATACCAACCGACATATCGGTTAACCGCCCTGCTGCGTTTAGTCGCGGAGCCACCGCGAACCCCAAATCTGTGGCAACTATCTCAGCAGGATCGCGACCCGCCGCCTCCAGCAACGCCAGAATACCGGGAACACATCGTCGGGCTCTGATGCGCTCCAAGCCCGCCTGCACCAACACTCGGTTGTTATGATCCAATGGCACGACATCGGCGACCGTACCCAAGGCGACCAAGTCGAGATAATTGGCGGGCACTTTCGCAAGGTCCGGCTGCTCTTTCGCCAGCTCGCGCGCCAAAGCCACCATGACACAGAACGCGACACCGACACCTGCCAGCGATTTCGATGGATACGCGTCATCCGGCATGTTGGGGTTTACGATCACGTTCGCATCCGGCAGCTGTTCAGGCGGCAAATGGTGGTCGGTAATCAAGACGTCAATGCCCGCTTCACGGGCTGCACGCACACCTTTGACGCTACTGATTCCGTTGTCGACTGTCACGATTAAGCTTGGCTCGCTCGCTTTCGCGATCTCAACCAAAGGTGCCGTCAGCCCGTAACCGAAATCGAATCGATTCGGCACGAGTGAATCGACAGCAGGAAACCCGAACTTCGCAAGACATCGGGTCACAAGCGCCGTACTGGTCGCGCCGTCGGCATCAAAGTCGCCAACGATCAGCACGCGACCGGT
Source organism: Pseudomonadota bacterium (assembly GCA_039700805.1). GTDB lineage: Bacteria > Pseudomonadota > Gammaproteobacteria > Steroidobacterales > Woeseiaceae > CALBPI01. Next base: position 3,583 of record JBCAZE010000087.1, on the reverse strand, counting down.
TCGGTGCGCCATCAGCAATCGCACGGCCGCGTCTAAACCGCCAAGCGCCCCGATCGGTGACAGTTGGCGTAATGAGAGGTCCGCTTGCGATGCATCCTTCACACCTCGAGACGCCAATAGGCGCGCAAGCACCGGGTCGACTTCCGCCAATTGATGCGCTGGTACATCGCGATGCGCTATCGGTTTCACGGACATCAGTTTGGCATTTCCGTTTGAGCACGCTGCCACCAGCGTCGACGCTTGATGGACCAACAATCCCAGCGTGTCACCAAGAACACTTGCCGTAGATCCCCAGCATCGAGCGCATGAAGCGCCTTCGTTAATTCGGGCGCCCAGTTGATCGGCGCAAGGATTCGAACGTCGGATAGCGCCGACAGTGTGGGTGGAATCTCTCGGACCAGTTGGCGTTCGTTTCCAGAAAACTGCCACCATGCCGCAAGCAGCGACCAATCCGTTGCCAGCCGCGGCAGCGGCATGTTCGGTCGTGATATCGGTTGACCGCAGCCATACAACCAAAGGCCATTCACAGGTGCACGTCCTTGTTGCGCGCGAGCCTCATTGGCCACATGCGCGTGCAACGACATTTGCCATTCAGTAGACAATCGCCGGACAAGACCTGCGTCCTGCCCCACAGGCTGATACTCACGTAGCGCGTCTCCGATCCATGCAGACGGTGACTCAGTCGTCACATCAATCGCAGCACCAATCGGCGCAGAGACCAGCCAATGCGCGTCCGATGCAATGGCGAGTTTCCATTGGCTGACCCGCGCATCGGGGTCGGACGCCAATAACGATTGAATGTCGCTCATCAAGCCCTTTTCATGATCCTCATCCAGATCATTGATCGGCCACGCCTGCAATCGGACATCTCGCATGTCCGCTGCCAGACACACCGGATCCAACAACCCAAACCAGTCATCGTCATCTGTACTCACACCCGATACATGCGCAATGGTCGCCGCAGGTGACGTCCAAGCCGGCGAGAGATCGATCATTCCTTCGAGGCTGAGAGAATCGACGATCAAATCGGGTCGATCCGACAACAGGGCTTGGAGATGCTCGACAACCGTTGACGAGCGCGCTGGAACGCAGACGGTCAATTGCCCCTTTTTGATATCCGCTGGAATTCTCATGGCATAATTTTAGCGCATCCACATTCCGGCGACCGACACGAGCGTAAGAGCCATGCAGTTTTCCAAAGAACAGGATCCTGTGAACGCGATCCGTAAATACGACCAAGCATCAGTCTGGATCAACGATCAGACGATCAGCGGTAGCGTAGCGATTGGGCCATTGGTGATCTTTGATGACTTTCGCTGCGACTCCATCGATGCGCTAACGGTCGATACATTGGCCCCACTGTTGGCAACCAATCCGGAGGTGATTGTGATCGCAACAGGCGAGCAAGTTCAGTTTCCCGATGCCAAGATACTCCGCGACGTACAGCGTTCGGGCGTTGGGATCGAGATTATGAATGATGGCGCCGCTATACGGACTTTCAATGTTCTGCTGTCGGAACAGCGTGAGATCATCCTCGCTTTAGTCCGCTGACGGAGCGCACCGATTATCGACGAGGCAACAACGGCAACGGATCGATCGGTTTGCCGAGCCTTCGGATCTCAAAATGCAAGCGCGGCTGCTGCGCACCCGTAGAGCCCATCGTCGCAATACGTTCACCACGCTTGACGCTATCACCCTCCGCAACCAGCAGCGCCGCATTGTGACCGTAGGCCGATAAATAGTGCTCGTCATGGCGGATTATGATGAGCTTGCCGTAGCCTTTGAGTCCACTGCCCGAATAAACGACCTCACCACCATCTGCCGCAAAAACCGGTTGTCCACGTTGACCGCTCACCAATATCCCAGTACGGGCGACCTGAGCTGCTGGGTCGAACGCGGCAACAACACGACCCGTCGTTGGCCATCGCCAGTCGCGCTTTTGTTCAGCCGGCAATGATGCGGCCCTGGTATTTGTCTGCCGCGCATTCGGTGGGGCCTTTAGGCGCAGTGTTTGACCCGGGTAGATCAACGCGCCACTGCCAAGCTGATTCCATGCAGCGAGGCGTTTGTGATCCAAGCCGTAGCGAAACGCAATCGAGTACAGCGTGTCGCCGGTGCGAACCGTGTAACGACCTGAGGCTGGTACTTTTGTCGTCGTAACACGCCGCGTGTTGTCATTTTGGCGTTGACCATCCCACGAGAGCCCGCACCCAGCCACCGCCAAGGTAGCGACAACGGTCAGCAAACGGACCTTTTTGGCTAACGAATTGCTAGCCACAGTAACGCTACTGCCACGATACCGATACAAAGCCACCCTAAACCGTCGACATAGCGTCGGATGTGACTCGCCGCCTTCGGCCCACCCGCATAGATCAGACCAGCGACCAAGAAATAGCGCGCACCGCGACCGATCAGTGAAGCGATCACAAACAGCGGGAAGTTCATGGCTGCAGCGCCGGCACCTATCGTGAACACCTTGTACGGTATTGGCGAAAACCCAGCGACGAACACCACCCACACACCGTACTCCGTGAACCACTCAAGCGCGCGCAGATAGCCAGCAGCGTAGTGACTGTCCAGGAGCCACGGCTCGATCTGGCCAATCAACAACCAGCCGATCAGATAGCCGACGATACCGCCAGCAACCGAAGAGAGCGTTGTCAGCGTCGCAAGCCACCATGCCTTCGCCCTGTCCGCCAAGACCATGGGTGCGAGCATGACGTCCGGCGGGATAGGGAAAAACGATGACTCTGCAAAACTCAATAACGCAAGCCACCACGCAGCCAGGCGATGTTGCGCTTTTTCCAATACCCAGTCGTACAATTTTTGGAATAGCGACGCTTTTTGCATATCAACTCTTGACCAACGGCACGAAACTGGCCGGACCTAAATCCGCTTGCTTATAGTCGTCATCGACACGGGTTACCTTTAGAAGTCGTTGGTTACGCGGTGGGCCCAGCGGGAGAATCAAACGGCCATTTGGGGCGAGCTGCTCCAGCAAGGCCGTCGGTATCAACTCCGGCGCGGCGGCCACGATGATGCCGTCGTACGGTCCGTACTTCGGCCAGCCTAACCACCCGTCGCCCTGACGATAACGTATGTTGTACAAGTCGAGTTGGCCAAGCCTTCGTTTCGTTTTGTGCAACAGCGCCGGCAAATACTCGATGCTGAAGATCCGCTTAACGAGAGGAGACAACACCGCTGTTTGATATCCGCAGCCGGTGCCCACTTCGAGTACATTCTCGAGCGGTCCGTCTTCGAGCAACGCCTCGGTCATTCGTGCCACGATATAAGGCTGGCTAATCGTCTGCCCAAGACCGATCGGCAACGCGGTATCCTCGTAAGCGCGACTCGCCAACGCCTCATCAACAAAGATATGCCGCGGCACGTCACGGATTCGCGCGAGGACCGATGGCGAACGGACGCCCTGTTCTTTCAGGCGCGAGATCAGACGCTCGCGCGTTCGCGCTGACGTCATTCCGATGCCGCCGAGAGAGTTCACTCAGACATCCTCCAGCCACGTGGTCAGCGGCGCGACTTGGGCGTAGCGTGTGAGATCAATCTGAAGGGGTGTCACCGATGC
>JBCAZE010000086.1:0-13422 GCA_039700805.1 Pseudomonadota bacterium | reverse complement strand
CGATAATCCCGCAGCCAGCTAATGCTGTCGCCATCATCGCGGCTACCAGTGGCAAAAATCTCGTTCGGTTCATTGTCGCTCCTCTAATTGGAATGGTTTCCGATCAAGTCAGGCTAAACTTCGACAGACCAATCAGAACGGATGCAATTAATGCGACAAAAATGAAAAATTGTTGGAATAAGCGTCTTATATCTAGAATAAATATAGACATATCCGTAGAAAAAGCGCATCGGGCGCGCATGAATCCTAGGAAAAGGGTGGTGTGAACGGCTAACAATAGCCGTGGGCAATCAGTTCTCGGTGGGGAGCTGCTTGAGCACTTTTGCCGTATCAGGGTCGACATTGCGCCAGAGTCGAAACGACTCGGCTGCTTGTTCAATGAGCATGCCCCAACCTGAACGGACCTTGATGGCATCCATCGCTCTTGCCCAGTGGTTGAACGGCGTCTCGCCGAGTCCATAAGACATGTCATAGCAGGCGGTCCGGCCGATCTCAATCGCTTGCGGTGGGAATGGCGCCTGCTCGCCTTTTAGTCCCGCCGACGTTGCATTAATTACGAGGTCGAAAGCGGGCATGCTCTTGATGTCGCCGAACCGCTTCGCCTCGACATTGCCGAGCATGCCGAAATGATCTGCCAGCGCCTGTGCTTTTGCGACGGTGCGATTGGCGATCACCAATACCTCAGGTTGCTCTTCAAGCAATGGTCCCAACACACCCTGCGTCGCACCGCCTGCGCCGAGGATCAATATACGTTTTCCTTCGAGCGCATACTTCCAATTGACCTGCACATCTCGGATGAGTCCGACGCCATCGGTGTTGTGCCCGACAATTTTTTCAGGAGTGATCACCAACGTGTTAACAGCGCCGGCGATACTTGCTTCTTCCGACATTTCGTCGACCAGTCGAGTGACATTGGCTTTGTGTGGCACGGTGATGTTCAGTCCACGACCACCGTTTCTTTGGAAGCTGCGGACTGTGCTTTCAAGGTCATCCGGCTTGGCAGCGAACAATTCGTAGGTCATCGACTGGTCGGTTTGGTCGGCAAACAGTCGATGGATAATGGGTGACTTACTGTGAGCAACCGGATAACCGATCAGTCCGTAGCGATCCAATAAGGCTGTTTGTTCAGACAAGCGAATACCCCAATCTATTCGGTGTTGGATTCATCAGCCAGCCAATGGCTAGCTTGAACAGCATAGTAAGTCAGGATCGCTCGCGCGCCAGAGCGTTTGATCGACATCAGTGCTTCAAGCGCACAAGCGCGCTCGTCGAGCCATCCGTTCGCCGATGCGGCTTTTAGCATCGCGTATTCCCCACTCACCTGATAGGCCAGAACCGGAATTTCGTACGCAGCATCGATTCGTCGGATTATATCAAGATAAGGCATCGCGGGCTTGACCATAACAAGGTCTGCGCCTTCATCGATATCGAGGGCGATTTCTCGTAGCGATTCACGCCCGTTGGCAGGATCCATTTGGTAGCTGTGCTTACCGCCCCCGCCAAGGTTGCCCGCCGATCCCACCGCGTCTCGGAATGGCCCATAAAAGCTCGACGCATATTTAGCCGCGTAGGACAGAATGAGCGTGTTGACGAAGCCGTTTACTTCCAGTGCGCGACGGATGGCGCCCACCCGTCCATCCATCATGTCGGAAGGTGACACGATATCTGCACCGGCTTCAGCATGGCTGACCGCTTGGCGCTCCAACATCGATACCGTGACGTCGTTAAGCACATAGCCGTCTTCGTCGATGATGCCGTCCTGGCCATGGGTCGTATACGGATCGAGTGCGACGTCGGTGATCACACCAAGGTCAGGGTATGCCGCCTTGATGGCGCGCACGGTGCGTTGCACCAAACCATCCGGGTTATGACACTCGCTGCCGTCGAGCGATTTATATTGTTGATCGATGACGGGGAACAAGACGATGGCGGGTATTCCACAAGCGACAACTTCCTTGAGATGCTTCAGTAGCTCATCAATGCTGCGGCGCAAAACACCAGGCATAGAAGCGACGGATTCGGTACGTCCCTCGCCGTCCAAAACAAAGACGGGATAGATAAAATCGCGAGGACTTAGGGAGGTCTCGGCGATCATTCCCCGCAGCCATCCGTGCCGCCGCCGCCGCCGCATCCGCGTCATCGGGAATCCTAGATTTTTATCGTTTTGCATACGTTATCGTTTTTATACGTGTTGAGCCCCAATTTTGGCCCCTCAGAGGCCAACTGTCCAAGTATTGTGGACAATTTGGTGATTAATTTGCTTTACAGTCTGTGACGCAAACCATGAATCAACGATAATAGTGAAATAAATTCCGGATTCTAAAGGTCAGGTTAGATTGGAATCGAACAACGAAAGACAGGTGCGCTATGAGCAGCTCGTAAGTCCTTACAGAAAGGATCTCTATCGATATGCATATTGGCTGAGCCGCGACCCGCAACTGGCCGAGGATGTGGTTCAAGACGCCATGATCCGCGCCTGGAAGTCGTTGGACGCGCTGCGTGATGATCAGGCGGCGAAACCATGGTTGCTGACGATTGTGCGTCGCGAAAATGCGCGCTTTTTTGAGCGCAAACGGCTTGAAACTGTTGATATCGACGAGTTGGTCGGGGCGCCGACGATGCATTTGGCGACCGAAGACGATACAGACGGCGATGATCTCCGGAAAGCAATCTTTGCGCTTGACGACGATTATCGCGAGCCATTGGTGCTGCAGGTATTATTAGGACATTCGACGAAAGAAATTGCGGAAATCATGGGTCTAGGTAATGGCGCGGTTCTGACCCGCCTGCATCGAGCGCGCAAGAAGTTAATTGCAAATTTTGATCTGGGTGAGGCAGAGGCCCTGGCATAGTTCGGATTGGGAACGATGAACTACGAAGAATTTGAAAAAACGATACTCGCCGACCCGTCGGCGGAATCTGAGGCATTAGACGCTTTCGAGGCGACGAGTCCGGAAGCCCGCGAGTTGCGACGAAAAGTGCGTTTGCTGGATCAACAGTTGGCGTCGGCTATGGCTGTACCCGTGCCACCGTCCGTCGTGCACGCTGATCCCACAGGACAGAGCAACGTGGTCGGCTTGAAACAGTCGCGGCGTCGAGCGCCGGCGGTTTGGTTTGCTACCGCCGCTTGCCTTGCACTAGTCGCTCTGGTTTTCACTCGACAGCCTGAAGTAGCGCCGGCGACTGAGACGGTCACGTTGGCGGATACGCTTGTTGAACTCATCGTACATGACATCCACGAGATGGAGCCTGGCCGACCAGCAGTCGACCGTTCGAAGTTGACTGCCGTGTTGGGGCCGGCGGGTAGTGAGATGGACGATGGCGCGCCGCTAGTGAGTTTTGCGAAAACCTGCCCTGTGAACGGTAATCAGGTGGCGCACCTTGTCATGCAAGGTGAAAACGGCCCGGTTACGGTTATTGTGATGCCGGATGAACGTGTTGATGGTCCTGTGTCGATCATGCGCGACGGACTCGAGGGCGTGATCTTGCCAGTGGGTGATTCGGGTAGTATTGCGATTATTGGCCGGGATAGCGCCAGTGTCGAAGCTATCCAGGACCAAGCACTTGAAGCGGTCGGGCTTTCAATCTAATAGCCTGCTGAGACAATCTCAGTTTATGCATCCCTGAGCCCGTTTGGTGGTCATCTCAGGAAGTCTTCTTGGCCGTAGACTGAGTACCCAACAGTCGGCACCGGAAGCAAGTCATGACACGTGAAATCGATCCCAACAACACCTGCCCATGGGCGCTCGGACACGACGATAACTATCTCGCCTATCACGATGAAGAGTGGGGCGTGCCTGTCACGGATGACCGAGTACTGTTTGAGTTCCTTGTTTTAGAGAGCGCACAAGCGGGCCTTTCTTGGGCGACGATTCTTGGCAAGCGCGAGGGTTATCGCGACGCATTTGCCAATTTTGACCCGGTGGTGGTTGCAGGTTTCGGTGATGCCGATGTTGAGCGGTTGCGTGGGAATGCCGGCATCGTACGTAACCTCTCGAAGATCCGATCCGCTGTTTCCAATGCGCGGTTGTTTCTCGACATACAGGCAGTGCATGGCAGTTTCGCTGCCTACCTGTGGTCTTTCGTCGACGGTAAGCCAGTTGTAAATCATTGGAAGCTGCAGGCGGATTGTCCTGCCACATCCGAACTATCCGACACCTTCAGCAAAGACTTACGACAGCGCGGTTTCAAGTTTGTGGGTTCGACGACAATGTATGCGTTCTTGCAAGCGGTTGGTGTGATCAACGATCACCTCATCACATGTCACCGTCATGCGGTTTGCACCGCACTGGGAGAGACGCTACACGTCTCTTGACGCTGGGAGTGGTTGGCCGGCTAGTTGTTCTGGCTGTGCTAACAGGTCTAGTTGTCGACGGTCACGGTCGTCAACGCTGCAAGTCCCTCTGGACCAAAATGAAAGATCACGCCGAGGTAGCGTTGGCCGACCATCAGGTTCTGCCAGCTGGCGGTGAGTTCTTGCTGTCCCCCAGCGCTGACGAACGATGGCGCGTTCACCGAGAGATTTTGGTTTTCATCGAGCGGACCGATCAACCACGTCGACAGCTCGAAGTTTGACCCCGGCCCACCGGCATCCTGATCGGTGGCAAAGCCATGGACAAAGATCTCATACCGTCCGGCGAGCGGGCCAGGGATGTCGATGCGTTCGTTGGAAGTCGGTTCTCCACTTTCGCCAACGCGTTGGCAGGTTACCGGGGTAGGGCAATAGAACGCGTACAGATCTAAATCATCGTCGCCGTCCGTCGCATCATCAAACAGTGCCAGACGCAGAAACAACTGCCCTGTTGGTACATCAAGCGTGAACGCCGTAACACCATTGTCGGTTCGGCGTGTGAACTGCCGACTAGGGTCGTTGTCAACGAAGTCTGCGGTAACCGTGGCCGCTTTGAGACCGTAGTTCCTGGTGCTGTAATTGCCCGTAAAGCCAAATCGGACATCGAATGAGACCTCGCCTGTACCCCCGGCAGAGCGAACCTCCTCGGGTGCATCGATAGCGACGGGTCGAACGGCAATCGGACTGTAAACAGTCTCGTCTTCACTCACCCACTCCAGCGCGCCGAAGTACCAAAGGTTGGCGGGCTGGCCGGGTGCACCTATCAAGATCGTGACATCTTGCGATTGACCTTCGGACAAGGACAATGTCGCGGGTTGGACATCGCCGGTGAAGCCTGCGGGTAAGAGCAGTCGCGCTTGCCAGCTGCCAGTTCGTGTTGCGGTAACGCGGCGTGTGAAGCTTTGCTCGAAGGGCAGTTTTTCGCTGGTGATCGCCGGTTGGTTTAATTCGGAGGGATCGGTCGACAGACCGCTCATCGACAAAGCATCACAACGGGTTCGTGCAATGGGGTAATCCAGCACACCGCAGGTAAAAGCATCAAATTCATCATTGCTTGTGTCGTAGATAAGCCCAGGATCGAGCGCGTCGTTTGGCACGATCATCCCAGCCCCGGTATCAAACGGATTCGCATCGGTGACGCCGTCTTGCTGCTTCAAGTCTTGCCGCGCAGACGTCATCAGCGCCGAACGCATGCTGGCGGGTGACCAGCTGGGGTGACGCTCTTTCAAGAGCGCTGCGGCACCAGCCACATGCGGCGCCGCCATCGAGGTACCGGTTAAGTAGCCGAACAACTGGCCACTAGTACCGTTGGCCACATCGGGTGTGAGGGCGGAGAGAATGCCAATACCGGGTGCGCTCACATCCGGCTTCAGAATATCCGGTGCGCCACCTGACGGCCCGCGTGATGAGAAGACGCCCATCACATCCCCAGTGTCTGTCTCCGTCAAAAAGAGACCGCTTGCGAGCTGGATGGTGATCGTTGTCCCCGCGTTGATTTCGTCGAGAAACAGCTCGCCATCCGCTTGGCCCAACGAGACAGCGGGAATCGTTGCGGTCTCGTTGCCACCCATGACAACCGGCCCGCCAAGATTGTTGTAAATGACTGCTGCAATGGCACCCGCCGCTTCGGCTTGGGCGAGTTTGTCGCTGAAGTCGCAGCCGCCGCGCGCGATCAGCACGATCGCGCCGCTGACGTCGCTACCGTTGATCAGTGACTGACAAGCATCGCGGATTGAGCCGCCGTTGCTATCATCGCCGTCGTCAGCAGCAACGAGCGTTCCGGTCACTGCGCCGCTTTCGCTGAGTGCTTCCGTGAATGTCGCTTCGATCGTCGGATACCGGCCGGCTAAGTTGCTGGGTGCAGTCACCTCACTCGCTTCAATAAAGCGCTGCCCAGCGCGCGATGCAGCGCCCACCGACAACGCCCAAGGGGATCCCGCAGGTGAGCCAATACTGCCGAGTGAGGGGCCATCATTGCCTGCGGCGACCACGGCGAGGACCCCGGCTTTCGTGGCTGCCAGCAGCGCAACATCATCCGCATTGGCGACCGTTGATTCGGTATTGCCAATGGAATAATTAATAATGTCAGCGCCGTCGGCAACCGCATCGTCGATCGCTTGCACCAGATCTGAAATGGCGCAAGTGGCTCGGGTGGATCCCGGACGAAGCCAGCAAGCCTTATACGCGGCAATCCTGGCGCGTGGGGCCACACCGCGAATCGTCGCGACTTCGCTGCCATTCAGTGTTGCGCTGACACGATTGCCAGCGGCGGTTGCTGCGATGTGAGTGCCGTGTCCGTCCGCGTCGCGTGCGGAACGAATCTCACCGTCATCGATACTGCCGCGCGCAAGCGCACCATCAATATAAAATCGAGCGCCAATCAGCTTGTTATTGCAGTCGGTTTCCTCAAAACGATCACCAGTCTGGCAGGTACCTGCCCAGCCTTCAGGCGGCTCGAAGAGACTCACGTCGGGACGACGCCGGTAAGATCGGCAGAGCCACTTTCCGAGTAGTGAGTTCTGCCCCCAGGACGAGCGGCAAGCACGCGGAGAGTCTGCATCACGCGTGTCGGCAAAACTCTCGCTTTCCGGTGTGATGCCACTGTCAATGACCGCAATGACAACGTTATCGCCGGTTAGGCCCTCAGCGGATACGAGCCCGGTGTCCGCGTCATACAGCCCAAGGAATTGGGGGCTCGAATCGGTCGCAACTGGCTTCTCTGCATCTGCAAAAACGTTGACCACGTCAGGGTGCTCACTGAGCGCCGCTGCTTGCGCTGCGGTCATGCGGGCTGCGAATCCGTTAAACGCGAAACGATAGCTGTGAATCAACTCCGCACCGTCACCGAGTTGGCTGATCATACTCTTGTGGCTGGTTTTCAGCGCCGCCGCGCGGCCCGCAATGGCGCCGCTCTTGCGTGTTGGGATACTTGCGCGATCGAAGGTCTTTTGTGTGATCTGCAAACTAGAGGGCGTTGAACGCTTGCCTTGCATGGCAGCAGGCTCGCGCAGCTGTACGATCCAGACGCCTGATGTCGCGATGCCCGGCGCTGCGGCATACTCCGCCAATGCGCGCTCAATACGCTTTGGTTGCTCGGCATTCGCCGGGATTAGCCAAGTCAGTAGCAACGGGGCGAATATCAGTGCGCGTTTCATGGTGACAATTCTCACACAGTTACCGGAGTCACAACACCTCCGCTCGCAGCCTAAAAATTAAAAGCAAACCCTGCGGTCGCGACAAGTGCGGTCTCATCATCGCTGTTGAAGAAGTACTGCACTTGCAATCTTAGGTCCGTGCGCTCAGACAGCGCAAAGTCGTAGCCACCGCCGACCTCGTAGAGGCCGTCAAAGTCACTGCGCAAACCTTCGGGGCCGCCTTCCGCACCGGCACCGAACAGCGACCCACCAAACCGAAGATAGGGCTCGCCGAGTTCGGTGCCTGGAAGGATGATGCGCCCAAAAAAACCGAAGATCGCCGCATCGATTTCAGTGTCTGCGCCATTAACGGTGTCTTCCGCATTGCCGGTCTTTAAGAACCCGAGACCGAGCGCGAAATGCTCGCCCGTGCGGAATTCGAGATCAACACTGCCAGCGATCGTATTGCCGTCGAAACTTAAGTTGTCGTCCTCGTCCCCGAGCTGCGCAAGACCAAGCCCTGCGGATATGCCGAAACCTCGGTCGCCCTCCGCCAATGCTTGGTTGCTTAAGGTCATTGCCAACGCGATGGCGCTCAGTCGCAACATTGCTTTGAACATCCGGTTTCTCCCCTTGGCTTTCAGTTGGTTTGACCGTGCGCGCACCGACCGGTTCCTCAACGCTGAACAGAGCCACTCATATTGCACGTGGTTCAGTGGACAACCGCGCTATCCGGTTGCGATGAACGATCGTTCCGCGAGGCTAGCCGATCGACGTGTCTTCGGTGTTAGTCCGTCGCAAAGATCATTCGATCATCCCCGAAGCTCTTGAATTCAAGCGCATTACCCGAGGGATCTCGCAGAAACAATGTGGACTGTTCTCCAGGCTTTCCGGCAAATCGCGTGTGTGGCTCAATAATGAACTGACAATCGGCGTCTGTCAGGCGCTTCGCCAGCGCTTGCCAATCGGCGGGCGTCAGAATGACACCGAAGTGGCTGGCTGGCACATCATCGCCATCAACGGGATTGGTAGTGACGCTCTCGAGTGAGTCCACCAGATGTAAGGTCACCTGATGCCCAAAGAAGTTGAGGTCAACCCAACGGTCCGCAGTGCGACCCTCTGAGCAGCCGAGTGTCGCCGTATAAAAGTCCCGGGTGTCAGCCAGATCTGTTACTGGCAAGGCCAAGTGAAAGGGTCGTGGTGTTGTCATGACGATGACAAGGTCCCCAACCAGTCCACCGGCTTCAACCAACGGTCGGTCAGTTCGAGTTCTTTGCTGCCGGGCTCGGCTTGCCACCCATACTCCCAGCGGACCTGTGGTGGCAGTGACATCAAAATCGACTCTGTGCGCCCACCCGACTGAAGTCCGAACAGTGTTCCGCGGTCGTAGACGAGATTGAACTCGACGTAACGACCGCGCCGATATAATTGAAATTGACGCTCTGCTTCAGAATAGGCGTCGTTTCGACGCCTCTCGACAATCGGTTCGTAGGCTTTCAAAAAATGATCTCCCACGCTGCGCATGAACTCGAAACAGCGTTCGAAGCTCCACTCGTTCAGATCGTCATAGAACAAACCGCCGACGCCGCGAGTCTCACCGCGATGGGGCAGATAAAAATACTCATCACACCATTTCTTATAGCGATCATAGACATCATCGCCGAAGGGGTCGCAGGCCGCTTTCGCCGTTTGGTGCCATTCTAGCACGTCTTCTTCCTGGGGATAGAACGGGGTCAAATCGAAGCCGCCCCCAAACCACCAGATGGGCTCGCGATCGTCGGCTAGCGCTGCGAACACCCTTATGTTGGCGTGCGTTGTCGGCACGTGAGGATTTCTTGGGTGAAAAACCAACGATACACCCATCGCTTCAAAGCGGCGTCCGGCGAGCTCAGGGCGCGCCTTCGTGGCACTCGGCGGCAAGTTATCCCCCATCACATGCGAAAAACCGATGCCGGCTTGCTCCATTAGCGCGCCGTCGGTCAGGACGCGAGAGATACCGCCGCCACCTTCCTCGCGCTCCCAGACATCACGCGCAAACGTTGCGGAGCCGTCGAGACGTTCGACGCTCGCGACAATGTGATCCTGTAGCCCAGTCAAATACGCCTTGACCGCATCAAGGTGTTCGTTGAATTCGCTCATTGTTGTCGTCCCACGCTAAGCCACTACCGCTAGTGACAAGTCCATTGTAACGACAACTGATTCAGACATGAATGGTGTCAGCGCATAAAGACACGGATGCATATGCTGTTGCAAATCAGTCGCATTCCGACGCGATCTGCGCGCAAGAAAAAGCCTCGGCACACAGCGTGCGCCGAGGCATATAACGAATTGGTTAACGCTTACTCGGGCTTCGAGAACTTGAGCGTCATACGATTGGATTCACCGATTGCTGTCATTTCTTCGCGCAGTGTCTCGTCTTCACGAGATGTTGCGAGTGTCGGCGGCAAGCGCCACACCATGTCGTCGGCGGTTGGTTGGTCATCCGGGTTTTGGTTGATATCTGATGCCTCGACAAAGACAAATCCCGCAGCTTCAGCGGCTGCAATGACAGCAGATTGTTTCAGATAACCGTTGCTACCGTTTGCCCAGTCGTCTGGCATGTCTTCTGCCGCTTGATGCTGGACCACGCCTAATGTGCCGCCCGGTTTTAGCACGGTAAACGCGTCGCTCAATGCGGTGGTGAGGTAGCCACCTTCGGCTTCAAATCGATTGAGATTGTGGAGTGCACGTATCATCAAAACGGCATCGGCACTGCCTGCATAGTCTTCAGGCATTGAGCCAAAAACGAATGCTTCAACGGGTGCGCCGCTTTCGCCGCGCCATTCCTCCGCGCCTGCGACAAAATCTGTTGTCCACGTCTTTTTCTTTTCCAGTGCTTCGTCACTGAAGAAGCCGAACAGTGAGAACATATCCAGCGCGTAGTCGACGCCGATCATTTTTCCCTCACTGCCGAGGTAGGGCAGCAAGATCTTGCTGTACCAGCCGCCGCCCGGTAGCGCCTCGACGACGGTCATGCCTGGCTCGATCCCAAAAAACGCGAGTGTCTCGGCGGGATTTCGTGCGCCGTAACGAGCCTGCATGTCTTCCGGTTGGGCCGAGAGTACTGCACCAAGATCCGGTGAAGCCGGTGCAGCTGGTGCTTCTACGGCAACTTCTGGCGCGGGTGGCGCTTCGGCCGCCTCTGGCGCAGGCGGTGCCTCTTTACTGCAAGCGCTAAGCGCCAGACCAGCAGTGAATATCACGAGAAGTTTTTTCATGGTTTGCTCCTTTCGTTATCCCACGGTCCGGGCGGTTGGTTTAGCCCGCCTTCTTTTTGGTAACTTTTTTCTTAGCCGTCTTCTTGCTAGCTGCCTTTTTCTTGGCAGTTTTCTTTTTAGTGGTTTTCTTTTTCGCCGCTTTTTTCTTGGCCGTCTTTTTGGAAGCGCCGTCATCAGCGGTTTTCTTGGTCACTTTTTTCTTACCGCGGCGGCCCCGTTCTGGTGCTGCTGCGAGCAACTCCTGACATTCTTCGAGTGTCAGTGATTTCGGCTCTCTATCTTTCGGTATTTTTGCGTTCTTCTTTTTGTCCGTAATGTAAGGTCCGTAGCGCCCATTAAGGACTTGGATGCCGTGCTCCTCAAAGTCGAGAATCAACCGGTTGGCGTCCGCGATTTTCTTTTCCTTGATGACCTCGAGTGCGCGTTCAAGAGTGATCGTATAAGGATCGTCATCGCCCTTGATCGACACGAATTTGTTGGCGTAACGGACGTACGGGCCAAAGCGACCAATGCTCGCGGAAACGGGCTCGCCTTCTTCGGTTTCCCCGAGCTTGCGCGGCAGCTGGAACAAATCCAACGCCGTCTCGAGGTCGATATCGTTCATTTTTTGGCCTGGCCGCAAGCCAGCGAACTTCGGTTTTTCCTCGTCGTCTTTGGTGCCGATTTGGACGAAAGGACCATAACGACCCATACGAACCGAAACAGGTTTGCCTGATTTCGGATCTGTGCCGAGCTCGCGAGATTGCGCGACTTGTTCTCGTGTAACGCTCTTCTCTTTGTCCTCGACTTGCTCTGAGAACGGGCGCCAAAATTCGTCAAGCAATGGTACCCATTCGCGATCACCACGAGAAACCGCATCGAGATCGTCCTCCATGCGTGCGGTGAATTCATAGTCAACGTATTGCGTGAAGTGATCGGTCAAAAAGCCATTCACGATGCGACCGATATCGGTCGGCAAGAACCGCTTGCCATCCAACTCAACATACTCGCGATTGCGTAACGTCGAAATGATGCTCGCGTAGGTCGATGGCCGGCCGATGCCATACTCCTCTAGCGTCTTCACGAGGCTCGCTTCGGTATAGCGGGGCGGTGGTTCAGTGAAATGCTGTTCTGCACGTATCTCGACGAGATCGATCACGTCGCCTTCTTTCATTTCCGGCAAACGACGATCTTTGTCGTCATTGTTCTTATCATCGCGTCCTTCTTGGTAGACCGCCATAAAGCCGGGATGAACAAGAATAGAGCCGTTGGCACGGAACATACCGACGCTGGTTTGCTCGCCGGGTGCTTCGCCAGGTGCAAGGTCTGCGGCCACGGTGTCGAACACGGCTGGCACCATTTGTGAGGCGACGCTCCGTTTCCAGATGAGGTCGTATAGCTTGAACTGATCATCATCGAGAGACGCTCGCAGCGCGTCAGGGGTCCGCGCTGAAGACGTGGGTCGAATCGCTTCGTGAGCCTCTTGGGCATTTTTCGACTTAGTGCGATAGTCGCGTTGCTCTTTGGGCAAATTCTCTTTGCCGTAGCGTTCGACGATGACATCACGGATCTCATCGATGGCAACCTGTGCGATCGATGGTGAGTCGGTACGCATGTAGGTAATAAGGCCGACTGTACCTTCACCTGGGATATCGATGCCTTCATACAGCTTCTGCGCTGTGCGCATTGTCCGTTGCGTGTTGAAGCCGAGTTTCCGCGATGCTTCCTGCTGTAATGTGGAGGTCGTGAAAGGCGCTGTCGGATTACGTCTGCGTTGTTTGCGAGTGATCGACGCGACGTGCAACTTGCCGGCAGCGGCTTGCTCGAGCGCGGCTTTAACCCCGGTCGCGGCGTCCTCGTTCTCGAAGCTAAATTGCTCGACTTTTTCTCCGTTGTACTGAATCAAGCGAGAAACGAACGGTAACTCGGCTTTGCTGACATCCGCTTCATGCGACCAATATTCTCGAGGCTTAAATGCCTCGATTTCCTGTTCGCGCTCGACAATCATTCTGAGCGCGGGGCTCTGGACGCGACCGGCTGAAAGGCCGGGTTGCACTTTTTTCCACAACAATGGCGACAGGTTGAAGCCGACCAGATAGTCCAAGGCACGACGTGCTTGCTGTGCATTGACCAATTCGTTCGAAAGATCACGCGGGTCGGCGATCGCCTCTTGCACAGCGTTTTTTGTGATTTCGTAAAAAACCACGCGGTGCACCGGTTTGTCGCCTAGCGCTTTTTTCTCTTTGAGCAGCTCGTACAGATGCCAAGATATCGCCTCGCCCTCGCGGTCCGGGTCAGTGGCGAGATAGAGTGCGTCGGCTTTTTTCAGCGCTCGCACAATCGCGTTAACGTGCTTTTCATTGCGCTCGATGATGCGATATTGCATCTCGTAGCCCTGTTCGGGGTTTACCGCGCCTTCTTTTGGCACAAGATCGCGTACGTGTCCGTATGAGGCGAGCACGGAAAAATCTTTACCAAGATACTTCTCGATGGTCTTGGCTTTTGCCGGAGACTCTACGATGACCAGGTTTTGCGTCATAAAATTCTTTCGATGTCGTTATCGGCCGCGCTTTGCTTGGAACGGCCGTTCAAAAACAATGAAGCCGCGAAACCGCGGCGTTGATTCGGATCAAGCTGTGTCGCCTATGCGCTAATGCAGCATGCCCTCGCATTCTTCAAATACAAGCCCTTCCATTCGAGC
>JBCAZE010000257.1:0-3175 GCA_039700805.1 Pseudomonadota bacterium | reverse complement strand
GGCGAAGCCTCCGTGTTGCTTATCGCCTTTGTTTTTCCAGGCGCCCTGCCCAACTGGTTTCTCGCGCTCCTGCCTGCACAGTGGGCCAGCATCGCACTTCAGACCGCGCTGTTTGGGACAGGAACGGTGGCGGCGCTGCCGGTCTTGGTTGCGTTGGCGGGTACCGCAGCGACAACGTTGTTGGCGAGACGTTTGTGGCTGAAGCGCTGGCCATATCTGCTGATGTTTACGACGTGGCTGGCGCTGTCCGCCCTCGTCTATTTCTCATGGGGTGCCGGCAACGCCTAGCCATCACCTAAATTCCGATCAGCAATTCTTCAATTCTTGGTCCACCATCTTTTGGAAGGCGCGTTCGTCATCGGCGTATGGATGTGATCTCGCTATCCCGGTAACTGCAGCTTCCACGATCTCCTCGACCCAGTCTGGGGCCTCACTGTTCAATCGAAAATACGCCCATGTCGCATCACGGCGATCGGCGACCAAGCCAACCTCCTTTAGAGCCTTGAAAGCCTTTGATATCGTCGGTTGCGAAATCCCCAGCGCATCAACGACTTCGCAAACGCACACCTCATCAAATCGAGCCGCGAGAAAAAGACAGCGCAGGCGAGTTTCGTTGCTAAGGCTTGCGAAAATTGTGGCAGGCGATATATTCCGCTCCTGGAATATGCCATTTTTGGAATGTTTCATTCGTGTTACCACGGCGGCACCAGTGTATGAATCCTTTGACCTATTGTGCGCGCGTAAAACACATGTGTGCAATTGATTCGTGGGTATCCCAATGATCCAACTAGCCAAGACTACGGAATTAGATCGATGATGAACGTACTTTTTCTTTGCACGGGGAACTCCGCCCGAAGCATCCTGAGCGAAGCTATTCTCAATCGACTCGGCGCGGGCGAGTTTCACGCGTTCAGCGCCGGCAGTCAGCCGGTCGGTCAAGTGAACCCTGGTGCAATAGAGTTGCTAACGAGTCTCGGCTATCCGGTCGACACACTGCGGTCAAAGTCCTGGGACGAATATGCTGCACCCGATGCTCCGGTCATGGCGCAGATCATCACCGTCTGTAACAACGCTGCCGGTGAAAGTTGCCCAGTGTGGCCGGGTCATCCGGCAACGCTACATTGGGATATCAAAGATCCGGCAGGTGTCGGCGAAACCGACGAGGCGCGTCGGGCGGCGTTTCAGGCAGCCTATGACGACCTTGAAGCCAGGATTCAGTCGTTCGTCGAAGCAAAGCAAAGCGGGAAGGACAATGTCTAGCGACAATACTGTTGAGAGCGCACCGGACTCCAGTATGAGTTTGTTCGAACGCTACCTGACGGTCTGGGTAGCGCTGTGTATCGTCGCCGGTATCGCACTCGGCCACCTCTTTCCTGGCGTCTTTCAGCAAATTGGCACCATGGAAATTGCGAAGGTCAATCTGCCAGTTGCGGTTCTGATCTGGCTAATGATCATTCCGATGCTCGTGAAAATTGATTTCGGCGCATTGGGTCAAGTCAAAGAACACTGGCGCGGCGTTGGTGTGACGCTGTTCATCAATTGGGCCGTCAAACCGTTTTCGATGGCATTCCTCGGCTGGCTTTTTATCGCCAATCTGTTTGCGCCCTACTTGCCAGCCGATCAGATCAACTCGTATATCGCCGGGCTCATTATCTTAGCCGCAGCGCCATGTACGGCGATGGTGTTTGTCTGGAGCAACCTGTCGGACGGCGAGCCCCATTTCACGCTCAGTCAAGTTGCGGTCAATGACCTCATCATGATCTTTGCGTTTGCCCCTATCGTCGGATTGTTGCTCGGTCTCTCTGCTATCACTGTGCCGTGGGAGACCTTGCTGCTGTCAGTGGTCCTCTACATTGTCGTCCCAGTTGTCATCGCACAGGTGCTTCGCAAGCGGCTGCTTGCTTCAGGTGGGGAAGCATCTCTGGAAGCTGCATTGACGCGCCTTCAGCCCGCCTCTCTTGTTGCCTTGCTCACCACGCTCGTCCTGCTGTTCGGTTTTCAAGGCGAGCAGATCATTGCCCAACCGATCGTTATCGCCCTACTCGCGGTACCGATCTTGATTCAGGTCTACTTCAACTCTGGCCTTGCCTATCTCCTGAACCGGCAATTCGGTGTTGCACACTGCGTCGCGGCACCCTCGGCACTCATCGGCGCCAGCAACTTTTTCGAACTGGCCGTCGCCACCGCGATTGTGCTGTTCGGGTTTGAATCTGGTGCGGCGCTCGCCACGGTGGTGGGGGTCTTGGTCGAGGTTCCCGTCATGCTCTCGGTCGTCAAGATCGTGAACGGAACGAAAGGCTGGTACGAATGCGGTGCCGCGCGGCCCGGACAGACGGATAGTGTCGCAGAGCGTTGATTCGGTTTTTGGTCAGCGCGCCGTCAATTGAGTCAGTTGACGACGAAAGTCCGTGAGTTCCTTATCCTCAATGCTGTCGACGCCGAGGCCCGCGAAGTAATCCGTGAGCACGCCGGCCGCGTCCGACAATAGGTCGTGACCACCCTTCGTTAGCACCGCAAGACTTTGGCGTGCATCGCGTTCATTCCTGGCTGTGGTCACGTAGCCGAGTTTCTCTAAAGGTTTGAGCGCTCGAGTCACACCGGATGGCGATGCCGACACAGCACCCGCGAGCGCCACCCGTGTCAGCCCATGTTCAGCAGCCTGCAGCGTACGCAACAGACGATACTCGCTAAACGTGATGCCACGCGTGAACGACAATGCATGGTCCATTTCCCGTTCCAACGAGGCGGCAGTACTCAATACCTGCATGACCAGGGATTCTGATTTTTCATAGTTCGGTTTCATGCATGCATAATACGTGACTACTCACGTATTATGCAACTAAGTAAAGAAACACTGGATTGAATGCCTACTCCGCCAGCACGATGAGAGTGGTTAGGCCCGCGCCACCACTCTGATTGCTCCCTAGGTATCGGTTTGCGCCTCGTTCGACATAACGTCCAACGAATTTCCACAGCCGGTCAACCGAATCCATGCCCATTCGTTGAATAGTACAAAGCAAACACGGAGCGGGTTCATGGAAACTACGAATAGATTCAATTTGGTTGCGGTGATCTTATTAGTGTTGGTGTTCGGTATGAGCGCGGCGCCACTGATGGCTGATGACCAATGGCGAGAAGTCGATCACCCTTCCCTCGACATGCTGTTTACGAATGT
>JBCAZE010000085.1:0-13609 GCA_039700805.1 Pseudomonadota bacterium | reverse complement strand
GCGACACCCGGGTCATCGTCCGCCGTAAAGGTGTGATCGGGGCGCTGCTTTTTGTGCCAATCAAGAATTCGCCCAACGAAGGGAGAGATCAGAAATGCACCGGCCTCTGCTGCTGCAACAGCCTGCACATCGCTAAACAAAAGCGTGAGATTGCATTGTATACCGGCTTTCTCTAAGTACCGCGCTGCGCACACACCCTCCCAAGTCGTCGCCAACTTGATCAGTAACCGATCGCGCGAGCGCCCCATACTCTCGTACATCGCGACCAAACGTTCTGCGGTCGCGATACTCGCCTCTGTGTCGAATGACAACCGCGCATCGACCTCGGTAGAAATTCTGCCGGGGATAATATCGAGAATCTCGTGACCAACACCGACTGCGAATCGTTCACTCGCATGGCGCACCGCATGCTTCAGATCGTCATTTTGCTCGAGCGCCCACTGACAACTATCGGCCAACAGACCGCTATAGGTATCGAGTCCAGCTGCCTTTAGCAACAACGACGGATTGGTCGTTGCATCCTCTGGCTTGTGTTTCGCGATCGCATCAATGTCACCGGAATCAGCGACAACATCAGTCATTGTTTTTAATTGTTCGAGTTTGTTCACGGTGTATTGACTCCCCCTGAGAAGTCGACATCGTACCCGATACAAAGCAGCGCGGCAGGCTTTATTGGCTGCAAACACAACGCCCCTAAAAGATCCCTGCGACAGGGCTTTCCACCAACCCAGGACGGTTTGCTAGCATAACGGCATGACGGAGATTCATTTTCAGTCCATTGCCAACGTAGGCCGCGTATTGCGGGCAGGCGCGCTGACGTCCGTTGAGCTGACGCAGCATCTCCTTGATCGCATCAGAGCACACACCGATGTGAATGCATTTGTCACAATCACAGCAGAGCAGGCGTTAAGCGACGCAAAGCACGCAGACAACGCATTCGCGGCTGGACGAGATCTGGGTCCCTTGCATGGCGTACCGATCGCTGTGAAGGATCTCGTCGACACACACGGCGTCCGCACGACTTATGGTTCATCGTTTTTCGAAGATCATTTTCCGGATCGCGATGCCTTTGTCGTCAAGAAACTCAAAGAGGCTGGTGCGGTCCTCCTTGGAAAGACCGGCCTTCACGAGTTCGCCTACGGTATGACGGGCATCAATGACTGGTATGGCCCAGTGCGAAACCCTTGGCATCGAGACTATATCGCTGGCGGTTCGAGTAGCGGTTCTGCCGCAGCGGTTGCTGCTGGACTCTGCTTTGGTGCTGTCGGCACCGATACGGGTTGCTCGATACGACAGCCCGCACATTGCTGCGGCATCGTTGGTCACAAACCGACCTTCGGATTGGTGAGCAAATCAGGTGTCTTCCCACTGTGCCAAACGATGGATCATGTTGGCCCGATGACTCGCACCGTCGAAGACGCAGCGTTGATGCTTGCCACAATGGTTGGTCACGACCCGTCCGACCCTTTTTCTATTCCACCAAGGCACACCGACGGGTTTCTAAGTGCCCCGCTCGACGTTTCGACCCTGACCATTGGCGTCATTCGGGCACCGTTCTTTGAAGGTAGAAAGGACGTCGTCGATCGCGTCGACGCGGCCTTACGGTCACTGAGTGATGCCGGCGCCAATCTCAAGTTAATTGATATGCCTGGACTCGCCGACATCTACAAGACTTGTCGCCTCACTTTCGCAGAAGCATTAGCAGAGCACCAAGAGCGATTGGACGCGGCCCCAGAAAAATTTAGCCGGGAGGTGCGGGACAAGCTGATCAGCGCGAAGGCAATTTCCGGGGCGGCGTACGCTGCATCCCAGCAACTTCGCCGCGAGCTACGCTTGGCATTCGAAGCATTGCTGGCGTCGTGCGACGCAATCGCAGCACCAACATCGACGATCGGTGCCGTCGAAATCGACAACATCCCCGATGACTTCTGGCAGCTGGCCGCTCGCAACACAGGGTTCGCAGACTTTACCGGGCAGCCCGCTATCTCAGTACCCTGTGGTGTTAACGACGATGGCTTGCCCGTTGGCCTGATGTTGACGGGCCGTATGCATGGTGATCGCGCATTGTTGCAAACAGCGCGAACTGTAGAAGCCGCCCTCGACTGCACAATGAGACCACCGGGCTACTGATCACTTACCGTGAGATCTTAAGTACTATGGCACCCGCATCCTGAAACGGATGACGAAGAATGTCGCTGTGCCGCCACCCGAGGCCTGCATTGTGCCGGAAGGCGTAATCCGAATATGTGACACCGCAGGATCTGTGCCATTCGCATCGGGTGACGGGACGTAATTGAAGTTCACGCCATCGGTGGAAAACGCCACATCGTCCGCGAGATCCGCTAGTCCACCGTAAGCAAAGCTCAACCCACTGACGCTCGACCCAGTACCATCAGTAAACGAAACCGGCCCGCCGCCGGGTGTCAGATCATCGACGACTAACGCCAGCGTTCCGGATAAGACGTCTGTGATGACCAGTGAGTCGTTGTCAACCGGGCCACTGCCGCCATTCTCAACACGTACTTCGTACTCGACAATGCCGCCCGGAATGGAGAATGGGTCCATTTCACCATTCACTGGGTCCGAGAAACTTCGGACATTCTTAAGAACGGTAAGATCAGGACTCGCTTGTAACTCTTGGGGACCAAGGACAGTCGCTGGCTCCGGTTCAACATAGCGGCGTACGACGACGTTTCGCAGTCTTGCTTGGTCCTGCGATGTCATCACCGCAACAAATCCGCGGTTGTTCACGGTGCTGTCGTCACTACCGCTTGCCAACAGATTGCCGGTGTCAGGAAAACCGAGCGCTGACCAAGCGGCACTATCATCGGCATCCCAGAAGCGAAGCGATGTGGGCGCCACGCCGTAGGCGGCAAGGGCCTGCCGACGCCAAACGTTCGGCGTAATATCGCCCGGATTCACAGGCGGCGGCACGGCGATTTGATTGCGCTGTCGCCGCATTACGGCACCATCATGTCCGTAGCCGTTTGCATTACCACACCCAGACGCCGGGAATTCACCGCGATTCGACGTGTAATAGTGATTCGACCGCTCACTACCACCGCTGCCGGATTGAATAATGCCACGGACCAAAACACCGGTCGTCATGTTGATGGGAAAACAATCGACATGAAAAAATTCTGCTTCGATAAACACATCACGCTCATCGACCGCTAGCCGGTAGCCACTCGTGAAGTTGTCGCCGTTTCGGTAGGTGTAGTAGCCGGCCGGATTGAATGCCAGTGTGTTATCCCAACCGTTACCATGGAAGTTATCGACGCGGCCTCGGATGTAGCTCGCACTGCGATCGATGCTGGCATCATCAAACCACAGATAGACGTTTGTCGTTGTCAACGCAATGGGTGCAGCAGCTGCGGGATTACCGTAGTAAAAATAGAAGTCATCGTCGATGGCATTACCGGGTATATTGACGGGCGAGGCAAAGCGCACGTCGGTCTGCCCCGTGCCGCAATCGATCACATGTCGAGGTAGCTCTTGCCATGAACCCGCTGAGAAATAAGCGACGCGAAGATCCCCACAGTCGGCGCGCATTTGACCAGACGCAATAAGCGTTTGCGTATCAAGACCAACTGATCGCAGCGTATAACCATCATAGCCGCGGTCCGGCACATTGGCGCCAGTGGTGACAGCAATATTCTGCCGATAGAGGTAAGCGTTGTCCCACCAAGCACTCGTGGCCGCAAGCGCAAACCGAGGCGCTAACGCAACAATCACTACAACGACAATGTATCGAACCATGTCGAAAAGTTAAGCGGAAAGCAGGCAAAAAGCAAAGGCGCTCACTCAAGTAAACCCGGTCACAGCACCTCGCTGCAACGTCGAATCAAGGCTCGAAACTCCGGCCATGGCACCTGCTCGTCTTTGGTGAAGTTAAAGCAGGATTTACCCTGCATGCGCTTGCGCAAATCATCAGATAGATCAACCAATAGCGCCGGCTGACAGTACACCGGCATCAGATAGACGCTGATGTAGTTTTTCTTTACTTGCACGGAAGCAAACATCTGCGGCTTATCGCCTGACAGCGACTCCTCGACGTAGTACTTGTCCTCGTTGTCGACGGTTACTTGCATCTGTTTCTCGTAAGGTCGAAACAAATCCGTCAGCTTCTTGAACAGGTCCGAATCACTCATAATGTCACCTCTCGTCCGTCACGTTGCCGTTGTGCTGTTGCCCGGGATTTCGGCCGACGCGCCACCTAGCAATCAATGAATAGACAAGCCAACCAAGCACAATAATAGCGAGTGTCGACGTGCCCCGCAGCCATAATGCGCCGCGCGATCCAGAGAAGTTGAGTGACAGATTCCCCGCCAAACCGATAGACACAGGTAACCAGCACAGTGCGATGATGACCACCGACAGCGACGTGCCCTGATATCGCGCCTGCGTCTGATTCACGCGCATTGCCGCATGCGCCGGCATCCAGAAAAGGAAGGCGGCGAAGACGTTGCCGACCGGCAAGCCACCAGGCAAGTGTTGTAGGACAATGGGGTTCGCCGCCACGAGCAATCCGAGTGCCACGACAAATCCAATCGACAGTATCAACAATTCCAATTTCCGGGACACCGTCCCTCCTGTCGATGTCATACCTTAGGCCACCTTCATCGCGTGTCATCATCTTAATCCGCATTGGCCGATTATTCACTGACGAACAACGCCCCAGTTAGCATTTTGGACGAGCAGTCCAGTCACATGAGAAATAAGTCGATGACGTCGCCTGATGTCATGATTGATTGCGAGTGTCTCCCTCGATCATCAGCAATAGCTTTTGAAGAACACGGTCCGTCGACTCATTCTTCGTAGGCGAGTGAATCAGCCAGTCGGGCGTCACACCATCCGGTTGCCGATCGCCATTGGGACGAATGATGTGCGCTTTTGGAAACCCGACAACGATACCCGTACCCGGCAACACAAACTGTTCCATCGCACCATAGGTTGTCGCAAAGTCAGCGGTCTTCTCACCGACGATGGTCCCGAATTGGTAGTCCTTGACGATAGCGGCCACGTTGACCGCATTTGAGTAGCTATGACGATTGACGAGCACATACACCTCGCCCTCGAATCGCGCTCCCGTTCGCGGCGTCGCGTACGGGAGGTCGAAGGAGAACAACTCGCCGCGCGGTGTTCGCGCATAGAACGCTGCAAACCGCGCTGTCGCACTGTCGGCGTCTTCGTTGTCGGAAAGGCGTGATTTGTTTGATTCGGCAGCCTCGTCACTGGATCGGACTAGAAACTCTGAGTAGAACCGAAACGGCTCGTCGGCGAGCCATGCCAACATCGCGTCACTGAAGCTGCTATCCCCACCTGGATTTTGACGCAGATCGATGATCAACCTCGATGCCTTTTGATCTAAGAAAAACTCGAAAGACTGATCGATGAACGAAACGAATGGACCGTTATCCCAGAGGTCTTCCGGCGTCTCGATGCTATAAAACGGGCCTGGCCGCAGATAAGCGATGGACTCTGTCGCCATGCGATAAGAACGACCCTCGTCTAGCGAGAATGACTGCGCCAAATTTGCCGCTGCCGCTTGCTGTGCGGCGCGAGTGGTTGCGCGAATCGCAGTCTCAACGCGCTGTCCGTCGCGTTGCAACACCAAATCAAACCGTTCGACCTCACCATTGAGTGCCCAGAATTCACGAGGAAAAGTGAATTCGAGCAACGAGTGAGCGATGTAGTCGGAGTCCGCCGAGATATAAGCGCTGACGCGTTCTAACCATGATTGCATCGGTACACCGTTGAGCGCCACGATTTCATCGCCGGCGTGAATCGATGATTCGCCGGAATAGTTTTCGCCTACGTAGGGGATACCGTCGACGATTCGCGGGTAGATCGGAAAGGTCTTTCCCTCTGCCGCCCGGAATGCTTCAAATGCTTCGTTAGGGAAGTCCACGCGCGCATGCGCGACATCACCGAATGCCGCGAAACGTTGAAACAACCGTCTTGCTTCAAAAGCATCCATCGGCGCCCGGATACTATCGTGCAACTCATGAAACAAGGCGTCGTACTCCGCCTCACTACGATTGGCAAATAGGTTCGCATGACCGCTCTTCAGACCGTCATACAACGCAACAAGGTCCGACTGAATCAGTGTTGCCGACCATACTGACGGCGATTCTTCGCCGTCTACTGATGCCACAGCACTCGATACGCTGCAGCAATAAATCGTAAACACCGCTGCTAATGCTTTTGCGATTCTCATCATCAATCTCCAAAACGTGTGTGTGATGGCAGTTCACGACACAGCGCGTATTCGAACCATGGCGGCCTCCTCCTTTTTTCCTGACAAAACCCTGACAACAAAAAAATCATAGGCTTACAGCCACCCCTATCGTGGCCAAGGGAACATCGGACGCCCGCGAGACCGGACTTGACGACGGCTGTTCAACTATACCGATGAGTCGGCCTCGAATAACAAGCAGTGTTTCCTCTTCAATGACGACTCTGTTACCGTCATGTTCGGGGATACAAAGGGGTTATTAGCGTGAAAAAACGTCTAGCTATGCTGGCATTGTGGAGCCTACTCGTGACATTCGCTCACGCAAAAGAAGGGTTCACCAAACAAGAACTGATCGATCTAGGAGAGGCCTATGCGGAGGCGATCAACTCAAACAGTCTCGAGCGTTTTAATGCCATCACCGACGAGGCCACGTTAGCCAATCGGATTGCCGATTTGATTGGCGACTCCGAGCGCGAGAAATCTGTGCTCGTGAAAGAGTTTTTGCCGGCGATTCCGGTCATCAATCGTCAGCTGCTTGGTCAATTAGCACAGCAACAAGCACGCGCAACCGTTCTCGCCGTTCGCGAGGTGAATGGCATCTATGGCCCATTGCTGCGCCTGGAAATTGGCGATGGGTTCAACTATGCCGTGCTATTGCCGGTCCGCGACCAACAAGATGAATCGAAAGTACTGGTTGGTGACTCCTTCTTTTCGACAACCGGAGAACTGCAATCCGAGTCTGTTGGCATCGCTGGCAAACTCATGAGCAAGCCCAGTCCGGAATTCCTGAATCGCATCTTTGGCCAACGGGATATCGACATAGACCTTGTTGAAAAATTCCAACGATTTGGACAACTCCGACAACAAGGGCGACTGCAGGAAGCCTACGACCTGATCGATAACTTCCCGAGCACTGTACGTAATCACCGACTCGTTATTGTGAATGCGATTCAAGTTGCTTCGCGCCTCGACGATGAGCTGTATCTCAAAGAACTCAGCCGACTTGCGCAACACCATGGGGAGAACCCGAAGGTCACGTTCGCCCTGCTCGACCACTATTTCTTCAAAGGCGATTATGAGGCGGCATCGAAAGCGCTCGACCTTATGGCGAAGACGTACGGCGACGATGGACTCGTCAATGTGTTCCGAGCAAACATCGCCTTTGAGCAATCAGATATGGAAGAAGCGCTAAAGCACACCAGGACAGCTATCCGAATTGAGCCAGATTTCGAACTCGCGCGCTGGACACTGCTGACGATACTCATCGAAACGAAACGCTACGACGAATGTGTGGCTGTGCTCGACGTACTGAATGATCGCTTTGGCTATGCACTCAGTCGCGCAGACTTTACCGCGGACCCGTTCTATGACGGATTCTTGAATTCTCAAGCGTTTGACCAATGGGAAGCACGCTGATCAACGTTACGCCTCGAATATTTGTGATCGGCCCATGGACGATCCACGTAGAAACGGGGCGAATACAAAACGGCGATAATGAAAAGACGCTTGAGCCACGGCAGATGGCCTTGCTCAGCTTGCTTGCCAGCGACCCCGGTAGGGTGTTCGCGAGAGATGCCATCGAGACCGCGATCTGGGGCAAAACGATTGTTGGCGAAGACACTGTCGCCAGAACGGTATCTCGATTGAGAAAAGCGCTCGATGATCAGCCGAGCGCGCCTGTATTCATCGAAACACTCCCGAAACGTGGGTACCGGCTGATCGCGACTGTCGAGACGCACTCAGATGAAGGAGCACCCGCATCGAAAAAGAACAGCGCGCCGCGATGGCCAATACGCATGGCAGCCGTTGTCGTTGCGAGTGCACTCGTTGCCCTGGCGGTCTACTGGTTGCAACCGATGGAGGAGCGCCCGTATGACCTACAGCTCACAAGAGCCGATGATCTCTACATGCGCTTCACTCGCGAAGACAACGAAGCGGCCATCGGTCTTTATGAACGCGTACTTTCAGAAGCACCGGATAACGCACAGGCGCAGGCAGGACTTGCAAACGCACTCGTCCAGCGCGTCATCCGATGGCCACGTGCCGCTGGAATGGAAGGCGCCACATCGTTGAGTGAGGCACTTCAACGCGGCATCACATCAAGACCTGAAGCCGACGCGATCCTGTCACGCGCCGTTGCGATGGCCGAGCGCGCTGTCCGACTTGCACCGAACGACCCAGACACGATGAAAGCGCTCGCCTTTACCCTCACTGCAAATGGTGAGCTCGAACGCGCAGAAGCGATCTATCGGGAGATCATCACCATTGCGCCGGCACATTGGCCGGCGTTGATCAACCTTGGCGAGATCA
Organism: Pseudomonadota bacterium; assembly: GCA_039700805.1. GTDB lineage: Bacteria > Pseudomonadota > Gammaproteobacteria > Steroidobacterales > Woeseiaceae > CALBPI01. Next base: position 5,061 of record JBCAZE010000085.1, on the reverse strand, counting down.
ATTCGATTCGCGGGGACAGAGAAGCAGCACTGACCTACTTTGTCGATGCATGGAACGCAATGACCGACGCGTACCAAATAGAGCCCCAGCGCGTTGGCCCTTGGCAAACAGCGCTTGGTGTCGGTATCGGACAGCAATATGAGACCTTGGGTGCGCGGACTGAAGCTGAGCTCTGGTATCGACGTGTATTGGTGCAAGCGCCCTATGAGCCAGAGGCAACCGTTGGGCTCGCCCGCCTTCTCACAGCGGCAGGAGAATCCGGAGAGGCGCGTGCGCTATGTCAGGGCTTAGTCGAGCGTCTGGGACCATACCCTGGTTGCGACGCCAAATAGCGGGACACGCTATCACCTATCGCCATTCAAAATGCCGCCAAGAAAAAAGCCCTCAACATCTGTTGAGGGCTTATTGGTAGTGATCACTTGGGGCGTTAGTCGCTGACGATCACCGCCCGGGCGACCATGGCACGCCCGCCGCATCCATCGCGGCCTTGAACGCGTCGTAGTCACGATCGAAAGCATCCATCTTTGACATGATGTCATCGAACAATGCGCGCCCGATTCGATACGACTCGCGTTGTGCTGGTGTCGGACCGTAAACATTGGTCCCCGGTGCAAACCGCGCATGCCACAGACGATCTTGGACGCTCATCATGTCCCAGTCGTGATAAATGTCGCGGGTCTGATCACCCGACAAACGCGTCATTTGATCCTTCACTCGGTCTTGCAACGCGACCGCTTGTTGATACAACGAATCATCCGCCGTTGCGCGCTTCAATGCAGCTTTGGCTGCATCCAATTCGGCGCTAACAAGCGCCATGGCGCTGTCCGATCCATCGGCAACACGCACAAGCTCATCGACTTGCTGTGAGAAGATCACCCGTTCGACTTGTGTTGAGCCGGGCAGAACCGGCTGAGGACGAATCGACTCAACCTCAAAAGTCATCGCGTCGCCGAGGCTCGTCGTGACACCATCGACCCGCCGCGCCATGGAGACGCTGTACTGTCCGGGTGCGACCATCACACCGAGACCTGGCTGAAAGTCTTTGGCGGCTTCACGCGGGCTCCACGCTTGTAGTGACGGGAACCTAAGATTCCATGCAATGCGATGGAACCCTGCCTTCGCCGGGCCTTCAATGCGTCGAATGACATTGCCATCGCTATCGCGAATCGTAAACACCATGGCGGGCGCATCCTCTCGGGCCTCGTCCAGCAGGTCAGCGAGCGGCGGGAATTTGACATCGCCGTTTTCGGCTTCGATCTCCTTCTCCTTTTCACGGCGTGCTTGCTTAGCTGTCTGGATATCCTCGGACAAGTAATACGTCATTACCGCGCCGAACTCTGGGTTCTTGGCGACATAAAACGCATCGCCTTGCGAAGCCTGGCAACCGTTCGCCGAGCAACCCAGGTCACGCTTAGGCACGTACCAAGGCGCCTTGCGAATCGGGAATAGGTGCGCACCATCCGCGAGCATATCCGCGGTGACATCACGCAACGGCGTGTAATCATCGAGAATGTAGAAACCGCGACCGAATGTCGCACCAACCAGATCGTTCTCGCGTTGCTGAATCGCAAGGTCGCGGAACGCAATATTGGGAACGGCGCCTTTCAGCTTGGTCCAATTGGCCCCACCATCAACAGTGAAAAACACGCCGAATTCCGAACCAACGAACATCAGACCAGGCTTCACATGATCCTGCACCACACGCCACAGAATATGTTTGTCTGGCAGATTTCCTGTGATCTTGCTCCATCGACGGCCGCGATTCTCGCTCTTCAATATGTAAGGTGAAAAATCCCCATTCTTGTGATCGTCGACAACAACGTAGACAGTATCTTCGTCATGCAAGTCCGCCTTGATGTCATTGACGAAAAAGCGATTCGGGACACCGGGCAAACGGTCGATACGACGCCATGTTTCGCCGCCATCTTCGGTCACTTGGATGAGACCATCGTCGGTGCCCGCGTAGATGAGATTCGGGTTCAACGGCGACTGCGAGATATTCACAATCGTGTTGAACTCTGACATGGCATAAAGATCCCACGGCGAATCGAAACTCCAGGTCCGACCCATCAGCGGCGTATCAACGCGTCGTTCGTTGCGTGTCAGGTCCGGAGATATAGCCTTCCAAGAATCACCGTAATCGTCGCTGCGCCAAACCCGCTGAGACGCGAAAAAGACGGTCTTGGAATCATGCGGACTGATCAAGATCGGCGCGTCCCAATTGTAACGATCGGGCGGCTCACCTTCCGCAGCTTGCGGACGAATGTAAACTTGCTCGCCGGTGCGCCGGTCGTAACGCACTAAGTTACCCTGCTGCCATTCAGCGTAAATGATGTCCGGGTTGTTCGGATCGACAGCTGATTGATGACCATCACCAAATAGCGTCACGAACCAGTCGCCATTGGTAATACCATGCGCGCTGGTCGTTCGGCTTGGGCCGCCTTGGGAGTTATTGTCTTGCGTGCCGCCGTAAACGTTGTAAAACGGCATGTCGTAATCGACAGCGACTTTGTAGTACTGCGTGATTGGCAAGTTCGCTGCATAGCGCCAGCTCTCGGCGTTGTCATAGCTTTCGTAAATACCGCCATCTACGCCGACCAACAGGTAATCGGGATCGTTCGGGTCGAACGCCATGGCATGGTGATCGGAGTGTTTGGTCTTGCTGTTGACCATCGAGAAAGTCTTACCGCCGTCCTCCGTCATGTGCATCCAAACATCCATTTGGTAGACACGATCAAACTGATGGGGGCTTGCGAAAATCTCTTGATAGTAGTGTGGCCCCGTACCACCTGAGAGGTAGTCGCTGCGCTTCTCCCAACTTTCGCCGCCATCTTCAGACCGCCAAAACCCACCTTTGCGATTGGCGAGCTCGATTGTGGCGTAAATCACGTCTGGCTTTTGCGGCGAAATTGCAAGACCCGTCTTGCCCATAACCTCGCCCGGCAATCCGCGTTTCAACTGACGCCAAGTCTCCCCGCCATCCTCTGATTTATGAATGCCCGTGCCTGGCCCGCCATCCATCAGTGCTGCAACACTTCGGATGCGCTGCCAAGACACGGCGTATAGCGTGTCAGGATCTCGTGGGTCCATGTGCACCTCAGAGACGCCGGTATAGCGGTCATCTTCTTCGGTGTTGCCAAGCCCATCACCGAGGACCTTGGTCCAGTTCTCGCCGCCGTCAGTCGTCTTGTAAAGGCCACGTTCGCCGCCGCCCGACCACAATGGACCCTGCGCCGCGACGAAGACCGTATTCGAATCACGCGGATCAACGCGAATCATGCCGATGCGTTCCGAGTCTTCAAGACCCATCGACTCCCAACTCTTCCCACCGTCGCGAGAACGATAGACACCGTTTCCGAAAGACGCGTGGCGACCAGAAACGTTCTCGCCGGTACCCGCCCAAATCGTATTTGGATTGTTCGGGTCTATGGTGATACAGCCAATGGAGTAGACGGCTTCGTCGTCGAAGATCGGCGTCCAGGTTGTACCTCGGTTTTCCGTCTTCCAAATACCGCCTGAGCCGACAGCGACGTACCAGGTGCTCTGTCTTTGTGGGTGAATCGCGATATCAGAGATGCGACCTGACATGAATGCCGGGCCGATCGACCGCCACTCAAGACCTTTGAACGTCGGTTCATTGAATCCCGGGGAGACCTCTTTGTCGTCCTCAGCAAGTACCGGTATGGCAAGCACCATACCCACCAAAACAGAAACCCAAAAACGCATAAGACCGCCCTTTGTTCATGTGATCGTTAGAGTGTAACAAATGACGCCCGCGCACGAACGAAGGAAAATGAGTCGCATGCCTAGACGGCGCGAATGTCAAACGCAGGTACCCAGACGACGGATTTGAGTCTAGTCGAACGTCTTTCTGAGCGAAAGAAACGCGTTCCGCCCGACCGCATCGATGCCGGATCCGTGATTCCGATAGCGCTTGTCCGTTACATTTTCGACACCCGCCGCGACTACCCAACCTGAAAAATCCGGCCAACGAAAGCTGACATCCATAACAGCCCAGCCGGATGTGCCATTCGGGTCGATACGGACATCGCGGACATCACGCGCACTCAAACGATGCTGACGATCTGCGCCGCGCAGTCGCAACTCAGCGCGATATTTTGGGGCTTCATAGCCGAGCGAGACATACCCGTTTAATGGCGGGATGCGATCACCAGGTTCGTCATCGCTGCCAAGCTCGCGCTGCTCTCCGCGAGTCGCGTTGACGACGGCATCGATCTGCCAGCGTGTCCCGAAAGAAAGGCCCATACCGAACTCAAGGCCAACAATGTCGCTGGTCGAAGCGTTGTCTGTCTGAACGATGTCACGACCCTCAGACGTCTGTTCGCCGGTCAGCACCGATGTGATGCGATCATCGTAATGCAGCGCAAAAGCGACCGCTTCCCAGCGGAGTCGATCATTTTGAAAACGCAATCCGGTATCGATTTGTTGCACGCGTTCCGATTCTAGGTCCGCATTGGGAATATTGAATCGGTTACCCGGTCGCGCACCCAAAGTGCCCAAATCGAAAATATTCGGCGCACGGAAGCCCGCGCCCGCATTACTCACCCAGGTCAACGAATCATTGATCTCGTATCGCACCGATACATCAAGCCCAACATCATTTACTCGGACATCCGCTGCATCGGTAGTATCCGTCGCTGCGAGCATTGCGCGTGAACTACTAAAACGAATACCGGCACCGGCATGCCAACGATCGTTCATCGCATAGTCGGCATTAGCGAACACGCTCGCTTGGCGTACGGTCGATCCATCGGGAAACCTGGATGCAATCGGCGCGACAATGCCTGTGGATAGCGATTCGGATTGTCTAGCACTCGATACACGATCGTCGTAAAAGTCGATCCCAGCGACCCAGTCGATACGCTCTACATTGCCATCGGCAACCACTGACAAACCGAACAACTGCGATGCGTTTTGCTCATGGCGTCGCTCGTCGGATTCAAAGTCGCGTGTCCGACGATCATCGTCAACTCGCTGCCATGCTGCGTCAATGCGCCAATCGGCATCAAGCCAGCCCGCGGTGCGCTCGAGTCTGGCATG
>JBCAZE010000084.1:0-13646 GCA_039700805.1 Pseudomonadota bacterium | reverse complement strand
GATGCGGTGGAGCGACTAAAAGTGAGCGTTTCCGACGGCAATCAAAAGGCATTCACCCAAACGATGCGACGCGGTCGCGAGTTTTTCGCGGACGAGTAATCAAACGTCGATAGAGATTTTTGCTGGATAGATTCAATGACAATTAAGACACGTTTTGCACCGAGCCCAACCGGCGTCCTGCATATCGGCGGTGTGCGTACGGCGCTGTTCTGTTATTTGTACGCGCGCCGTTATGGTGGGCAGTTCGTGCTGCGGATCGAGGATACCGATCGTGAACGCTCCACGGATGAGTCGGTCAATGCCATTCTCGATGGCATGGCCTGGCTCGGGCTAGAGGCGGATGAGGGGCCTTACTACCAAACGCAGCGTTTCGATCGCTACCAGGCGGTGCTGGACGAATGGCTGGCCACCGGCAAGGCGTATCATTGCTATTGCACCAAAGAAGAGTTGGATGACATGCGCGAAGCGCAGCGCGCTGCCGGCGAAAAGCCGCGCTATGACGGGCGTTGGCGCGACCGTACGGACGTCCGCGACGGCGTCTCGCCTGTGGTCCGGTTTCGCAATCCATTAGAGGGAGAGGTCGTCATTGACGATGCTGTTCGGGGTCGCGTAACGGTAGCCAACAGCGAGCTTGATGACCTGATCATTGCGCGGTCCGATGGCACGCCGACCTATAATTTCACCGTCGTCATCGACGACGCCGATATGGGTATTACGCATGTGATCAGAGGCGACGATCACCTCAACAACACACCGCGTCAGATCAACATGCTGAAAGCACTTGGCATCGAGCCACCCAAATACGCACACGTGCCGATGATCCTCGGCGCGGATGGCGCACGCTTGTCGAAACGCCATGGCGCCGTCAATGTGTTGGATTACAAGAATGAGGGCTATTTGCCAGAGGCGCTGCTGAACTATCTCGTCAGGCTGGGCTGGTCGCATGGTGACCAAGAGCTGTTCTCGATGCAGGAGATGATCGCATTGTTCGATGTCGCCGATGTCAATTCGTCGGCGTCGACATTCAACCCGGAGAAACTGGACTGGGTGAATCAGCAATACATCATGACAAGTCCAGCGGAACGATTGGCAACAGTCTTGGCGGAGCAGCTAAGCGAGGCGGGTGTTGACCCGGATAATGGACCGGCGCTCGACGTGGTGGTGGACGCCTATCGCGAGCGGGCGGTCACGCTCAAGGGTATGGCGGCCGATTGCAGCTATCTGTTTGTCGACGACGTAGACATCGATCCCGCCGCTGGCAAGAAGCACTTGCGGCCGGTGATCTTGGAACCGTTCAAAGCCCTACGGGATGAGCTCGAGACATTGACCGAATGGACGCCGGAGCAACTGTCGAAAACGGTCAGCCAGGTCGCGGAGCGCTTTGAGATCAATATGGGCAAACTTGGGCAACCGGCGCGTGTTGCGGCGACCGGCAAGTCAGCGTCCCCCGGTCTTGACGTTACCCTGGCGTTGGTTGGCAAGCCGCGGGCTATTCGCCGATTCGATCAGGCAATTCGCTTTATTGAGGCGCGCGCCGCACAGCAGTAGAAGTCTCTGTTTTCACATAATATTTCCGATTTAACGTAATCACTGTCGAAAGACTTTACAGGTGGTAAATCTCACTGATGTCGCGTTGCTTTAAATCACTGAAAAATCTAATAAAAATATTGTGGCACGCACCTTGCTTACAAAGCGGTGAGGAAAAAAATTTCATCGTGTGGAGTAACAACAATGAAAATTAGAAAAATCATCGCTCTGGCTGCCGCAATGTTTGTCGCATCCCAAGCTGGCGCGACGACGATCAACGGAAGCGGCCTGCAAAATGGGTTGAATAACAACACCTACAACGGCGACTTTCGCGACGTGAATACCGGCCAGGCTGAAGCTGACCAGGTATTCCAGGTGATTGACGGTGCTGGTTCGATCCCGAGCGTGATCCTGTTTGAGTTCGCGGGTTTCCGCAACCTCAACAGCTTCGGCATTTACGACATCTACAATGCCGACAATCGGTTAGAGGTCTACTCGGGTCCTGATTCAGCGGGTTTCGGTTCTTTGCGTTTCGACACCCTCGCTAACGGAAATCTGTTCACGGTTGACGCGCTGAATCCGTTTGCCGCTCCGCAGTCTGCGTTTTTCACGACCAGCGCGTTTGGTTTTTATCTCGACGGCCCTCAGGGTCCGTTCTTTTCGCAAGCGGGTCGCAACGGCGGCTACGACCAGTTGGTCGGTTTCCAGGGTAACGGTACCGAGGTTGTCGAGAATGGGTTCGGTTTCGGCGATCTTTTGACCGCAGACGAATATATTCTGGCTTTTGAAGATCTACGCCTGCCAGGCGGCGACCGTGACTACAGCGACTTCGTTGTTCGCGTACGTAATGTTCAAGGTATCCCGGCGCCGGCTCCGCTGGCTCTGCTCGGCCTTGGCTTGATCGGTCTTGGCTTCGCACGCAAGCGTGCATAAGCGCTGCTTTAATTCGGGCCTTCGGGTCTGAATGCCGAAAAAGCCCCGCACCAGCGGGGTTTTTTTTGGCTGAAATTCGTGAAGAGGCTTGCGCAAAAACCAGTAGAGGCGCCTTAACCCAATGCACGTTCGCTGATGGTCTCTAGCTATACTGGGTGTGCCCAATCAATCACTTATCGGTACCGACTTTTAGTGCGTGAACAGGCTTCGCCCAGTCGCGACTTTAGATAAAGGATGCGTCTGCGTCTTACTGCCCATCCCGCGAATCATCTGTCTCCAGAAATCTTGAGATTACGCGCAACGCTTGCAGTTGGCAGACAGCTTGCTTCAAGCGCACAATAGCGTGATAACAACAGGTAAAGTCAGTGTATATGGGCGCGATCACAACTCCAGCGAGCGGACGAAAGTTTCTTCGTCGACCTTTTTTAACGTTCGGTATTTTGTTCTTCGGCATCTTTGGGATGGTTGCTCTTAGCCTGCTCAAAAAAGATCCGCCGAAAAAACCTGACGTCAATACGACCCCGCTCGTCGAGATCGCCGAAGTCGATATCGAGACCGTGCAATTCGATGTCGACAGCCAAGGTATTGTCAGCCCCCTAATGCAAACGACATTGAGTGCAGAGGTTTCTGGTGCCGTCATTAGCTTGTCAGATAACTTCATCGCTGGTGGAAAGTTCAACGCGGGCGACGTATTGGCACGCATCGATCCACTGAATTATCAGGTCAACGTCGAGCGCGCCGAGGCGGCATTGGCTCAGCGCCAAATTGAGTACGACGGCGCCAAGAAGCTCGGCGATCAAGGTTATCGCTCCGCGACAGAGCTTGCGACAGCGAAAGCCGCATTGGTTTCGGCGGAAGCGGATTTGACACGGGCCCAGCGAGATCTTGAGCGGAGCATCATTCGGGCGCCCTACGATGGCTTGGTGTTATCGCGTGCCACGGAGCTCGGCAATTTTGTCAATACCGGTGCTCAGCTCGGCGTTATTTTCGCGTCCGATGTTGCAGAGGTGCGTTTGCCGGTGCCTGACCCGGATCTTGCATTTTTGACCCTTCCTACTGCTGCAAATATTGGTACCGGCCCTGAAGTCACCTTAGTCGGAAGCTACCGTGGGCGAGACCACCGCTGGCCGGCCACTGTCGTGCGAACCGAGGGAGTCGTCGATGAGCGCACACGCATGGTGTTTGTGGTTGCACGTATCGATGATCCGTACGCCTTAGACACGACCCGTGAATTGACGGCCGAACTGCCGATCGGCACGTTTGTCACGGCGGAAATCAAAGGCATCGTGCTTGAAGACGTCGTACGAATTCCGCGGCAATTGGTCCGTGCGAGCAACAATGTCATTTTCGTCGACCCTGAGCGCAAGCTTCGTTTCCGTGAGCTTGAGATTATCCGAACCGATGCGGACTTCGCGTATGTCTACGCCGATCAATTGCTCGAAAATCAACTCTTGATGACTCGCCTAGAGGCACCACTCAATGGCATGTTGGTACGAACAACCGAAGACATCGACGCGCCACCTGATGCCGACAGCGAAAATGCGGAGTCAGCGTCAGACGATGGTGCGGAAGCATCAGACGCGACGGAGCCGGTGAGCTGATATGACTGCACCGAGCCATCCAGAGTCGAAGCAGGGCATCATCGCCTGGTTCGCCAACAATAGCGTCGCCGCCAATTTATTGATGATCCTTATTGTCGTTTTCGGGATCGTCTCAGCGTTTCAAATCCGCAAACAAACGACGCCCGATTTCGAGCTCAACGCGATTCAGATCATCGTGCCGTATCCAGGCGCTGCGCCACAAGAGGTCGAGCAAGGCGTTTTGACAAAGGTCGAAGAGGCGATTCAAGACGTCACGGGTATCGATGAAGTCAATGCATCCGCTCAAGAGGGTAGTGCCACCGTTACCATCGACGTGTCGAATGATACGGATCTCGATCAGGTGGTCAGCCAAGTAAAGACCAGAGTCGATGCGATTTCGGGCTTACCTGAGCTCACCGAAAAGCCGATCATTGAGAAAATCGAGATTCCCATTCCTGTCATCTTTATTTCCGTCTACGGTGATTTGGATGCTTACGCCAGGAAGGAACTTGCGCGGGATATACGCGAAGACCTCATCGCAATTCCCGAGGTGAATGAAGTCGAGTATCTCGGCAATCGCGATTATGAGATTTCGATCGAGGTCTCCGAGGCGACGCTCCAAAGTTACGATCTCACGATGACGGAGATCGCTGATGCGATTCGCGCGGCGGCTCGTGACATACCCGGCGGCACGATCGAAACGACCGGCGGTGATGTGTTGCTGCGAACGCAGGGTCAAGTGTATACCGGCGCCGAATACGGAGATCTAACGCTAAGGACGTTTGCAGATGGATCTCGACTGACACTGGATGATATCGCCACAATTGACGATGGCTTCGTTGACGACGATGGCTTCGGGCGCTTAAACACCCAGCCGGTGATCACGATGCAGGTGCTCGCGGCAGGCCAGCAAAGCGAGCTCAAAACAGCGGCGCTTGTTCGTGACTATGTTGCTAAAGCACGAGAGAAACTGCCGGATACGGTGAAGATCGAGACGTGGGTTGATCGCTCACGATATCTCGAACAGCGACTTGATTTGATGTTGAGCAATCTCGCCCAAGGGGCCTTATTGGTATTTATCGTCCTCACGTTGTTTTTGCGATTGAAATTTGCGCTGTGGGTTGTCATTGGCATACCGGTGACGTTTTTTGGTGCCATCTGGTTGATGCCTTACACGCCGTGGCCAGTCACGATCAACATGATCAGCCTGTTCAGTTTTATTTTGGTGCTCGGCATCGTCGTAGACGATGCGATTATTATTGGTGAGAGCATTTACACACAGACTCGCGCGGATGGTCATAGCGTTGACAATGTAGTCCTCGGCGCCAGAAAAGTGGCTGTGACCGCGACGTTTGGTGTGTTGACAACCATTGCCGCTTTCACACCGATGCTGTTTGTTGGCGGTTTGTTTGGACCGTTTCTTGAGGCGGTCGCTGCGGTTGTCGCGCTTTGTCTGTTGTTCTCATTAGTTGAGTCGAAACTGATCCTGCCGTCACATCTCGCACACTCAAAGACAACGCCAGTCGATGAGTCCGAGATATTCTCGCCATACCGAACGGTGCGCATTTCCCTTTGGCCGAAGAAATTCATTGAACGTGCCCAGCGTCGAACCCAGCATGGGCTGCATTGGCTCGTCGATCATGTTTACGCGCCGCTACTCAACAAAGCGATTGCGTCCCGCGGCGTTTGTCTCGCCATATTCCTTTCGACGATGTTGCTTGTGATCGGCTCGATGATCGGTGGTGTTGTGAAGTTGGTGATAGCACCGAAAGTCCCGGGTGAGTTTGTTCAGATGAACCTCGAGATGCAAAACGGTACAGCGACCAGTGTCAGGAATGAAACACTGTTGGCGATTGAGCGCGACCTTTACGCCGTACGTGATGAATACATGGCGACCAATGCGAATGCGCTGGATCCGTTGAAACAGGTCGCGACATTTACGACCAGTAGCACCGGTGGTCAGATCATCATCGAAATGCCGGCGTCGGAAGATCAGACGCTCACGGGCACGGAGCTGAACAATCTGTGGCGCGAAAAGGTTGGCTTGCTGCCGGGTGTTCGGGAGCTCTCATTCAATGCTGACTTGGTGTTCGGAGGCGGACCACCGTTGTCGTTCGCCTTTACGGGTAGCAATTTCGAGTCACTCGAGCGTGCTGCCGCGGACCTTGTGCTCGAGCTCAAAGACTATGAAGGCGTCTTCGACATTCGCAGTTCCGCGAATCCTGGCGGCGATGAGATCAAACTCGACCTCAAGCCCACCGCCGAGCCGCTAGGCATCACGTTGAGTGCTTTGGGGACCCAGGTGCGTCAAGCGTTCTTTGGTGAGGAAGTACAGCGCATCCAACGGCGTAGCGATGAACTGAAAGTTATGTTGCGTTATCCGGAGTCGCAAAGGCGGTCCATCGAGGACCTCGAAACCATGTTCATTGTCACGCCGACCGGTGATCGCGTGCCATTCTACGAGGTCGCTACGGCCGAGATTGGCGCAGGTTACTCCCAGATTCGACGTCAGAATGGCAAGCGAACGGTAACAGTCTCTGCGGATCTGAACACCGATATTGTGCAGCCGGGGAAGGTGATTGAAGACGTCGGCGATTCAGTCATACCGGAGATCCTTTCTAAATACAGCGGCGTTGAGTACGCACTGGAAGGGGCAAGTGCGGACGAGCAAGAATTCTTCAACAATTTCCTTATTGCATTCGGCGCTGCGTTGTTCTTGATTTACGCATTGATCGCGATACCACTTCGATCCTACTCCCAGCCACTGATTATCATGTCGGTGATCCCATTTGGCTTCATCGGGGCCGTGCTTGGACACTTGTTGCTGGGCGAGCCGATCAGTCTGTTTTCTCTCATTGGTTTACTGGCGCTGTCTGGCGTTGTGGTCAACGACAGTTTGATCATGATCGATTTCGTTAATCAGGCACGGGCGACGGGTTTGTCTGCGCAAGATGCGGTTATCCAGTCTGGCAAGGCGCGATTCCGGGCGATTGTATTGACGTCGTTGACGACGGCCGCGGGTCTCGTGCCGATTATGTTTGAGCAAAGCGCCCAAGCGCAGTTCGTTATTCCGATGGCGATCTCGATGAGTTTCGGTATTCTTTTCGCGACCATGATCACGCTGATCTTGGTGCCGGTTCTTTATTTGTTGTTGCTTGACGCCAAACACGGGTTTGCGAATTCGGTGAGTTCCCAGCCGGGACCGCGCCCAATGCCGGGTAGATGACTGCACAGGCTGCGCAATACCGCGCTAGCCGGTAGACTGCGCGGATGAAGAAAATACTCTATAGCGTTGTCGCGCTGCTGATGCTGTATGTCGGCGCATTATTCTGGGTCGCGCGCGAGCCAGTGGTCGAGCCGGTATCGCTGCCAGCCGACGCCATGTCAGTCCTCGACGATCCCCGATTTGCGGTGCCGGAAGGGTGGGTGTGGTCTTCGTTGGACACCGGGGCAGGGGCCGTTCGCTGGGGCCGCACTGACGTTGAGAACACACGCGGCACCGTGTTGTTCTTCCCGGGTTTGTCCGCACCGCTTGAGGTGTATTTCGAGGCGTTCAGCCGAATGCGCGCTGCTGGCTTCTCGGTCATCGCGATGGATTGGCCGAGCCAGGGCGGGTCCGAGCGTGGCTCATCCCATCCGCAAAAGATTCATGCAACGTCGCTGGACGGCCACGTTGCTGCAGCGACCCAACTGATCGATCAGGTCTTCGACGGCGACGCGTCGACCTCGCGCTTCGTGGTTGGTTTATCGATGGGTGCACAGCTTGGCACCCGGGTTGTTGCAGATCATCCCGATATCTTTAGCGCGGCGGCGTTCATCACGCCAGCCTACGCGATTTACGGCAATCGACCGACGTCAGTTGACCGTTTCATGCTGAGGAGTATGCGGTGGGTTGGTCTTGGCGAGCGATTCATGCCCGGCCGGTCGGAATGGCAGTTCGATATGGCAGCGCATGAACTGCGCGACAGCGATTGTTCTCACCCGAATCCGCGAACGCGAATTTGGCAGTCATCGATGGTCGTCAATGAGGCCTTGAAGGTCGGCGGCATGACCAATGCGTTTTTGTTGGCCTTTGCGCAATCCGGCGACCTCGCGCAATCTGACGCTGTCACCAGCCGCATTTCGATGCCAGTATGGATGCCGATTGCGACGGCCGACACCTATGTTGAGAACAGCGTCGCGGAGCGCGTCTGTGACAACCTGGAGAACTGCCGTATTCAAGCGTTCGAAAATGCGAAGCACTGCCTGTTTGAAGAGTCCGATGAGTTCTATGATCCGTTTATGAGTGATCTCATCGCATTCTTGAACCAGTATTCGTGAGTAGAGTTGGGCCGACTTGTGACAGCGCGTGAATTTGTTTTTTTGATGAGTGCCCCGGATCAGTCCGGCATTTTGGCTGGTGTTGCCGCAACGATAGCGGCGCAAGGTGGCGATATCCGTGACGCAGCCTCGTATGGCGACAACGGTGCTGGTCAATTTTTCCTTCGGATTCATTTGTCGTTGCCTCACGATGGCCATGCGGATGCTATGGCAGCGGCATTGATGGCGTCGGCAGATCGCTTCAGAGGCAAAGGCCAGCTGTACGATCTCGGCAACAAGCCAAAGGTGATGATCGCCGTCTCAAAGTTTGATCATTGTTTAGTCGACCTATTAGCGCGGTTTCGAAAGGGTCAACTCGACGCCGAGCTTGCCGTTGTGTTTTCCAATCACGAGGATGCACGTTCTTTGGTCGAGTGGCATGATGTTCCTTTTGTGCACCTACCGATTACCCCGGAGACGAAAGCCCAACAAGAAGCAGATGTTAAAGCGCTAATCGCATCGTATGAGGTGGATCTTGTCGTTCTTGCACGATACATGCAGATCCTTTCGCCGGATATGGCGGCAACCTTGTCCGGACGGTGTATCAACATCCATCACTCGTTCCTGCCTAGCTTTAAAGGCGCGAAGCCCTATCATCAAGCCCATCAGCGTGGGGTCAAGTTAATCGGTGCGACTGCCCACTACGTGACGGATGATCTCGATGAAGGGCCGATCATTGAGCAGGATGTTCGACGGGTCACGCATGCGACCAGTGCAGACGAGATGGTGGCGATCGGCCGAGAGGTTGAAGCGAGTGTGTTGGGGCGAGCCGTGCGTTGGCATCTTGAACGTCGGGTGCTGTTCAATGGACGCAAAACAGTCGTGTTCTCGTAAGCGACGAAATCCGGGCGGTCGATGACGGAAGGCCGTTAACCTGGCGATCGCCCTCAGTCGCTACGATCAAGGATTTTCTTTGCTTGCACGAGATGCGGTTGATCCAACATTTTTCCATTGAGTTGTACAACACCAGCGTCCGGCGAGGCGTCGAATGCGCGAATCACCGATTGCGCCCAGCGTAACGTCTCGTGGTCGGGCGTATAGGCGGTGTGAATGGGCTCAAGCTGAGCGGGGTGAATGGCAAGTATGCCGTCGAAACCGTCCCGCAGTGCGGCGCCTGCATGCGCTTCGAGACCGACGGTGTCTCGAAAATCACTAAACAGCGTATCGATCGCTAATAACCCAAAACGTTTGGCGGCGAGTAGGCATTGCGTTCGCGCATACTCATAGATGGGTAACCATCGTCCGTCTTCGTCCTTGTTAGCACTAGCGCCTAGCGCCGCTGATAGATCTTCACCACCCCAAGTCAGCGCGCGTACGCGTGCTGGTGGCGGCTGCATTGTCGGCAAGGTTGCGGTCATCGATGGCGTTTCGGTGACCAGCGCAACAACGTCGACACTATCTTCCGTAACGTTATTGCGCCGTTCTAGATCGCGGATGCGTTGGTCGCCGTCGACGAGATCAGCATCGCTGCGGATCTTCGGCAGCATGATTGCTGCCGGAAGTGCGCCGTCGAGCGCGGCAAGATCGCGATGCGCCTCATTGCTATCCAGCGGGTTGATGCGAATGCATAGTCTCTTGTCGGCTATTTCAGACTGTGACAGCAGCTCACGAACAAGACGCCGAGCGACGTCGCGGTTGGATGATGCGACCGCATCCTCAAGATCGATAATCACCTTGTCGGCATCGCTGGCAATGGCTTTGTTTATCTTGCGCTCGCTATCTCCAGGAACGAACAGCCATGAGCGAGACTTAGGCATCGTCGCTAGCCTGTTTCTGCAACATTGCTGTTCGTTTGATCGTGCAAACGAGCTCGTCTCGTTGGTTATGTACTCTGTGCAAAAAAGTCACGATTCCCGCGTTCGGACGCGACCGACTCTCGCGCCTGTCGATGACTTCCGACTCGACCCGCAGCGTGTCATTGATGAAAACGGGTTTTGGAAATGTCATTTCACCAAACCCGAGATTGACCACCAAGGTTCCAAGTGTCGTGTCCTCAACGGAAACACCGGTCGCAAAGGACACGGTGTAAAGACTGTTCACCACGCGCTGACCAAACTCAGTTCGTTTTGCGAACTCGGCATCCAAGTGCAGTGGTTGAGGATTGTGTGTGATCGCACAAAAAAGCACATTGTCTGCTTCAGTGACAGTCCGGTGCATTCTGTGTTGTATGGTCTGTCCGATCTCTGTTTGCTCAAAAAACAAGCCTGGCATCGTTTTATCCCCTCACGAATTCGCGAACAATTCGCGTCCCACCAGCATACGGCGAATTTCGGAAGTGCCGGCGCCAATCTCATACAGCTTCGCGTCTCGCAGTAGTCGCCCCGTTGGGTAATCGTTGATGTAACCATTGCCCCCGAGTGCCTGAATTGCCTCGAGTGCGACCTCGGTTGCCCGCTCTGCCGTATACAAGATAAGCGCGGCGGCATCCGCACGCGTGGTATGGCCACGGTCACAGGCGCGGCAAACGCTGTAGAGGTAGCTTCGTGATGCGTTGAGTGCAGCGTACATATCCGCGATCTTACCTTGCATCAGTTGAAACTCGCCGATCGGTTTCCCAAACTGCTTTCTCTCGTGAATGTAAGGCAGTACGACGTCCATTGCCGCTTGCATCAAACCGACGGGGCCTGCTGCGAGAATGGCGCGCTCATAGTCCAAACCAGACATCAGTACTTCGACCCCTCGATTGAGCTCACCGAGTACTTGCGACGCTGGGATGCGGCAGTTCTCAAAGACCAGTTCGCACGTGTTTGAGCCGCGCATGCCGAGTTTGTCGAGTTTCTGCGCGCGAGAAAATCCCGGTGTGTCATGTTCAACAATGAAGGCGGTGATGCCTTTCGATCCGCCGTCAGGTGTGGTCTTGGCGTAGATCACAAAGGTATGGGCGTCTGGTCCATTCGTGATCCACATCTTGTTGCCATTGAGCACATATTCATCGCCTTCTTTGTCGGCTCTCAAGCTCATACTGACAACATCTGAACCAGAGCCAGGTTCCGACATTGCCAGTGCACCGATGTGTTCACCGCTGCACAGCGGCGGCAGATAGTAATGCTTTTGTGCTTCGGTTCCGTTTCGGAAGATCTGGTTCACGCAGAGGTTGGAGTGCGCGCCATAAGACAGTCCGACTGAGCCCGAAGCCCGTGAGATTTCCTCGAGCGCGACGGCATGTGCGAGATAACCGAGCCCGGTTCCACCATATTGCTCGTCAACCGTGATTCCTAGTAGTCCCATATCGCCAAGCTTGCGCCAAAGATCCGCAGGAAACTCATTGTCGCGGTCGATGTCCGCGGCGCGGGGCGCGATTTCTTGTTTTGCAAACTGTGCGACTGATTCGCGGAGAAGATCGATTTCTTCTCCCAGACTAAAGTCGAGCATTATTGTTCTCCATTGTCGAAATCAACGACGGCAAGCAGTTGATCACCACTGACCAAGTCGCCTTCGGTGACATGACATTGTTCGATAGTGCCGGTACCTGCGGCACGTAAGGTATGTTCCATTTTCATTGCTTCGACGATGATGATTGCATCGCCTTTTTCGACTGTATCGCCCGCTTGTTTCGCAACGGCGACAACCTTGCCGCTCATCGGTGCGCGCAGCATAGTGTCTGTGCCCGCGTCATCGCTGTCGCCGGTGTCAGCGTGCGCGATACGGAATGCGAAGTGTTGATCCCCAGAAATGAGCAGTCGATCTTCAGCGCGGAGCCATCGACGTTGTAAACGATGTCCATCAACAGCGATCGTGAGGTGGTCATCCGCAACAGTTGCCGAAACCGCATAGCTGACATCGTCAATCGAGGCGCTCGAAAGGGTGTGGTCGTTGTAGTGCAAGACGACACAGGTATCGCCTGAGGAATCGGTTAGCACAATGGGCAGTTGTTTCGGTAGATTCGCGCGCCATGCTGGGAATTGCTGCCACAAATTGTCACTGCGATAACCTTCTGCAACAACGATCGCGGCAGCGATCACGTCGACCGGTTGGTGTTGGGGTTTCTTGAGCGCGGTCGCGTACTCGTTAACGAAGCTCGTTGACGGAGGTGCCGCTATGAAATCATGCTGTTTTAAAATCCTTAACAGGTAATCGATATTCGTCTCAGGACCGACAATTCGGGTGGCTTCTAGCGCCCGACGCATGCGGCTGATGGCGGTCTCGCGATCGACTGCATGAACGATCACCTTTGCAATCATCGGGTCGTAGTGAATCGAGATTTCATCACCTTCCGTTACGCCGGTATCAACCCGTATCGATGCTGATTCCTCTGGAAATCGGAGTCGAGCGAGAATGCCGCTATCTGGCAGAAAATCGTTTTCCGGGTTTTCGGCGTATATTCGAGATTCGATGCTGTGTCCATTGATGGACAGCTCATGTTGCGCCAGCGGCAGTGTGTTGCCGCGCGCAATTTCGATTTGCCAAGCGACAAAGTCTTGGCCAGAAATCATCTCGCTGATCGGGTGTTCGACTTGAAGGCGGGTGTTCATTTCCATAAAGAAGAACGCGCCGTCGCTATCGAGTAGGAACTCGACAGTGCCCGCGCCGACATAGTCAATCGCACGTGCTGCAGCGATCGCCGAATTGGCCATACGCTCGCGTACAGCGTCGTCAATATCCGGCGCCGGCGCTTCCTCGATAATCTTCTGGTGTCGTCGCTGAATAGAACAGTCGCGGTCAAAAATATGCACCGCGTTGCCATGCTGATCGACGAAGATCTGGAGTTCAATATGTCGTGGATGCGTCAAAAACTTTTCGACCAACATTTTGTCATCGCCGAATGACTTCGCCGCTTCACGTTTGGCGGCTGCGAGCGCTTCACTAAACGCGCTCTCAGTTTCGACAATACGCATGCCTTTTCCGCCACCGCCAGCTGCCGCCTTGAGTAGTACCGGAAAACCTGTTTCTTTCGCGGCGTCGAGTAAAGTCGACGCGGCTTGATCCTCGCCGTGGTAGCCGGGCAGGAGAGGCACGTCTGCATCGGTCATGATCGCTTTCGCAGCCGACTTAGACCCCATAGCATCGATGGCGCTCGCCGGTGGCCCAACAAAGCACAGGCCCCGTTGTTCGCATTCACGTGCAAACGCCGCATTTTCGCTGAGGAATCCATAGCCGGGATGGACGGCATCGGCACCCGACAGCTCCGCTGCTGCGAAGATCTTGGTTGTGTCGAGGTAACTATCGGTCGCGGTTGCGCCCCCGAGCGATACCGCTTCGTCCGCGAGCGTCGTGTGCACAGCGTCGCAGTCGACATCACTGTAGACG
>JBCAZE010000256.1:0-3199 GCA_039700805.1 Pseudomonadota bacterium | reverse complement strand
CCTGTCCTACTTCGTCGCTCATGATCCAGACTTTCCTCTCGACGGTGGCTTCGCGTGCACTCTCTAGTTCTGCTTCCGTAATTGCCATTTTCACTCCTTAAATGAGCGACGTTACTGTGTAGCGCCGCACGAATATGAAAGGTATTGAACAAATATTTCGGACGCATTCAGAACGAATGCATTGAGCCCTCTGGCTCCCCCGAAATCGAGACATAAATTTAACAACTATTGCCTCTGGTTAAAAGTCGTCTAAGGCGAAAATCGCCGACATTTCGACGATTTATCGACGAATCGATGCTGTACGCGCCTTGTCAAGCATTTCTAACGGCTTTTATTGGCACAATCGCGCCGCAAGCTTGACGACCGGATTCGCAGCGAAGGCGCTGTCAGGCCAGTCCAATCCGTCGCGACGGTGAGCTTTTAGTGCTTAGTTTCGCCGGGCCCATCGGTCCGGCCTCGTATCTTCCACTGGTCGCCAACGATGCACACCTGTACATTCATTCTAGCGATACGTCGATATGCACGGGTGTTCGCAAACGACATTCGAAACGGGGGAGATTTGAATGGTGCTAGCAAAAGAGGAACGCAAGCGAGGGGGCTTTTCGTCGGTCGTTACCAACCTCAAGCATCTCGTTATTTCGTTGCTTGTGCTGCTTGTTCTGCTCATCATTTTCGGACTTGCGATAGGTGCCGAAGCACATCTTTTTGAGGACCGACTCGCCTATCAGTTGGACGGTGAGACGCATGTCTTCTATGAAGCGGATGGGATGGTGGTCCGACGCTTGCGCGGTGACAACGAGTCCGGTTTCAGCGTCGAGAGAAGCGTCATCGCACAAGATGAGTCCAAGCTATTGGAGATTCACTTTCCGGCAGATGGCAGCGCGTTTTCCGTCAAGCCTCGCGAGGACGTCGAGACACCACCGACGATCTACACGACCTCGCAGCCCATTATCGCAATCTCGGACATTGAGAGCGGTTATGGTGCCTTCAAACAGTTCCTGATGGCCCATGGTGTTATGAATGAGCGTCTCGATTGGACGTTTGGCGAAGGCCATTTGGTTCTCGTTGGTGACTTCGTTGATCGTGGTGCTTCGACGACCCAAGTGCTCTGGGCGATATATCAATTAGAGCAGTCGGCGCGCGAGCAAGGTGGCACGGTGCATTTCATCATCGGCAACCATGAAATCAAGTTTATGCAAGGCAACTTCCAGGCTGCTGATGAGAAGTACTTCTATATCGCGGGTATGTTGGGCAAGCAGCAATCTGACCTGTACGGTCATGACGCTTTGATTGGCCGTTGGATGGCGAGCAAGAATGTCCTCGAGGTGATCAACGATATCGCGTTCGTCCACGGCGGCTTACATCCTGAGATTGCCGACTTTGGTCTCGCCGCTGAAGATATCAATCGAATCGTTAGAGAGGATTACCGACAACTGTATTTCACGCCGCAAACGGTGACGACCGAAACGAAACTGCGCTCTAGCTCGACAGGACCGGCTTGGTATCGTGGCTACTTCAAGGAAGACCTGACACAAGAACAGGTGGAGCAAAGCCTTGAGGCCGTCGGAGCACGTGCGGTTGTTGTTGGGCACACGTTGCAAAGTGAGGTTTCGATGTCGTTTGATCGTCGCGTCATCGCCATTGATGTACGACATCCTAAAGACTATTTGACCAGTTTTCCGTTCCGTGAGAGTCAAGGTCTACTGATCGACAACGGCGATTACTACCGTCTGTTGGAAGACGGCACGCGAGAGTTGCTATAGACGATGACACCGACGACGACACGCTTAGTTCCGCAAACATCCCTACGATTCGTGGCGTGGCTACAAGCCATTCGGTTGATCGCTTATCCGATGATCTTTTTGCCGCTATTGATCGGGCAGGCGATCGCTTTTGCCAACGGCGCTACCTTCCATTGGCGTTTTTTTCTTTACGCATCACTATTCGGGTTGCTGTATCAGGCATACCTATTGCTGGTGAATGACCATGCCGACGAAGTCATCGACAAGACGAACTCGCAGTACTGGCTATCCGGTGGCTCCCGTGTGTTACCTGAAGGAAAGCTATCGTCTGACGATGTGTTAGTCGCCTCTCGTGTCGTTCTCGTCGCGTTGACGATGCTCATTGTCTATCTAGCTGTTGTGGAAGATCGCACCGGGATGGCAGCTGCGTTACTTGCCTCGGTCATATTGAGCTGGGCGTATCACCGTGCACCGCTGAGGCTGTCCTATCGGGGGCACGGGGAAGTGCTCCAAGGTCTCGGATGCGGCGTGGTATTGCCGCTCATAGGTTTCTATCTCCAAACCGGCGCGCTACGCGGTTTTCCTTGGTCGATGCTGGTGCCGCTGTACCTCACCTTTCATGCTGGCAATATCGTGACGGCACTACCTGACTTCGTGTCTGATGCCGCAGGGAAGAAGAAGACCTATGTCGTCAGGCACGGTCAATATACTGCACGGGTGACAGTCGTTGCGTTGCTGGCCGTCGCGTATCTGTCACTTGCGTTCGTCGCACCTTCATTGCCACTCATGTCGCTTGCGATCTGCATCATTCCAAGTGTGCTCGCTCTTGCCTTGACCATTGCACGCCGTCTCGTCGTTGATGCCGATGTCTCGGCCTTTGATCGTTGCAAAGGTTTCGTCAATGCGGTGTCAGCGTCTCAAGCTTGGTTTTTGTGCGCTTTGGTGGGTGTTTTGTTCCTCGGTGCAGGCCAATGAGGGTTGCCGTAGTCGGCAGCGGCATCGCAGGACTGAGTGCCGCATTTCTTCTCAGTGAACAGCACGATGTGACGCTGTTCGAGAAAGCCGATCACCTCGGTATGGACGCGCACGCGTTGGATATCGGTACGGCCAGAGTCGACGTTCCGCTTCGAGTGTTCTTTGAAGGGTTTTATCCCAACGTCATCGCGATGTATCGCGCACTGGGCATTCGGTTTGAACCGATCAATTACTCGGCGTCGTTTGGCCTGCTGGAGCGCGGCACCTATTTTCGGTTTGATAATTATCGATTTGGTCGCTACGCCGTGCCGTTCTTGAAAGGTCGAGGCTCGTTCCTGAAAACCGGTTTACGTATTGGGCTCGACAATATTCGTTTTTTCAGAAAAACACCTAGAGATCTAGTCCAAGGTCTCTCGAACAGCTTGACGTTAGCGGAGTATCTGGCCAGAGAGAACTACTCAGACGCGTTCGCCGAGGGTTTT
>JBCAZE010000083.1:0-13804 GCA_039700805.1 Pseudomonadota bacterium | reverse complement strand
TCGAATCGACCGAACATGAGCGCGGCATTAGCACCACTAGACAGTCCTTCTTGAATGCCCTCGCCGATCTCAAAGTCCTCTGTCAAGGTATCCACGGTGATTGCGTGATTGCGCGCCCAGTGTGCGAGATCGTCCGCATCGCGAACTCGCGCCGCAGGAGCCAATGTATGAATGCGAATGCGTGTGGAATCGACCGAAATCGGTTCGATCTGGATCCATGCGAAGTGATCATCCTGCACCAGCAATTGCGTCGTAGGAAACACACTGTAGAGTATTTGTGCGTGGTCACGCAGGCGAAAAGCATCCTTATCGACGTCATCGATGGTTGTCAGGGTCTTGCGCGCAAGAATCGAGCGAAGATTCGGGCCAATGCGCTGATAACTTGACAGGTTGTCGAGAAAGTAAGGGCCGATGGTGTCGCGATGCGCGACCCTAAAGTGGTATGCCTCCAAACCCCCTTCAACAAATATTTTCCAGTTTGCGCGACCGATCCGCTCATCGGTATGGACTATCTGGTGATCCGCCATACCGATCGCATCAAATTCCTGGCCCAGCACCTCGACTTTAGGCAACAGGGACTCTGTATCGCCGACGACCGGTGACACCCAAACCCAACCGTGCCGCTCGTGACAGGAGAGACGCGTCAAACCGAGTGATGACTTATCGAGATCCGGAAAACCCTGCTGCTCGTGGGGCACGGCGAGCAACTCGCCTTGGTTACTGTAGGTCCATGCATGATACGGACAAGAAAATCGACGCTTACAGCCACTTGAATCAGTCACCAAACGCATCCCGCGATGACGGCATACGTTGAGAAACGCGTGCACAGTGAAGCTGCTATCTCGAGTAAGTAAGACTGGCAGTCCTGCGATGTCGCAACGCATGAATGCGCCCTCGCCGGGCAACTGCGAAGAATGCGCAACGACTTGAGGCACTCGCCGAAAAATCGCTGCTAGCTCTCGATTAAACCTCGCTTCATCCGTGTAGTGACGCACGTCCGCGTGCGAGACTTTTGGTTTGAGGTACGCCGATTTCTGCGCATTGAGATCAATCAACTCTGAGGCGAGCGCACGCTCAGTCGTCTTATCCATCTGCCGCTCCTTACCATTTGGTAAGTAGTGTGACTTACCAAATGGTAAGTCGTCAACTACAATCATGGCGGACACGTGAAAATGAAGAGAGCAATCGGTGACGGATACCAGAGAACGATTTATCGAAGCGGCCATCCCAGTATTCGCTGAGCGTGGTTTCTATGGCGCCAGCATCGCGGCCATTGCAAACGCGCTGCCCTTCAGCAAACAAGCACTATTGCATCATTTCGGCAGCAAGGAACGCCTTTACGGCGAAGTGCTTGCGCGTATCTCGACGTCTCTGATGGCAACGCTCGACTCGACCGCTGCCGACAACGAAACCGCCTCGATCAAAGCAACATTCCAGAAGATACTCGACTATTCGCTCGATTACCCCGACAGCACAACGCTGTTAATGCGGGAGCTGCTCGACAATCGACGCCGCGCGTCGTCCGCGCATGTCTGGCATTTGAAACCGTTCCTGGAAACGCTCACACGCACCGTTGAAGACCAAATACCGCAGCCTGTGTCACGATCGAGCGCGTTGTGCTTTTGTTATCAGATTCTTGGCGCGATCAATTACTACGCCGTCTCAGGACCCACGCTTGCCGGCATCTACGGAACCGCCGCTCATCGCAAAATAAAAAGTGGGTATCCGACGCAATTGGGGGTTCTCATCGATGCGGGCCTTTCCGCGATCAAGGGGACTTGATGACGATCGCCTTCCACGGAGAACGATGAACAGGTGACATCGTGGCGATCAAATTAATGGTGAAATCAATTTCCGACTTAGTAGTCGAGTCGCTAGAGGCCCAAAGGTTGAGCAAAAAAAACCCTGACCTGCAAGCAGGCCAGGGCTTTCGATTCGCCTTGTGAGCGAATAACTCTTCAGATCAAGCCTTGCGGCGACGCGCTGCGCCAACACCTATCAGGCCAAGACCGAGCAGAGCCAGAGTAGCTGGCGCCGGCACTGATACGGCTGCCGAGAAGTTGATCGAATAACGACCGCGGCTGCGTGCGTCGAAACCACGCTCCCAATCAACAAGAGCGCCTGCATCCGTTGCACTAACTTGGCCGTCGAAATCGTTAGGGAAGATGAATCCGCTAGCTGACATCGGATCCAGGTCGAAACCAGAGATGCCAATGTAATACAAGCCAGCGACCAGACCGTTTAGCGACAAACGCGAATTCAGGCCTAAGCCGAGGCCGTCATCGTTCGCCACGATGCCACTGCCAGCGCTATCAAAAAGGAAGAGCTGAGTGTCAAAGTTAGAACCACCGGTGTCGATTGTGAGGTCACCACCGTTCCAGGTGAATCCCCACAGGTCTGCGCAACAATTGGCCAAACGACCATCGATTTGCGTGGTGCCAGAATCAACCATAAACGCAGTGCCGATCAACTGACCGGTATCCGCACCTTCTGTCATTACCGTTGCTTGAGCACTTCCTGCCACGATGAGGCAAGCTGCCGCTGCAGTTTGAATTAGTCTTTTAATCATTGTTTTTCCTTAATACTCGAAAGGATCAAAGCGTTACAATATAACCAAAGCAAGCATTATGCCAAAACTGTAACCTGCTGTTTTTAAAAGATTAACGAAATTTACTGTGAACTGCGTCACAAGCAAATGTAAATCTTTCCGACACTCCTAGCGTGTCTTGACCAAGAGCGGTGCCACAGCCGCGACAAATAAGTTCGGTTCAGCGCACATAGGAAAGAAGCGCAAAACTCGATGCATTGAACACTGCATGCATGAGAATCGCTGGCAATAGGCTGTTGGTTCGACGCGTCATCCAGCCCGCAATCAGAGCGAATGCGATATACCCAGGTGCTAGCCAGAAACTGTCATGCATCGATGCAAACAGCACAGACTGGATTAGATTCGCCGCAAAGAACGATAGGTTGCCTGCGATCACCGTCAACATGACACCACGAAAGAGGAATTCCTCGACGATAGGTACCACGACGGCAACGACAAAAAATATCGGCCAAAAACCGTAAAGTCTCTGCGCGGCAGCGATGGCCTCCTGAGTGGTACCGATCTGTGCGAGCTCGACCCAGCCAGAGAGAACAACTGCCAGCAACACAAATATTAAGCGCGCAACGATTGCCATTGCGATAGCAATCAAGATCCAGCGCAAGACGCGCAAGCCTCGGTGATAAATCATGCCTCGCCGTGTACCGCGAATCATCAACGGCAGCGAGAACAACGCCATCAATCCGATCTGTGCCATGAGCAGCTGACCGTCATTATCAATGCTCGATACCAAACGGGCGTCCGTTTCCTCAAAAAAATAGGTGTAGGCGAATAGATACGTGGTCACGAATGTGCAGAGAGCCAAGACGAAAAATGCACCAGTGAGATGCGATAGTTGCCAAGCACTCGGCGCCCATGGCGACAGCCGACCTTGTTTTGCACGTACCAAACCGCGGTAGTGAACAAACGACGTTGGAACCAACGAGAATACGTACAATATCAAGATCGTTGTGAGGATCATCGCGACACCATTCAGGTCGCGCCATTGCCACGGCAATGAACCATCGATCAGCGCAAGCTCTCCCCGTATTCGCAACAATGGATCAAACTCGAATCCCTGATCTCGCAGCGTTTCATAGACCTCCAATGCGGTCGCCGATTGACTGCCGTCGACCGCCATTCGAAAACGCGTTACCAGAACCGAATCGAGATCCCAATAGTCTTCAGGGACATCTGCCAGCGCCGATTCAGCATCTTCGGACAAGCCTATTGAAACCAGACTCGGTGCGACTTCCAACAACACATAAGGCTCAGGATCCGCATCACGCAGCCGGCGCCACAATTGCTCTGCTTTGTCGTTGGCTCCAAGCGAAACCAATAGGTCAATGCGGCGCGCCAGATCGTAGTTGCCAATATCGAGATCCAAAGGACTGTAGAGCGCAGCGATCGCTTCAGCCGTTTCACCACGCGTCTTGTGATACTCGGCAGCTTCAACGCTGCAAGGCGAGCTGCGATCAAACTCGTACGCAGCAGCGCAGTCTTTTTTCGACTGCCATTCGTTGTCGTAGCGCCGCGCATTCGATAAGACGACATGCAGTCTTGCGTGTTGAGACAGATTCCAGCCCGCGACTTCGTCATGCAGATCTGTCGCATATGCTGCAACGTCATCCACGCGGTAACCTTCGAGCAAGGCCAGATGCATTTCTGGGTGGCCGGGAAAACGTCGCTCCAGCTCCTCGAAACAATCGTCCGCTCGCTCAATCAGCGCATCGATCGACTGCTCATCAAAGTAGCTGTATCTCGCAGCGATCTGACAACGGCGGATATGCAAAACAATGTCGCCAGGCGTCGCTGCGATTGCTGCGTCGTAGTCCGCCGCCGCTGCGTCATGTATCGCCAGCACGTCCGCCGTGGTCATGTTGTAGATATCTCGGTCGTGCAAATCGACTTCTGCGTATGCCGAACCGAAGATGAGGCTGCACAGCAAGATCACTCGAACCATGACTCACCTCTTTTGTACAGTTCCAATCGTTCAGCGACAGACTGGTTCTCAGCGACGTCGGCATCGACGAGCGCCAGCGCTTTCGTTTGCGCCTCAACCGCCAGCGGGAATTGACCGTCAGCTGCGTAAGCTGCAGCCAACGTATCCATGATGTAACCATCGCTCGCAATCTTCTCTTTCAATGGCAACAGCATCGCCAAAGCAAGTTCGCCGTTGCGGAGCTCCTTGCGGCGCGTCGTGGCGAGCAACCAAGCGTACCGGTTGACCATTGAAGGATCTTCGTAATCCATGTTTTCCTCGACCATCGCCTTTAGGGAAGCGATGTCGCGGCGAACACTACCGTAGCGAAACATGCTGATCGCTGCGTCCACAATTGCGGTTGGACGCGCCGATTCCTCGATCTGATTACTCCAATACTCGAAACGGCTCATCGCTTCTGATGCTGGCGCATTGAACCGATGTCGAACCGCGAGCGATGCGAGCCAAAAGGACGAATACTCGGGGTCTACCAGCGCAAAAAGCCCATCGGCGGTAGCCTGGGCACTTTTTCCATCGCGTAGCGACCAATACCTGAAGAGTTCGAGTAACGCGAGATCGTTGCCAAGTCGTGCCGCCTGGTTTAGATGCTTAAGCGCCCGGTCTTCGTCCTGCGGAAGATAGTCGCCGTAGAGCAACTCAATCCCGAGATCGGAAAGCGCTCGGCTTTCACCTTGGGCGATAGAAGCGGCGTAAAGCGACTCAGCCTGGTCTAGATCCTTCGGCATGTAGATGCCATGTAGCGCAAAGAAGCCAAGCTCGGCCATCGCGACTGCAAGACCTGCGTCGCGCGCTGATGTCAGTTTCTCAATGCCCGACGAGACCTCGCCATTCTCGAGATCGACGACACCGCTTCGATAAAGCGCACGCAACTCGCTATAAGCGAGCTCTTCCCCATAAACACCGACCGAGAGCATGATACCGACGCAGCTGAGAATCCAGCGCCGCCATCCGACAACGTCCCTATTCAACACAACTCAATCCTGATGCCACTACTGCCGCGTAGACTACATCAATCTGAAAGACACCGTGTAAGGGGCAACGTCGCCGTTCAATTTCCGTCCAAGCTTGAAGCGAATGGTCTAGTGCGTCCGCTGCAATCGCTCATCGGCAATGACGCCCATGCTATCTCTGTAGCTTCGGCTGACTTTTACCTGTTTACCTCCCATGAGGGTTAGGAAGTACTCACCATTGATATGCGAGCGAATCGATTCGACGCGATCCGCATTGATGATGGTCGACCGATGTACGCGCACGAAACGCGTCGAGCCGAGCTGCGCCTCCATCGCCTTCATCGTGCAACGCATCACATGCGTTGCGCCGCGTGCGTGAACGCACAGGTAATCTCCAGCAGATTCAATCCAATCGACTTCCTGCCAGGGCAGTACAACGGTGGTATCGCCGTCTTTGATAACCAGCTTGGCGTTGTTGCTACGGCCAGCCAACGCATCGGTTAGGGCAACCTCCTCCCCGGTCATTTCACAGATCAGTTGCAGCAAACGGTCTCGGTGTTGCTCTGCATGGCTGGCATCTCGAGCCGCGCGCACACGGTCCAATGCCACGGCTAGGCGCCTATCGTCGATCGGCTTGAGTAGGTAGTCGATCGCGTTAGCCTCGAATGCAGCGATTGCATGCTCCGAAAAAGCTGTCACGAAAATAACCCAGGGCATTTTCGGGCCTGAGAATGCTTTCAGCGTTTGGAAACCATCCATGCCGGGCATCTGAACATCCAGAAAGACGATATCAGGAGAGAGCTCTTTGACCGCATCTACAGCCTCGCGGCCGTTCCGACAATGCCGACAAATCTCCACGTCATCGATATGTGAGAGTCGGATTTCTAAGCCGCGCCTCGCCAAGGCCTCATCATCCACAACGACCGCACGGAGCGGCACGACCTTGCCTTGCTGTGTTCTGACTGAAGACATGCTAGCCCCTCTCTTCTCGTTCCACTTCAAACGGAATATTGATCGTAATGACGAGACCGTGCGGATCGTTCGGCGCAAGCGTCAGCGCCTGCGACTCACCGTAGAGTTGCTTCAGGCGCTCACGCGTGTTGGTTAAACCAACACCCGATGATTTTCCGTTCTGTTTATTGACCTGATTCAGGCCGGGACCACTATCCGCCACGATCATCATCAAAGCGTTACCATGTGTTTTCGCAGCGATGCGTATTGTGCCGCCATCTTCTAACGGCGATACGGCATACTTGATCGCGTTCTCAATCAGCGGCTGCAGGATGAGACTCGGCACGAGCGCGTCCTGGGCCGCCGACTCGACCTCCCGGACCACCTCAAGGCGATCGCCAAATCGCACCTTCTCGATCTCGAGATAAAGGTCTAACGCCTCAAGCTCCTGTCGCAGCGTGACGCGCTTCATGGGGTCGTTATCGAGCGAATAGCGAAGGAAATCGCTCAATCGTGTGACGGCCAAATTCGCGATGTCGTTTTGCCGGTCCAAAATCAGCGTCGAGATCGCGTTGAGCGTATTGAACAAGAAGTGTGGGTTCAATTGATAGCGCAGCATTTTCAGTTGCGCCTGGTGGGCCGCTGCCGTCGCTTTCAATGTCTGCTCGGTTTGCTGCTGCAGTTGCTGGTAGTACTTAATGCCGTAGTACAAACCACTCCAGCAAAGAAGAATGTAGAACGATCCCATGACACCGCCAAAGCGCGAGAACCAACTCTCTGGATGCCATCCGTGTTTGATCAACGTCCAATACAGTTCGTTCTCAATGAACACCCAGATCAAGGCGAATCCGAAACACACGAGCAGCGAGCCGGCGGCAATGGTCAAAGGGGTCCTCGGCCAAAGCCAGTGATAGATCGCGCGCAATGGAATGGTCAATAAAAAACCAACGATTGCGGTCCCAGCGATCACGGTCAGATACGCATCCGGCTTTTCGTGAGCCAGCGCGCCAATGTACGCCGTCGTAACGAAGCCGAGCCAGCCCGCAATGTTCAGCGTCCAGTAGAAGCGCCGTCTGTCTATAAAGTAATTCTTAACATTCATAATTTCGGGAGTTCCAAGACCGCCGCATACCTCGAACGAGTCTTGAGCATAACTCGACGCGTTATAAATGAAACCTATCCACTCGATCCAGGGCTCTGCGATGGTGCGAAAGATTTCGGCGACAAAGCGTTGATTCCCACCAAGCAACGTAAACCTTGAAGGCACGAACACTTTTCTAACGTGATCGATCGGCTTGTCGCAGTACATCGGTTACTCGTCCTAATGCGGCTGCCAACGGCCACTCAGCGAGCTATGTTCAACCCCGACCTATCACAACCCGGAGGTGTTCCATGGCTGTCAGACTCGTATTTATCGCACTCTGCTTCTCGTTGATTCCGCTGGCGATCGCCGGGAATCTCACCGAGCAGAATGAAGCGAAGACCGGCAAGATTATTGCGAAACTCGTCGAACGTTACGGCGGTAGCGATACGCTCTCCTCGCTCGATAGCATTGTCGTCAAACACGACAACGTGTTCGTGTCAGTCGGGCAAAGCAAGAAACCGACGCCGCCGTGGGACACAAGCACCGCAACCGGCGTCAGCGCGATAGACCTTGCCGCCGAGCGATTTGCGATTAGCAATCGCGGCAGCGGCGGCGGATTTGAATATCACGAGGCAACGTTGATCAACGATACGCAGAGTTATGAACTGGACTATCGCAGCGGCTACGCACGGCCTATCGAAGACCCGAATTACGAACAAAGCACAGGTCCCTTCGTTCGGGTAACACCAGTGCTACTCGTCAAGGCGCTTCAGGATCATGCACGGACGGCCCATTTCCTCGGCAAAGCAAGTATTGAGGACCGCGAGCACTATGTCGTGCGCTTTGCGATGAACCAAGGACCTGCCATCAGTCTTTATGTCGACGTGAATTCCCACCTCATCACACATAGCGAACGCATCGTACCGGGATTCGGCATGATCAGTTATGACTTTCACGACTACGAGATCATCAGCGGCATTCCGTTCAATCGAACATTTCAGCTGCATCAAGATGGCGAGTTGTCGATGAAGCGGACCAATCAGTCTATCTCGGTGAACCAGTCTATCGATCCCTACTTATCCATCGATCAGTCGCTGACGGTGACATCACCAATCCCGGAAGACCCGATGTCGCTGCGCGAGGTCGCCGACGGTGTTTACCTCATCGGTGGCAACCGGACCTATGGCATGTTTGTTGAAATGGAAGACCACGTCATAGCCGTCGGCGGTGTCGCGGGTCTGAATGATCGGCTGGAAGAACTACGCAGGGTCACACAAAAGCCGGTGAAGTATGGCGTTTTGACACATCACCATAGCGATCATCTACTAGCAGTCTCGGGCTATGCTGACATCGGCGCTACAGTGGTTACACCGACCGCGCATGAGACCGTCGTATCGGAGGCAGCGGGCGACGTTGACGTCACAATCAAAACAGTCGATAGCAAACTCCTATTGAGCGATGGTAGTCGCGATGTCGTGATACTCGACATCGGACCAACCCCTCACAGTGAACATCTCCTGGTTACCTGGTTGCCAAAGGAACGCGTTCTGTTTGAGGCCGACCATTTCAGCATGCCACTGGTTGGACCCGTACCACCCGCAGTGGACTCGACACGCGGTTTTGCCGACGCGCTTACACGACTGGCGCTAGAGCCGACGCTCATTCTGTCGGCGCACAGTCCACGTCCAGGCACAATGCTCGACCTGGCTGCATCGCTCGATAGAACATCCAAGAAGGTAACGATGGTCAGCGACGCACGCTAGCCCCACCAATGGTCATCGTCCCTCGGCGCGTTCGTGTCGATATCCGAGCCGAGGGACCAACTAACACCAGCTACGTCATCACATTGCGAAGCCTGTGTTGTCGAAAATATCCGCCTTCTTGCCTATGCATTGTCTAAGTATCGTTAAAGTTCTAGCTGCTCTCGCCGATTACTCTTGCAACAAACGGGGTAGTTTCGGAGCGTTTTTCAATGATGAGGACGAAATTAGCCGGGTGGAAAGAGCATTTTACCGGGGTCATAGTGCTCTCTCTTGCCCTCACAACACTGATTTCACTGCCATTTTTGCCAGCGCGTAGCGCATCAAAACTGGGACTCGATGCACTGGATACATTACATGCCAAGTGGGCACTCGTGTTCGCTGGTTATCCGGGTTGCACGACGCAGTGTCCTTTGACACTTGCCAACATGGCGGCGGCGCAACGCACAATAGCGAGCGATGACTTACAGCTCGTGTTCATCAACACGGATCGGTACGGGAGTAGCACACAATCGACCCGTTACGCATCGCTGTTCCACGCCTCATTTGTGGCAATCAGTACTACTGATATCCCACCATCAGACTTGATGCGTAAGCTCGGCATTCAGACCTTTGATGACGTCTCCAATCAGCCTGCACATAGCGGACAGGTGTTTCTGCTAAAACGAGCGGGCACTGACTGGCGTATCGATCATGTATACCGGCAGACGCCGGATGCGTCGGTGCTCGTGGACGATCTGTCCAAACGTATGATGATGGACCAGCCTTTAGGAGCCGAGCGATGACGCAAGCTATCCTAGAGCGCTTGTCGTTCAAGCATTATGCGCATTCCGTACAACGCGCCCTAAGTCAGGATTACGAAGCCGCCAACAGCTTCATGATGAAAATGATGTTGCTGCACTGGGCACTGGCGACCGGGGTCGTCTCCTGGTTCAACGGATTTTTTCTGCTCGGCCTCATCGGCGGTGGGATGATCACCGGTTTATGCTTCGCCGCACTTCGCTTGCTTGGCGACTCCCCCTACACCCGGATGGTCTTTGCCGCGAGCTTGATGTTGTACTCTGGACTGTTCATCCAACAGGGCCTTGGGCGGATTGAATGGCATTTCCATGTTTTCTGCGCACTCGCCTTTTTGATCCGCTACAAAGATCTTCGTCCGCTGCTTGCCGCGGTCGTTACGATTGCGGTGCACCACCTTGCGCTGAATTACTGCCAACAATACGGTGTCGCGCTTTTCGGTACGCCGGTGAAGATTTTTGACTACGGCACCGGTCTCGGTATCGTTATTTTGCACGCCGCGTTCGTCATCATCGAGGCCGCAGTGCTAGGGCTGATCATCGTTGACCTCACACGTCAGTTCGCCGAACGCGTTCGAATCGGCGAGGAAAATGCGGAGGTGCTAGACACGATGCGCCGCGTCATCACGACCGGTGATCTCGACATCTCGGTCAACACGGACAACCCACAAGCAGAAGTCGTCAATCGTCTGTTGGAAATGATGAAGGCTAACGTCGCGATCCGAGTGGCGTTTCAAGATGTCGCGACGCCTATTCTGATCGTCGACACGAACGACAAAATTCTTGAACCCAACCGCGCCGCAAAAGAGTTTTTTACGGATCTCCGTGCCGCGTACCGCGATGTACACGTTCATTACGACGTGGACAAACTGGTCGGCACACCAGTGAACGAGTTGCTGGTCAACAATCACGACATCCTAAACGACACGTCACTCGGTACTGCTGAACGCCTACTCGAATTCGGCGGTCGAAGCGTTCATGTTGTCTGTGGACCGGTCGTTAGTGACAGTGGCGAGCGGGTTGGCCGCGTCGTGGAATTTCATGATCAAACGACACGCCAACGTGTCGAGAACGAGTTCAGCGACATGGTGAAGGCTGTCGCGACAGGCGACCTTTCACGCCGGGTGGAAACGAAAGGCCTCGATGGTTTTTACGCCACAGTTGCCGACGGCATCAACAATTTGGTGACCGCTTCGGATGGACTGATCACCGAGTGCTCCTCTGTACTCGCCGCCATGGCGAAGGGTGATTTGACGAAACGCGCAACAGGCGCCTACGCCGGTCACTATCAGAAACTGACCGTAGACCTAAATCGCACGATCGAGCAGCTGACACGCGTCGTACACAGCATTCAAACCGCATCTGAACAAGTCGATGCGAGCGCGCGAGGCTTGACCGGCAACAACGCGAGCCTCGCGGATACAATGCTGAGTCAAGCTGATTCACTGCAGCGCACCGCAGCGAACATGGACAGTCTGACGGAAACAGTTCGCGCGAACGCCGGGCATGCTAGCGACGCGAATCAACTGACCACAGAGGCGAAACGCCATGCCGAACATGGCGGCGAAGTGGTCGGTCGAGCGATCGATGCGATGGAGGCGATTCAGAAGGTCAGCCAGGAGGTGACTGAAATCACAGACGTCATCGATGAGATCGCATTTCAAACCAACCTACTCGCACTGAATGCCTCTGTCGAAGCCGCCCGTGCCGGCGAACATGGCCGTGGCTTTGCCGTAGTCGCCAGCGAAGTCAGGAACCTTGCCGGGCGCAGTGCCACCGCCGCCAAAGAGATCAATGCGCTGATTGCTGATTCGGTTGCTAAGATCGCTGAGGGTGCTGCACTTGTCGACCAGTCTGGGAAAACGCTTGACTCGATTGTCGAAGCAGTGGCCCAAGCGAGCGATGTCGTCGAGCTCATCGCCTCGGCGAGCCGAGAGCAGACGGATGGCATAGAAACTGTCACGAAGATTGTCTCGGACATGGATAGAATGACACGCGACAATGCGAGTCGCGTTCAAGAGTCAGTGGATGCATGCCATGACATGACCGGCTTATCGCATGAGCTGCAATCGGTGGTTGGGGTTTTCACTGTCGAAGAGCAGTCGGACGACAACGACACCCAAGGCTTGTCGTCGGTCGCATAAGTTGCATGCTCAGCCTCGGCCGAGAGTCGCTGCGGTTGAGCAAGCGCCGAGAGGCTCTATACTGAGCGCATCGATGCATCCGTAAAGGGTCCTGCTCATGAAGCAAAAATGCGCCGCGTATTCGTCCGCCGCTTTGGATCAACTCGAAACAGTATCACTGCGTTACGCAACTAACTGACGACAACAATGCATTCACCGACGCAGACGGCAACAAGCGTTACCAGACAATTTCGTCCATTACGGTCAATCTGGCTTCAGCCCGGCGAGACGATCTCGAGGATTGCACACGAAAATCCTGGTTACCTATTGTTCGTTTTGCCCATCGTAGCCGGGTTTTGGCTGTTTCCAGCGGACGTCTTGTTCGACGACTTCACTGAGACCAGTTACGGCCTACTGTTGCAGTCACTGCTCTCGTTCTCGCCACTGTTCGAACTCATCGCCGTCTTTATCGGTGCTTGGCTCGTGCGTTTGACTGGACGCTGGCTTGGCGGGAAGGGCGACATCGAGAGCCTTCAGGTTGTCTTTGCCTGGTCGAATGTACCGGTGTGCGTTATGGCGGTGCTCTCGACTTTGTGTATCGCCCTACTGATGCTAGTTGGCATCGAGCCTGATGAAACACCAAGTTGGGGCGAAAACGAACGATTCTTAGTGATTGGCTTAGTGCTAGTTGGCGTCCAAGTTGCTTTGAGCGTCTGGTCGCTTGTTATTTTCTTTTATGGCATCGCCGCTGTGCAGGGGTTTTCTTTGGCACGCGCGGTTGCCAATGGTGTGCTCGCTTGGCTGATACCCGCATTAACGTTATTGGCGCTTGCGACGACGCTTCAATTCAATGACTATGTTCATTGGTAGCCAAAGACGACGTTGCGCAGATAATCATGGATAGAGCGGAACCGAAACTGATCAACTTTGTCCTTGCGACCGATATCAGTCAACGCATGCGCGTTGCCCTCGAGATCAGCGCTGTCGCAGCGATCATCATGATATTGACTGCCATCGCGTCTAACACCTATCGCCACTATATTGCCATCACTCAAGTCTCTGAGGGATTGTCATTGGTATCAACGAGAAAGGTCGACATGGTCGAATATCGAGCGATACATGGCAGTTGGCCCAAGCCATCAGACAACGAGTTGCGTATGCCAGACAACAACGACTTTGGTCTCGGAAAATTCGTCAGCGAGGTTTCGCTGACGCCCAATGGCGGCGTCGATATCGTGTTCTCTAGTGACAACGCGAGCACGAGCCTTAGAGGCAAGACCCTGACGCTGCGTTTAGCCACGGTTAAGGAAAATAGCAGTGGACCCGTTTCCCTCGTATGTGGCGACGGCGTACTCCCGCCCGGACTCACATCATCCGCCGCCAACCGGACATCCATTGCGGGTGTTGATCTTCCCTCATTCTGCAGGTCTCGTTAACACCGATGTTTAGCTCAAAAGTGACATCAAACCTCGCGTTTGTAAGCCGCCAGGTTTCGGAACTCAGCAAACACCACTCGCTAGAAGATGCTTTTGCACAGTTTTCCGATGCTTCAG
>JBCAZE010000255.1:0-3217 GCA_039700805.1 Pseudomonadota bacterium | reverse complement strand
TCAGGACCGTTCCGTCAAAAACCGTCATGATTCATGCCGGTGATTTGCCAGACATTCTCTATTACATCGTTGATGGTTCCGTCGAGGTCATGATCGAAGACGAAGACGGCAACGAGATGGTGCTCGCTTATCTCAACAAAGGCCAGTTCTTCGGTGAGATGGGTTTGTTTTATGAGCAGCCAACCCGCAGTGCTTGGGTGCGCACACGCACCGAAAGTGAGATCGCGGAAATGACCTATCCGCGCTTCCGCCAAATCGCTAGCGAAAGCCCCGGCCTCGTGTTTGAGCTCGCTACCCAGCTCGCGACGCGACTCGATCGCACAAACCGTAAGTTAGGAGATCTGGCTTTCGTCGACGTGACCGGTCGCGTGGCGCACGCCATCATGGATTTGTGTAACGAGCCTGATGCGATGACTCATCCCGACGGCATGCAAATTAAGGTGAGTCGACAAGAACTGTCACGCCTGGTCGGCTGTAGCCGCGAAATGGCAGGACGAGTACTCAAGGTGCTGGAAGAGCAAGGATTGGTCAGTGCGAGCGGCAAGACCATTGTTGTTTTCGGCGCGCGGCCCAAACGAAAAATCTAGATCATCGTTTGAGTAACACCGTAGGCGGTAGCTGAGCGCTCAGCTGCCGCCTATTTTTTTGCGCATGGCGGCAATAGTATCTTTATAGTCTTCACTACCAAAAATGGCCGACCCAGCGACAAACGTATCGGCACCCGCAGCGGCGATCTCGCCAATATTGTCGACCTTGACGCCGCCATCGATCTCCAGGCGAATGTCTCGGCCACTCTCATCAATACGCTGACGCGCCGCTTTGAGTTTTTCCAAGGCCGCCGGAATAAACTTCTGGCCCCCAAACCCAGGATTCACCGACATGATCAAAATAAGGTCGATCTTGTCGAGCACGTAATCAAGCCATGACAGCGGGGTGGCGGGGCTAAATACCAACCCAGCCTGGCAACCCAGCTCGCGGATCAATGCCAGCGAACGATCCGGATGCCGGGTCGATTCGGGATGAATTGAAATCAATGATGCGCCGGCCTTCGCGAACATAGGGATCAGCTCATCGACTGGCTCGACCATCAAATGCACATCGATTGGCGCCTGGATACCGTACGAACGCAACGCCGCACACACCATCGGTCCGATCGTAAGATTGGGCACGAAATGGTTGTCCATGACGTCAAAATGCACCCAATCCGCACCATCGTTCAATACTTGGTCAACCTCCTCACCCAATCTAGCGAAATCGGCTGACAGTATTGACGGCGCAATGACCGTTTGCTGTTTCATATCCTGATCCTTAACGTTCTGATCACTTAAATCCGCGCCGTTTGCGCAGCATTTCGTATGCCTCACGAATCTCTCGCGTTTTTCGACCCGCAGCCTCGAGTGCCGCCGGATCATCATTCACGCCAACAAGTTTGTCCGGATGATACCTGTTGGTTAGCCGTCGGTAGGCGTTTTTTATTTCTTTGTCAGATGCATCGGCATTTAAGCCAAGCACGGCAAACGCATTATTCGCAGCGTTCGGACCATCGGCCGTCGTCGGTCCCGCATGTCCACTGAATTGGCGATTGATGCGCGAGGCGGCCTCCATCTGCGCCAACTCTACACGACTCACGCTGAACACCTCGCAGACTTGCCAGAGAATACGACGCTCAGCACGGCTCGCTTCGTCTTTGATCAAAAGCACGGGCAACAACAACTCGATTAACTGACGACCGATCGCTGTCTCAAGGTTCGCAGGCTTGCCAAGACGGCCGAGGGCCGCGTCCAAATCAAAGTCTGGACTTTTCCCTGCGTTAAACGCGTTCATGGCGTCGCGCGTTTGGTCACCATCAAGGTCCATCGCATGCATGGCTGTGCGCGCGAGGCGTATTTCGTCCTCCGAAACACGACCATCAGACTTTGCAAGATGCCCCATGACCGCGAACGCGACCGGAACGAAATTCGCCGGTAGCCGTCGCGCCGCGTATTTCGCATAACCACGGTCAAACTGATGGCCTAATAGCACTCCGGCGATCACGATCGGCCATTTGCCTGTGACCAGACCGACGACACCGCCAATGACCTTCCCCAGCATATTCATATCGTGGTGAGCGTCAGCATCGCTTGCTTCATCGATTGCATATGCGCATTATCCCAGCTTTCTTGACCCGAGGTCGAATCATGCAGGCGGATGCCGTTTTCGAATCCAACATCAAAGGGCTCGAGTTGCTGGCGCGCGGTAAGGTCCGCGACATTTACGCAGTCGATGATCAACACCTTGCCATCGTCGCCACCGATCGACTCTCCGCGTTCGATGTGATTATGCCGGCACCTATTCCCGGTAAAGGCGTCGTGTTAACACAGATTTCTCGCTTTTGGTTTCGTCGATTCGACGACAAGATTGCCAATCACACAACGCCGTTGTCGCTATGCGATGTTGCCGGTGATACCGACGAAAACCGACTGTTGGAATCGAGAACGATGGTCGTAAAACGCCTGACGCCCTTGCCTATGGAGGCGGTCGCACGCGGCTATTTGATCGGGTCGGGTTGGAAAGACTACCAAGCCACCGGCGCGGTGTGCGGTCATGCACTTCCAGACGGGCTGACCATGGCGAGCGCACTTCAGCGGCCGCTGTTTACGCCTGCGACGAAAGCGGCACATGGCGATCACGACGAGAACATCGACTTCGAGACGCTCGCTGATTTGATCGGGGTAGCGCGGGCGACAGAGGTCCACGACGCAACACTCGCGTTATATAACGACGGCGCGGCGTATGCGCGGCAACGCGGGATCATCATTGCTGACACTAAGTTTGAATTCGGTCTCGATGATGATGGTCGACTTCATCTTATCGATGAAGTCCTAACCCCTGACTCGTCTAGATTTTGGCCACTTGATGCGTATCGCACTGGCATTAGTCCACCAAGTTTCGATAAGCAATTCGTCCGCGATTATCTCGAGACGCTCGATTGGGACAAGAAAGCGCCAGGCCCTGCGCTACCCGAGCACATTCTTGAAGGCAGCGCTGCTCGCTACCTACAGGCGCTTCAACTGCTGACGGCTACCGAATCGTAGTCCGCGTCAGACCAGGCACGAATGATGGCCTTCAAGGCTGATAAGCCTTCGGTCAGCGCCGCCGGGCCAGGCTGAAGGATAATTGGCGATTTGATTTCGAAGATCTGTTGATTGACCACCGCCGGAACATGCTGCCAACCCGC
>JBCAZE010000082.1:0-13837 GCA_039700805.1 Pseudomonadota bacterium | reverse complement strand
CCTGTCCTACTTCGTCGCTCATGATCCAGACTTTCCTCTCGACGGTGGCTTCGCGCTGAAAGGTTGGCGTGAATGTCGTTCCGAGACATCTGCATTCTTCATCGAAGGCGATGTAGCGATGTGGATGGGCTGGGTCATCATGACCGACAAAGATGGCGGCGTGACCA
The DNA here is from genome assembly GCA_039700805.1 of Pseudomonadota bacterium. Classification (GTDB taxonomy): domain Bacteria; phylum Pseudomonadota; class Gammaproteobacteria; order Steroidobacterales; family Woeseiaceae; genus CALBPI01. Next base: position 13,670 of record JBCAZE010000082.1, on the reverse strand, counting down.
AAGTCGACAAGAGCTGGGGCTATAAGAAGGACGAGGATGGCACGCTGCGTATCATCCAGCATCACTCTTCGCTCCCTTACGAGCCTGCATAACGATTCGCGTCGTTAACATTGTCGCGAGCTAACAACCCGTTAGTTGCTAGCTCGAGATGATTCGAAGAAGCCTGCGGTGCTCCTGCGCTGCGGGCTTTTTTGTGCCTGGCGTCAAACACTCGCAATGCCCTCCGCCAAGAAAAAGGCGCGTCCCTCTCGAGACACGCCTTTCAATGCCAGCGGCACCGCTTCACTGAAGCGGCTCGCTAACTGTGGCTTAGTTCAACTCAAAACGATCGAGATTCATCACTTTGACCCACGCATCGATGAAGTCATTAACGAATCGCTCTTCACTACGATTGAGTGCATACGACTCGGCAACCGAGCGTAGCTCTGAGTTTGAGCCAAACACTAGATCCACTTCAGTCGCTGTCCAACGCTGATCACCGCTCTTGCGATCGGTACCAACAAACACCCCATCATCAGACTTTGTCCACGCCGTCGACATGTCCAAAAGATTGGCGAAGAAGTCATTGGACAGTGTGCCGGGTTGATCGGTGAACACCCCGTGCGACGTATCACCGGCGTTCGTGCCAATGACGCGCATACCAGCAACGAGGACAGACATCTCCGGCACCGTGAGCGTTAGTGTGTCCGCCCGATCAATCAGCATGTCAGATGGCGACAAACGAGCGCGCTTGCTGTAGTAGTTCCGGAAGCCATCGGCGGCCGGTTCCAGCACAGCGAAACTGTTTGGATCGGTCATCGCTTCGGTCGCGTCAACACGACCGGCCGTGAACGGTACCGTCACATCATAGCCTGCCGCCTTGGCGGCATCTTCGATGCCCACACCGCCAGCCAATACGATCAGGTCCGCCAGCGACACTTTGCGTGAGCGTGACTTCTTATTGAAGTCAGCTTGGACGGCTTCCAATGCGGCGATTACGGTATCCAGCGACGCCGCGTTGTTAGCTGCCCAATCCCGTTGCGGTGCGAACCGAATACGTGCGCCGTTTGCACCACCACGGAAGTCGGTATCGCGGAATGTCGAAGCAGACGCCCATGCAGTGCCGACGAGATCGGCGCTATCAAGACCCTTGGCACGAATCGCTTTCTTCAATGACGCAATATCGCGCGCGTTAACCGGTTTGCCTTCCGGCGATGGCAGCGGATCTTGCCATACCAGATCTTCACTTGGGACTTCAGAACCCGCATATCGAGACTTCGGTCCGAGGTCACGATGCGTCAGTTTGAACCAAGCGCGCGCAAACGCATCGTCCATTGCACCTGGTTCTTCAAGGAAACGCTTGGTGACCTTGCCATAGTTGGTGTCATACCTTAGTGCCAAATCCGTGGTGAACATGACCGGCTGGTGAAACTTGTTCGGATCGTAGGCATCCGGCACAAACCGCGCGTCTTCATTCTCAGGCACCCACTGAATAGCACCACTCGGGCTCTTAGTTTTGGTCCATTCGAAGGCATACAGGTTTTGTACGTAGTTGTTGCTCCAGACGGCCGGTGTGGCAGTCCACGCGCCCTCGAGACCACTGGTCGTCGCATCAGGGCCGACACCGCTGCCGCATTTGTTCTTCCAACCAAGACCTTGGGCTTCAACACCATTGGCCGCAGGCTCCGCACCAACGCAGCTCGCCGCATCGCGGGCACCATGTGCTTTGCCGAGGGTATGACCGCCCACAATCAATGCCGCAGTCTCTTCGTCATTCATGCCCATGCGACCGAACGTCGTGCGAATTCGTTCTGCAGACGCGAGAATTTCGGGATTGCCTTCCGGGCCTTGCGGGTTGACGTAGATCAAACCCATTTCCGTCGCCGCCAATGGGTCAGCGAGCTCGCCTTCTTCATTGAACCGCTGCGCCGTTAAGTACTTGCTCTCTGGACCCCAATACACAAGATCAGGTTCGAGATCATCAACGCGCCCGCCGGAGAAACCGAATGTCTTGAAGCCAGCACTTTCCAGCGCGACATTGCCCGAGAGAATCATCAGATCTGCCCAAGAAAGCGCATCACCGTACTTCGCCTTGACAGGCCAAAGCAGTCGACGCGCTTTATCGAGGTTGCCGTTGTCCGGCCAACTATTCAGAGGCTCAAAACGAATCTGACCGCCATCGGAGCCACCGCGGCCATCTCCCGAGCGGTAGGTGCCAGCGCTGTGCCAGGCGAGACGAATAAATAGGCCCGCATAAGTGCCATAGTCGGCCGGCCACCAGTCCTTCGAATCCGACAACACAGCCGTAATATCGGCCTTCACCTCATCCAGATCCAGCTGTTCAAATTTGGCGACGTACTCCGCCTGTGTCATGCCGGCATCTGAAGACATCGCGTTGTCGCGTAGCCTGGAAAGATCGACGACCTCCGGCCACCAGTCCTGTACGGTCTTGGCTTGAGGCCCCTCACCTGTGCGTACAGGCTTTGCACCCATGCCAAAGCCTGGCGGTGTTGCCGAGGCCGTGACACCGATAGCTAGCAAGGACACGCCGAGGCCTAATTTACGAATCGCATTTCGCATTGTGTTGCTCCGATTGTGTGCGTTAATCAACATCTCACAAACACAGCAACGATTTTCCTTGCCGGCCCGTGGGACGCTTCACCGACATGATGTCGGCGTTGTTAGTAGGCGAGCAACATCCTACTGACGCTCGGCGCAAGCGAACAATTCAAAAAATCAAAGAGGCCAATTGAAGAAGGCTATTGCCAATAGTTGCAATATAAACAAAAGCTTATGCTACAAACGAATTGCTGCATTGCAAAATTATTGTGTTGCACCGCAATAACCGAAGGTGGCAGCCAGTCTTACTTGTCTCGCTTCGGCACGCCAAGGTTGCTGAGACGCCAGCGCAAGGTGTCGATGCGATCCTGCCCGAAAAATGGCTCTCCGCGTACCACCATTGTCGGTACGCCCCAATGACCTGCGGCTTCTAGTGCGTCATGGTTCCGTTCGATCTCTGCCAGATGGTCGCCGTGCACTGTTGCCGCTTCCATGGACGCCAAATCTAGCCCCGCTTGATCCGCAGCCTCACTGAGATGGGCGCCCTCGTGCCAATCGACAGTCCCGCCGTAGATGAGGTGCGAAACGCACTTCGCAAATGCAAGCCCCTTCCCTCGTCGCTGCGCTTCAACGCCCAGCTTTGCCAACCGAAAGATTAGTGGCTGGTCCTCGGCAACCTCCAAGGTCTCATAATCTTGCGTCACCGGATCCGGTTGTGGGGGAAAGTGCATTGGCATACCAAGAAACGCTGCACGTCGTTGACTGTCCATGACGATATACATCGCCGGTTTTCGATTCCCTTTGTCGAACAGCGCCTTCTTAGCGCGCACCGCAATCGGCATGACTATGCGGATGTCTACCGCAACTTCGAACTCGCGCGCCAAACGTTCAAGATCTGGTGTCACCAAATACGAATACGGACTACGAAAAGACCAAAATACGTCGATATGTTCCATGCATCCTCCAACACTATCCGAACAACCTAGCACAGACAGTGAGATTATTAAGCGCCGCAACGACGTCGTCGCGTGCCGCATGTGCCATGTTGCAACCAATGCGCAACGGTTGCGACGCCAGGCGCAAACAGCTAGCGTTTCACCGTGTCCGCATCAAATGTCATCACAGCACTGATCCCCGATCTTTTGATCATTGTCGTGGGCATGGCCTTATCGAAGCGATTCAAACCATCGCTATGGCAAGGACTCGATGCGCTTGCCTACTACGTGTTGTTTCCAGCGCTCATTTTTTCAGCCGCAGCCACCAGCGCCGTGACGCTTCAGGAGGTCGGCAGTCTCGGCGTCCTGGTGTGGTCGCTCTTGATCGCAGGGTGCGTTATTGCCTGGCCCCTCGTTCGACTATCCGAGCTCAGTTACACCGATTTTGCCGGCGTTTGGCAGACCACATGGCGCTTCAACTCGGGCTTGGCTTTTGTGGTCGCCCAAGCACTTCCGGGAGATGCGCTGGCGACGATGGCGGTAATCGTGGGTCTTGCGGTTCCAGTAGCTAATATTCTCGCGGTGTTGGTCTTATCTCATCGATCTGACGATAACCTAGTCGCGCGAATCAAAATTGTATTGAGAAACCCCTTCTTTATCGCGAGCGCTACGGGCATCACTGCCAGCGTTCTAGGTGCGCCACTACCAGAAATTCCGATGCAAGCGCTCAGTCGGATTGGTAGCGTGGCACCCGTGCTTATTCTGATTGTGATCGGCGCGGCGCTGGACTGGCGAATGCTTTTGAAGCTCCGCATCTTCGACCTCGGTTTGCACACGGTTAAACTCCTAATCCTGCCTGCGATGGCCATGGCGCTCGTCACGGTCGCAGCGTTGTCACCCTATTCCGCCGCTGCATTCATTGTCTTTGCGGCCTTGCCGACCGCGACAGCAGCACCGACGCTGGCGAGCCAATTCGGCGCAGACAAAAAGCGGGTCGCCACAGTGACGGTGCAATCAACGATGCTCTCTCTCGGAACGCTCCCGTTTTGGTTACTCGTGATCAGTTGAGCTCACGCGCGCTAGAGCGTTGCCGTCCAGTCAATAGGCTGCAGTGTGATCTTGGTGGGCATATCGCCAACCTGTCCCGTCTTCAGCCAGTCAAATAGCTGCGCTTTGAACGCTGGATATTGCTCCATCGCCTCAATGTTAGCGCCATGGGAGCCGCCCTCGATCGCAATGAAGTGGCTTTGCGGGAACATTGCGACAAAACTCTCAGCGTTGGCGAAAGGCGTCGACGTATCGTACGTGCCATGCATCAGCACCATCGGCACATCGCTGACAAAAGTCTCGCGGAAATCATCATCAAAGGCGGCTGGCCAGTCCTCGCAAATTCCGGATTCGAAAAGTAGGTTATTGGTGATCAGCGACTCAGCCGCTTGCGACCGCAATCGACTTGTTCGTTCTGGACTTGCGCCTGAAGCACACTCAGCAGAAATAAAAGCGGCGGTATCCATTGACTGGCGAGCACGAACATAGAGGATTCTTCGCGCGGCACCGTCAAGGTCGCCACCCAGCATAGTTTGAAGATCCGCGACCCATGTCGGGAATAGGTATCCCCATGTGGTCCCGCGTGAGAATCCTTGCACGACCTCACGAAGATCTTCGCCGCGAATGTCGAGTAAGACGGGCTTGTCATTCGCAGGTTCGAGTATCTCGATCACGGCCGGTTTGTCATTAAGCGATGCGACCAACGCTGAAAATGCCGTCAACAAGTCCTTGCCGTCTGGGTCCACGAGTCCTTTCCTTTGCGCTTCGTTAGCGATACGTTGCAATGCCGCTTGTTTCTCAGCCGGCAAATCGAACGTGTGGTCGGGTCCTTCCAGCGCGCTGAGCGTTGCACGTGATACGCGAGTCGGATGCTCGCGGACCAACTGCATAGCCCAGTGTGACCCGAAACTATTGCCGATGACTTGTAGGGTGTCATGGCCTAACACATCGGCTGCGCTGATCACGTCAGCGACCATCTCGCGCACGTTATAGCCCGCCAGATCAACACCACTCGCCAAATATTCATCTCGACATGCAAACGCTGCGTCAGCGTAGCGTGCTTTCCGTTGTTCTAGTGTCTCAACGTCACTAGGGTTGACTGCCCGCATCGGCTCGCAAGGTAGTGCATTGAGCGTGCCGAAGCCGCGATGCTCCACCACAACGACATCAGCGATCGCAAGATACGGCTCGATATAGAACTCGTAATAGCCTTCGCGCTCTAAGTCTCCTTCGAGGCCAGCGAACCCAGGACCGCCGCGCAAGAGATAGATAGGTGGCGTATGAGGAGGTGCGTCATCTGCGCGAGCGAAACGATGAAACTGCACTGAGATCGAACGGCTTTCCGCCGCTTGTCGATTTTCGGGAACGGACAGCGTACCAAGCTGGTACCAAAAGTCCTCGCCTGACGCGGTCTTCCTGACTTTATCCTCCAACACACTCAGTGGCTGCGGTGTCGCGTGGATGATTGGCGAAGACTGACAAGCAGCGAGCAGTAGGCAAGTAAAAGCGGCTATGCGGGGGATTCTCATGACAACTTCCTTAATATCTTGATGTAAAGATATTGGCAAGAAACTATCTTGATGTCAAGATACTGTTATGACTACCAACAATAACCAACCGTTGATGGATGCATTAGTGTCCGAGTGGCAACAAGAAAGTCCGGATCATGATGCTTCGCCGATGGCCATCGTTGGTCGCATCATTCGACTCGGCCGGCTTTATGAACGGGACGCGAAAATAGCGCTCAAGCCGTACGGATTGCCCTATACCGACTTTGATATTCTCGCAACGCTAAAACGCAGCGGCTCACCCTACGAGCTAACGCCGGGTGAACTCGGTAACGCCGTACTCCTAACATCGGGCGCTATGACCGCAGCACTCGATCGACTTGAAACGGCCAACCTGATTTCCCGTCACGCAGACCTTGCTGACAAACGCGTGAAGACCGCAAAGCTGACCCGTAAGGGCGAACGCCTGGCATCGAAGGCGGCGACCGCCAGATTCGAAGTCGCGGCTCGCGCCATCGAAGCACTCAAAGCCGGTGAAAAGACGACCCTGACGAACCTGTTACGTCAACTCGATTAACATCGGGACAATCGGCGACGCGAAGATCACGACGAGACCCCCCATCGCTCGCGCAACTCACGATTGAATAAGCGATAATCGCGTGATGGATTTCACGCTCTATTGGTTTATGTTCCCTGTGGCCATTTGTGTCGCGACAGCGGCAATGCTGAGCGGCATTGGTGGCGCCGCTTTGTTCACACCTATTTTTATATTGGTCTTTCCGCTGCTGGGCCCTGAATACCCGCTACAGAGTACCGTTGCAGCGATTGGGACAGCGCTTCTTACCGAGACTTTCGGATTCACGTCAGGATTCGTTGGCTACTACCGACGCAAGCTCATCGATTTCGCACTCGTCAGACGGTTCATTGTTTGGTCTGTGCCCATCGCAATCGTGGGTGCATTTCTCGCCCACTTTGTCGCAGAGTCATTGCTTATCGCCGGCTACGCGCTGTTGGTCTTGGTCATTGCGGCTATCCACGTATTCGTCAGTCACGATAGCAATCCGGAAGGCGGTCCCCACGGCCCGTTGATCGAACTCATCGATGCGTCTGGTCAACAATGGCAATACTACCGACCACGCTTATCGGCCAAAGACGTCGTCGCAACCGGCGTTGGCTCTTTTCTCACCGGCATGCTCTCTGTAGGCATTGGTGAGGTCATCGTCCCCCAGCTCACGAAACGGGGCGTTCCTGTCGCTATTGCTGTCGCAGCAGCAGTGACGATTGTCATCATTACCGTCGCCTTTGCATCGTTTACGCTCATCGGTCAGGTCGTTGCAGCAGGTGGTTGGCAAGCTGTGCCGTGGCATCTTGTGTGCTACTCGATACCCGGCGTTTTGATCGGTGGGCAAATTGGCCCTCGTCTACAAGGCCTGGTGTCTCAACGGACCATGGAGTACGCCATCGCGGGCTTGTTCATTGTGTTGGCCATCGCTATGTCGATTGTTGCGTATCAAAAAGCATTCACTTGAAGATGCTCTCGTGATGAGATCATTGCGATAAGAGTGCTTCCATTTGCGGTAGACGCTCTTTGCCAAAAAACATCTCATCACCGATATAGAACGTTGGAATACCAAAACAACCACGCGCAACAGCATCGTTCGTGTTTTGCATCAACCTGTCTTTGACTGAAGTGTCCTGCGTACGAGCAAGCATCTTCTCGCCATCAAAACCGGCCTCTGCCATCGCACTAGCGAAAACCTCAGGCTCATCCATTTTCAAGCCACGCTCCCACATCGCAACAAATCCGGCTTCGATATAGTCCTCGAGCTTGTCGTCCGTTTGAGCAACAATGGCCCCGCGCATCAGCAGTAGCGTATTCACCGGGAAATTTGGATTCATTTTGAAAGCGCTGATGTTGTGATTCTGAATGAAGCGAACAATTTCCAGCCGGTCATAATCGAGCTTACCTTTGACACCACCAAACGCCATCATCGGGGCTTGATTACCTGTCGCTTTGAAAATACCGCCCAGTAAGCACGGTACATAGTTGATGTCTGCACCGGTCCGCTTAAGAAGCGCCGGTAAGGCTCTATGAACTAGATAAGCATTTGGGCTAGCAAAGTCGAATATGAAGTCTATGGATTGCGTCATTGTTGCTGATCCTCCTGCACGCCCGTTTACGGTGAGTTCCACCAAGGCATATCGCTGAATGCCCTGAGATCGATTTCGTGCGTCCAGGCCGATCGATGCTGTTGGGCTAAATGAAAATAGGTTTCGGCCATTTGTTCGGGCAGTAACAAACCGTCTTTACCATTACCTCTTGCCTCGCGCAGCGCATCGAACCGCTGCTCGCCAAGCATTTTGCCCAACGTATCAGGCGCATCAACAGCGCCATCCACGAGGACATGCGCGATGTGAATACCCTGGCTTGCAAATTCGGCATTCAGCGTCTGACAAAGCATCCGTCGGCCACCCATCGCTGCCGCATGCGAGTGCTGGCCAGTGTTACCCCGTACAGCGGCTGTCGCCGAGGTGACAAGGATCACACCGTGCCCGCGTGCTGCCATCAATGGACAGACACACGACGCGAGACGAAATAACCCAAACGTTCCCATACGCCATCCAAGCTCAAACGTCTTGTACGGTGTGTCGGCTAAGGCGCGGTTGCCGATCTGTGCCCCAAGGTTGTAGAGCACCACGCTGATTGGGCCAATGGTGCGTTCAATATCGGCAACGCACGACTCGATCGCACCCTCCTCGACCGCGTTCAATAAATGCCCGCTGGCACTGCCGCCGTCATCGACGATGGCATCGACCAGACGACCTAGACCCGCCTCATCACTGCGTCGGCAAAGCGCTGCGTGATACCCCGCTTTTGCGAAACGCGCGCCGACATGCCCGCCGATGCCTCTGCCAGCACCGATTACCAGACATACCTTCTTGTCACTCATCCCTTTTTTCCTTTACGACAGGCAACGCGGCGGCTTGCCAACCGTTCAGACCATCGGCGAGGTGTAGCACCTGAGTCAGCATGGCATCCTCAAATGTTTCCATCGCCAGTGTGCTTCGTCGCCCGCTTCGACAATACACGAGGTACGTTTTTTGTTTGTCGAGCGCCATGACTTTTGTCGCGAAGTCGGATTGGCTGAAATCGATATTGACGGCGTTCTCTATGTGCGCGTCAGCGAATTCAGCCGGCGTTCTAATATCGAGTATGACAATGGTTTCGTCTTCAGTGATGACGGCGCTCGCCTCGGCTGGCTCGACGACTCGCACCGTCGTCGAATGTAGCTCCGCGTCCGAGCTGTGACAGCTGCTGAGCAGCAGCGTCAAGACAATGATCACGCGATACGTCATCGCACCCCCTCAATAACATGACGCTGGACGATAGCGGTTCCAGTCCTTCCATGCCAATCGTGATTGATCCGGCGACCTACGTACACCGGTCACCGCCGGATCCAAAGGCGACGCGTTTGCGGTCCGTTTTAACCACAATTTGCGCAATATCATCGATCCGACCAAATATGGAAACCTCGATTTTTGGCTGAAGTGCTTAGGTTAAATAACTGTTTTGTTTCGTATTATGTTGTCTTCGCCTATCGACCATGCTTGCTCTAAATGGACCATACTTGATTTGCTGCGCGCAGAAGGACTAGCTTCAAGGCGAACCCTTTCAGGAGCCAAGACGGCGAAGATCGGCACGACTCCTCCACCAACGTCATTGGGGAAACATATGACACCATGGAGACACAAGGCCGTTCGCGGCCGGGCCGCTGGCGCCCTTATCGCCGGCCTATTTCTCTCTTTCAACGCGAATGCAGGCGGAGAGTTCGCACAGACCACGATCGCTACGGCAGACGCTGGGCAGTCGAGCAATCAAATCATCGTCAAATACAAAAGCGCGGGCCTAGAAGTCAATAATGCGGCTGATTTCAGTTTTGCCAACGGTCTAGCAGCACAGCGTGTTCGACAGTTGGGATACATGCTCGGTGATCAACCGCGACTGAAGCGGCGGTTGGGCAATGGCGCGCAGGTTTTTCAAACCAGGCGTTGGCAAAAGCGAATCGACCTGCAAAAGATGCTCGTCGCATTGAACAATGACCCGAATGTCGAGTACGCCGAGGTGGATCAGCTCTTGCAGCCGATGGCGACACCCAACGATGCGCGCTACAACGAACAATGGCATTACTTCGAGTCGACGGGTGGCCTCAATCTACCGTCTGCTTGGGATACCACGACAGGCGCAGGCACTGTTGTTGCCGTTATCGACACCGGCTATCGCCCGCACGTAGACCTCGCAGCCAACCTGCTACCAGGCTATGACATGATCGGTGATACGTTTGTATCGGTCGATGGGAACGGACGTGATAGCGACGCTAGCGATCCGGGCGATGCGTCTTCTGCGGGTCAATGTGGTCAAGGTGAACCGGCTCGAAGCAGTAGTTGGCACGGCACCCACGTCGCTGGCACGGTCGCTGCTGTCACAAACAATGGCTCTGGGGTTGCTGGCGTTGCGTACGGTGCGAAAATTGTGCCTGTGCGCGCTCTGGGACGTTGCGGGGGCTACACCTCGGATATCGCCGATAGCATCATCTGGGCATCTGGTGGCAATGTGACGGGCACCCCGAGCAATGCGAACCCGGCCGATGTTATCAACTTAAGTCTCGGCGGCGGCGGCAGTTGCTCGACGACCACCCAGAACGCGATCAATATGGCTCGCGCCAATGGTTCGACGGTGGTTGTTGCTGCAGGCAACTCGAATACGAACGCCTCCGGTGCCAATCCAGCCAACTGTTCTGGTGTCATTACGGTCGCCTCGACGAACCGGTCTGGCGGGCGCTCGTACTTCTCTAACTTTGGCAGCGTTGTGGACGTCGCAGCACCAGGCGGGGACATTCGCGCCAGCGCGGCGAATGGCATTCTGTCGACACTGAATACTGGTAGCAATGGGCCCGGCAGCGACAACTACGCGTTCTATCAAGGCACCAGCATGGCAGCGCCACACGTGGCGGGTCTGGCGGCGCTCTTGAAGGCAATCGATGGGTCACTAACGCCGGACCAAATCGAGTCGACCATCAAGAGCACGGCTCGGGCCTTCCCTGCGACATGCAGTCAGTGTGGTACTGGCATCGCGGACGCCACCGCAGCAGTCGCGGCGGTTAGCGGTACCGGTGGCGGTGGCGGCGGCGGCACCGGTGAGCTCACCAATGGACAAACAGAGTCTGGATTAGCCGCATCGACCGGACAGGAAATCCGCTTTACGATCGAAGTGCCCGCAGGCGCCTCCAATCTCTCATTTGTGATTGGCGGTGGCAGCGGGGATGCTGATCTGTACGTTCGGTTCGGCAGTGCGCCGACGACGTCGAGCTATGACTGTCGCCCATACCGGAACGGAAATAGTGAGACCTGCAGCTTCGATCCACCACAGGCTGGCACTTATCACGTGATGCTGCGCGCTTATTCCACATTCTCTGGCGTGAGTTTGACCGCAAGCTTCGATGAGCCAAGCAATGGCGGTGGCGGTGCGAGCGGTGGGTCTGGCAGCGCGTCGAATCTGTCCGCTTCACGAGGCAACTGGTTACGCTACACCATCGACATTCCAGCTGGAATGTCAGAGTTGGTGGTGACCACATCTGGTGGTAGCGGTGACGCGGATTTGTACCTGCGCTTTGGCTCTCAGCCATCGACGAGTCAATACGATTGTCGCCCTTATCGCAATGGCAACAATGAGACTTGTCGCATTACAAACCCGTCCGCCGGAACTTGGCATATCGGAATCCGCGCCTATCGCACCTTCTCAGGCCTGGATTTGAATGCCGAATGGAATCCCTAGTAAACGACTTGCTTGGGTAACATTGAACGGCGCCTTCGGGCGCCGTTTTTTTATTGCTGATCTGCAATACGGCGAATGACTTCACCGGCGATCGCATCACTAGCCTTCAGTGCTTTGTCATCGCCTTGATTGATGGCGACCAACACTGCAAGGTTGGCGTCTACAAACACGTCGGCGCGCACCACCCAAAATGTGTTTGAACCGGAGTGTGCAATCGCTCTTCCAAATCGCTCGGATTCATAGACACCCCACCCTAACGCGTAACTGACGTCTCCTTCTGGTGATGTGATCATGTCCTCGAGCATCGAAGGAGACAAACGTCCGTCATCGACAAAGAACGCACTGACAAAACGCGCCCATGCCTGCAGTGACGCATGTACCGTCCCGGCGGGACCTAAAGCGGCCGGATTGTCAGCCTTCTCGGGCTCCTGACCCACGGCACCATTGCCAAAAAAGAGAATCCGCTTATGCCCGACCGGCTGATCGCCTTGTGGCGGCCCAAAACCAAACGCTTCGTCACCCATTAGTGTCGACGGCAACCCTTGCCGAAACGCGTTTTCCCAAGTCTGACCCGTTTTCGTTTCGATCCAATGGCCCGCCATGATGTAACCAAAGTTGGAGTAAGCAAACTCACCTGGCGTTTCACGTGGGGGTTTTTGAAGCAGCGTCTTTACCGTGCCCGCCCGTTGTTCCTGCAACGGGGCTTTGTCGCCGTGACGCGCAAACAACCAGGGAATACCCAAATTTCCAACGCCGGCTCTGTGCGTCAATAAATCTCGTAACGTGACTTCACCCCATGCTGGATCCATATTGTCCGCAAGCGCCGGGAACAGTCGCGGGATGGTATCGCTCCAGTCGGCTTCACCCGACTCAACAAGTGTCGCAACCATCAAGGCCGTCATCGCTTTCGTGCAGGACCCCAGGTGCCAAAGGTCTCCCGCTGCGATAGCTTTGCCACTCCCCCTCTCTCGCTCTCCAGCCGTCGCTAAGAACCGAATGCCATCGAGGTCGACTACAGCAACGGCTAATCCCGCCACTTCGTGCTCAGCCTGAGCCGCTTCTACGTAAGCGGATAGCTTGTCGTCATTCGCAGAAACCATGTTGTGACTCACAACGCTAAACAGCACAATAGTGGCCTTCACCAAAAGTTTATTCATCAGTCTGCACGCTGTTCTATGCCCGACGCTCACACTAGCACTAAAACCCGCTTTACCACCATTCTCGGTTGCGTACTCTGCGCAGTGCTGGCAACAGTGTTTACTGTGCCGTCATCCGTTGCGGATGAGGGCCAACCCACCATTAGAGTGGCGGTTGCAGCGAATTTTATGACGACGGCAAGAACACTGAGTCGACGCTTCGAATCTAAGCACGGTATGTCGGTCCAATTGGTGAGCGGTGCTTCTGGTACGCTTTTCGCGCAAATCGTTAACGGCGCACCTTTTGATCTTTTCTTGAGTGCGGATCAAAAGAAGCCGCTTGCACTTTACGAGGCTGGCCTTGGAACAACACGTCCCAGAACCTACGCGATCGGAGCGCTTGCGCTCTGGGACCCCGGCGGCCAGTTTTCGACCTTATCGCTTGCACGAACGGCAATCGCTAACGGCGCGGCAGTCGCCATTGCGAACCCAAGGCTTGCGCCTTATGGGAGCGCCGCGGCTTCTGTGTTGGAGCGATGGCGTCTTAGTCATGTGGACATCCGTCGAGTGACCTTGCAAAACGTCTCGCAAGCGTTTCAAGCTGCTCAGTCTGGCAATGTGCCATTGGCCATCGTCGCACGCGCACAATTGCAGCAGTCGGGCGACGAGTTGA
>JBCAZE010000254.1:0-3232 GCA_039700805.1 Pseudomonadota bacterium | reverse complement strand
CGGATGGTGCTTCAAATGCGCGGCCCGCTCTGTCAACAACACCTCAACGCTTCCGTTCGGCTGCACGACCAATGGCACGAGAATGGCGGCAACACGCAAGCCCCGACGTTTATCCTCAATCCAATCAGCTGAAAGACCCGTGACATTCTCCGGAGACACAATATCCAGCGGATCCGGCGGCGTTTGATGCGCTAGAAACGCCTGCCTAAACCGTTCGGCATCGAAAACTGTCATCAGTTAGTTTTTGATACCGCCTTCTGTCAGGCTCGCTGGATCCAACAGCCGATCCAATTCGTCACTGTCGAGATCCGTCAGTTCCAAGGCCACTTCTTTGACCGGGCGACCCTCGGCGTACGCCTGTTTGGCGACTTTCGCGCCTAGCTCATAGCCGATCACAGGATTCAACGCAGTCACCAAAATGGGGTTACGGCCAAGCGCGGCCTGCAGGTTAGACGCATTGACCGTAAAGCCAGCAATCGCATCATCAGCCAGAGAGCGCGTCACATTACTAAGTAATTCAATTGATTGCAGGACATTCTTAGCAATCACTGGGAGCATAACGTTCAATTGGAAACTCCCCGCCTGCCCGGCAACGGTGACGGTTGTATCGTTCCCAATCACCTCTGCTGCAACCATGGCTGCAGCTTCCGGAATCACCGGATTGACCTTACCCGGCATAATGCTCGAGCCTGGCTGTAGTGCGGGCAGTGCGATCTCGCCGAGGCCTGCAAGCGGCCCAGAGTTCATCCATCGAAGATCATTGGCGATTTTCATCACGCTCACGGCAATCACGCGCAGCTGACCGGACAACTCAACCGCCGTGTCTTGACACGCGAGTGCCTCAAAATATGAATCCGCCGGCACGAAGTCGAGACCCGTCTGCTCACTGAGCAAAGTCGCCACTTTCGCGCCAAAACGTGGATGGGCGTTAATCCCGCTACCGACCGCGGTACCACCCTGTGCAAGCGCCAGCAAACGCGGCATGGTCGACTTTAGGCGGTCGATGCCATGAACAATCTGCGTGCGCCACGCATTTAATTCCTGACTCAGCCTCACCGGCATCGCATCCATCAAGTGGGTACGGCCGGTTTTCACAACATCATCGGTTTGCGCCGCTTTTTCTTCGAGTACCTCTGCCAGATGCTGTAGGGACGGTATCAGGCGCTCACTCACCCCAATCGCAGCACTGACGTGGATCGTCGTAGGAATCACGTCGTTGCTGCTCTGACCCATATTGACGTCATCGTTCGGGTGTACGGCCGTTCCGCTATTTTCGCTGGCGAGGTTTGCGATGACCTCGTTCGCATTCATATTCGAGCTGGTACCCGAGCCGGTCTGGAATACATCGACCGGAAATTGCTCAAGATGCTCGCCGGCGATAATTTCGGTTGCCGCTTTCTGAATCGCCGCGGCTTTTTTTGAGCTCATCAAGCCAAGCTCACCATTGGCGCCGGCAGTTGCCCACTTGACCCGGGCCAGCGCATTGATGAACGCTGCCGGCATCGCTTCTCCACTAATTTTGAAATTGTTGATCGCTCGCTGTGTCTGCGCCGCCCATTTGGCGTCAACGGGCACAGCCAATTCGCCCATACTGTCTTTCTCAATTCGTGTTGCTTCGTTTGACATGATGATTCGCTTCTCTTGAAAACCGCATTAATCCTAGTGAAGAAGGACAGCGAGATCCGCCCTGCTCCTGCCAAGGCGTGTATCATTAGGGGTTTGCAGGACGATGTCCACCCGCAGCGATTCAATCTAACGATTTGGAAAAATCATGTCAGCGCCAAATTATGATTCTCCGCTCTTCGCACTCGCACCCGTCGACGGTCGATATGCGAGAAAATGCGATGCCTTGCGCCACCACGTCAGTGAATTTGGCCTAATCCGCAATCGAATATTAGTCGAGGTGCGGTGGTTGGAACTGCTCGCTGAATCGAAGGACATCCCTGAGCTCGATCGCCTGCCCGACACCATTGCCGGTGAGCTGAGACGATTGGCGGAAGACTTCACAGAGGAAGACGCGCTCGCTGTCAAAGCGATAGAAGCGACGACGAACCACGACGTTAAGGCATGCGAGTACTTCATCAAAGCGTCGATCGGCGATAGTGCAACGGCTAACCAAGTTGCCGAGTTCATCCACTTTGGGTGCACCTCAGAGGACATCAATAACCTCGCCTACGCGACGATGCTGAAATCAGCACGCGATGACGTATTATCGCCAGCGATTGCTCGCACCACCGACACGATTGCTGCGCTGGCCTTGGAGACAGCCGCTCTGCCAATGTTGAGCCGCACCCATGGGCAAACAGCCAGCCCCACAACGCTCGGAAAGGAGCTCGCTAATGTCGTCGCCAGACTCGATAGGCAGCGAGATCAACTCAGTGCTGTCGCCACACTTGGCAAATTTAACGGTGCGGTCGGCAATTACAACGCTCATCAAGCCGCCTACCCGGCCGTTGACTGGCCTGCGTTGGGGAAAAAACTCGTTGAGGAACGCCTCGGGCTGGTTTTCAACAGCATGACGACACAAATCGAGCCCCATGACTGGCTCGCAGAGTTCGCCCATGCACTGATGCGTACCAACACGATCTTGATCGACTTCGCGCGTGACATCTGGAGCTATATCAGCCTCGGCTACTTTGGGCAGCGCGTGGTCGCTGGTGAGGTCGGCTCGTCAACGATGCCACACAAGGTCAATCCTATTGATTTCGAGAATGCCGAAGGAAACCTCGGCGTTGCCAATGCACTGCTTGCGCACTTTGCAGAAAAGCTGCCAATCTCTCGCTGGCAAAGAGATCTCACCGATTCAACGGTGCAACGAAATTGGGGTGTGGCACTTGGCGCAATGCAAATTGCACTGTCGTCTTTAGATAAAGGCCTATCAAAACTCAAGACGAATCCAGCACGACTGGCAAGCGACCTAGACGCTAGCTGGGAGGTACTGGCCGAGCCCGTGCAGACGGTCATGCGCCGGTACGGCGTTGAAAATGCCTACGACAAACTCAAAGCGCTGACGCGTGGTGCAGCAATCGATGCCGACACGATGCGCACTTTCGTCGAGTCACTGGACATTCCCGCTGATGCAAAAGCGTCGTTGAACGCGCTGTCTCCGGAGAGTTATACCGGTCTTGCCGAAGCGCTGACGCGCGCATCACTCGCAGATCGCCAGTAGCTCCTCGATGCAGCCGTCCATGCAGGACCCGTCATTCGCGGAGACATTTGCGAGTCAGTATTG